>DASWOL010000251.1:0-17498 GCA_036398695.1 Cellulomonas sp. | reverse complement strand
GCGCCCGAGGGCAGCCGGCCCTCGACCGTGATCGCCATCGTCTTGAACGGCGCGAGCGGCAGCGTCTGGGTGGCCAGGACGTGCTCCACCTCGCTGGTGCCGATGCCGAACGCCAGCGCGCCGAACGCGCCGTGGGTCGAGGTGTGCGAGTCCCCGCAGACCACCGTCAGGCCGGGCATCGTCAGGCCGAGCTGCGGGCCGACCTGGTGGACGATGCCCTGGTCGGAGTCGCCGAGCGAGTGCAGCCGGATGCCGAACTCCGCGGCGTTGGTCCGGAGCTGGTCGATCTGGGTGCGGCTGGTCACGTCGGCGATCGGCAGGTCGATGTCGAGCGTCGGGGTGTTGTGGTCCTCGGTGGCGATGGTCAGGTCCGGGCGACGGACCTTCCGGCCGGCGAGCCGCAGGCCCTCGAACGCCTGCGGGCTGGTCACCTCGTGCACCAGGTGGAGGTCGATGTAGAGGAGGTCGGGCGCGCCGTTCTCGCCGGGGCGCACCACGTGCGCCTGCCAGACCTTCTCCGCCAGCGTTCCTGCCATGTCCTGTGGTCCCTCGTGATCGTGGTCGTCCGGATGGCCGGGCTACTGTGGCTCAGCGGTCCGCCCCTCGGTCGAGGCGTCTCATGTCTGGCGCGGGTGGTGGACCCACGCCGGACGTTGCATCGGACGTGCTTCGGACGTGCACCAGACTTGCATCTCAGCAGTCGAGACGACAGTATCGACCTATGGACAACTCTAGCGGAGTCGGCGTCCTGGACAAGGCGGCGGCGGTCCTCAGCGCTCTCGAGGCCGGCCCTGCCACGCTCGCCCAGCTCGTGACGGCCACCCACCTCGCCCGCCCCACGGCCCACCGGCTCGCCGTCGCGCTCGAGCACCACCGCCTCGTCGCCCGCGACCTGCAGGGGCGGTTCGTCCTCGGGCCGCGCCTGTCCGAGCTGTCGACCGCCGCCGGCGAGGACCGGCTGCTGGCCGCCGCCGGCCCCGTGCTCACGGCCCTGCGCGACCACACGGGCGAGAGCGCCCAGCTGTACCGACGCCAGGGCGACATGCGCATCTGCGTGGCGGCCGCGGAGCGCCCGGTCGGTCTGCGCGACTCGATCCCGGTGGGCGCGACGCTGACGATGCTCGCCGGTTCGGCCGCCCAGATCCTGCTGGCGTGGGAGGAGCCGGACCGGCTGCACCGCGGGCTGCAGGGCGCCAAGTTCACCGCGACCATCCTGTCGGGAGTGCGCCGCCGGGGTTGGGCGCAGTCGGTGTCCGAGCGCGAGATCGGCGTCGCGTCGGTGTCCGCCCCCGTGCGCGGCCCGTCCGGCCGCGTGGTGGCCGCGGTGTCCGTCTCCGGCCCGCTCGAGCGCCTCTCGCGGCAGCCGGGCCGTCTGCACGCTGCCGCCGTCGTCTCTGCGGCCAACCGCCTGACGGAGGTGTTGCGCCGCACCGCCGACTGAGGCGGCTGCGCCGGGGCGCCTCAGCGGGCTCAGCGGGCTCAGCGGGCTCGGCCGGCGTCGACGGTCGGCACCGGGAACACCGGGAACACAAAGGCCCGGCCACCCTCGGTGACCGGGCCTTGCTCGTACCCCCGACCGGATTCGAACCGGCGCTACCGCCGTGAGAGGGCGGCGTGCTAGGCCGCTACACAACGGGGGCCCGACGCCACGAGGCTTCCGCCTCGCGGGAGTGACCATGCTAGCCGACTCGCTCTGCGAGCCGCGACCATGCAGGTCACACGCTGGGGTACCAGGACTCGAACCTAGACTAAGTGAACCAGAATCACTCGTGCTGCCAATTACACCATACCCCATGGGGGTATAACCGTCCGAGTTCGCCCGCCGACCCCGCGGCGGGCCGTACGGCGCGACCAGGAGGTCGTACCGGCGGGCAAGACTACCGGAGCGTAGGGGTGTGACCAAACCACGCCGGACCAGCGCCGGCCGGAGCGCCCCGTGACAGAGCACGGACCGAGCAGAGACCGAGCAGCGACCAGCAGAGACCGAGCAGCGACGGAGCAGAGACCGAGCAGCGACCGAGCAGCGACGAAGCAGCGACAGTCCGGCGAGAGGCACGACCCGGCCGGCGCGCAACCGGTCAGGACGGGATGCGCCCGACCTCCGTCACGTCGTACCAGAGCAGCTCGCGCTCGACGAGCCGGTCCTCCGCAGCGGGATCCCCCGCGAGCGCCGCCACCACGTCCAGGGCCGCGGCGGGCTCGTCGACGTGCACGCTGACCACGGTGGCCCATGCGACGCCGGCGACGAGGTCGACGGCACTGGCCACCTCGTCCGGCCCGGTCCCGGCGTCGACCAGCCCGTCGGGCACGTCGGCCGCCAGCACCACGCGCAGCCGCGGCGAGCCGGGGTGGCGGCCCAGCAGCTCGAGCGCGTCGTCAGCGGCGGCCAGCAGCGCGGCGTACTCCCAGGCTTCGTCGTCCTCGCCCGGCAACCCGGCGCGGAGCTCGGGCGTCACCGCGTGCCCGCGCCCCGGACCGACCTGCTCGCACGGCAGCTGGTCGAGGGCGGCAGGCAGGTAGACGCGCACGCGCCCAGTGTGCCGGAGCCGAGGTCAGCCCACCGGGACGGTCGCGGCGAGCCGTGCCGCGAGCGACGCGATCGCCTTGCGCACCGGGCTGCCGGAGGCGTGCTCCCGCAGCGTGCGGCCGGCCAGCAGCGCGCCGTCGCACGACGCCTGGTCGTCCGGGACGGTCAGCACCTCGCCCACCCCTGCGTACCGGGCGAGGGCACTCGCGACGGCTCGCCGGGGGTCCGGGCCGGTCGCCGAGGCCCGCACGCGGTTGACGACGACGAGCCGCTCCGCCCCCAGCCGGAGCTCGGCGAGCTCCGCCAGGCCGCGGACCAGCCGGGCGACACCGACGGGGTCACCGGCGCCGACCGTGACGACGATGTCCGCGGCGGCCAGGGCCGACAGCGTCGCGGCGTTGCGTTGCGGAGCGCGGGTGTCGTAGCTGAGCACCTCGTCCCGTTCCAGGCAGAAGCCGGTGTCGACGACGGTCCACTCCGCCAGCGAGCGCGCCACGGTCCACACGTCGTCGAGCGCGGCGGACGGCAGCTCGGGCCAGCGGTCGGGCCGGGACACCCCCGACAGCACGCGCAGCCCCTGCGCCGCCGACGGTGCCAGCCGGGCGAGCGTCTCACCGTCCAGTCCGCCCTGCGCGGCGGCGCGGGCGGCAGCGGCGATGCCGGGAGCCTCGTCGAGCAGCCCGACCACCTGGGCCACGGCGCCGCCGTACGTGTCGGCGTCGGCCAGCAGGGTGCTGTGGCCCAGTGCGGCGAGCTCCGCCGCCACGTTGACCGCGAGCATGGTGCGGCCCGGCGCACCCGTGGGCCCCCAGACCGCGACGAGCCGGCCGCGCCGCGCGGCCAGGACAGAAGCCACGCCGGGCGCCGCGCCGGTCAGGTGGCCGCGCGCCGCGTCGCGCAGCAGGTCGGGAACCGCGTCGAGCAGCGCGCCGGCGCGGTCGACGACGTCCCGCGCGGCGGCGGCATCGGCGGGCGGAGGCACGACGAGGTCCGCGCCGCACGCCGCGAGGCGGTCCGTCAGCCACGGGCGTGCCTGGTCGGCGACGCACACGACGCGCACACCGCACTGGTGGAGCGCGACGACGGCCTCGCGGTCGAGACGGTCCAGCTCGGCCGACACCAGGGCGAGCCGGCCCAGCCCCGCCTCGGCCGCGGCGAGCAGCTCCACGACGTCCGCGCAGCGGCGGGCGACGGCCATCCGGCCGGAGGCGTCGACCGCCTGGACCAATGCGGCCTCCGCCGGCCCCAGGACGGCACAGAGCACGCCGACGGCCACGTCAGCTCCCCGGGACCGCGACGACGTCGAGACGCCCGTCTGCGGCGAGCGCCGCAAGAACCTCAGGCAGATTGTCCGTCGGGACCAGCACGTCGACGGTGGTCCTGCCGCCGGCGCCGAACGCGCCCTGCGGGCGCTCCACCTCGGCCACCGTCAGCGCCGCCGCCAGCTGCGCCGGTGCCGACGGCTGGTCGGACGAGGCGCGACCGCCGGGAGTGAACCACAGGTCGACGCGCGCACCGGGACGGACCGCGTCGGGGACCCGGCCGGGGACCGGCACCGATACCGGCCGTAGCGCGAGGTCGTCGGCAGATCCGACGGCCGAGGCGGGCAGCAGCTCGCCCGCCTCGACGACGCGCAGCGCGACGGCGCCCGCCGGCAGCGGTTGGTCGGCGCGGACGTACCGGGCCGGGTCGACGGTGCCCAGACGGACGTCGACCACCGCCACGCTGCTGGCGCCGATGGTCGCACCCGGCACCGTCGTCGCGCGTGCGACGTACACGGGCACCGTTCGCTCGGCGGCGCGCAGCGCCCACGACCCCAGCGCCACCGAGGCAGCCACCAGTGCCAGCCCGGCGAGCAACCGAGGGTCGCGCCAGCCCGGGCGTCGCAGGCGTGCCGCCACCGGCGCCGGCAGGTCGAGAGTACTGGTGTCCACGGGTTCCCCCTTCGTCAGGCCTCGATCATGACGGCGCGGCGGCACGCCCGCCCGCACCCCTGTGGATCGCGGGATCCGGTCATCCGCCCGTGCCACACTGCGGACATGGCACCGCGCTTCCTGACGCTCGCGGACGTGCAGGAGATCCTCAACATCTCCGCGCAGCAGGCGTACTCGCTGGTCAAGTCGGGTGACCTGCCGGCCATCCAGATCGGCGGGCGCTCTGTGTGGCGCGTCGAGGCCAGCGAGCTGGAGAGATACATCGAGCGGATGTACGAGCAGGCACGTTCCAGGTCCTCCTCGCACGGCGCCGCTGCCACGGACGCCTGAGCGCTCATCGCGATCGCACCACCCGCAGGGCCGCGATCGGTACGGTCCAGGGCGGGCCGGCCGCCGCGGTGACGTCGACGTGGTCCGCCCCGACGCGGTCGAGGCGTCCTACGAGCGTGCGGGCCTCGGTGAACACGGCGACCTCGACGCGGTCCCGCGAGAGCGCCCGCAGCACGTGCGCCAGCCCCAGGCGCGCCGGCGTCGACCCATCCTCGGGGGCGGCGTAGGGCGCCAGCCCGGCCACGGCCTGAACGGCGGCCAGCGGCACGAGCGCCCGGCCGTTGGCTCGCTCCGCGAGCAGCAGCCAGTCGGCGCCCATGTCGACCAGGTCGCCGTCGACGGCGGCGTCCGGCTCGCCGGGCAGGAAACCCACCTGCACCCGGAGCGACAGCCCCGTTGACGCCCGCAGCCGGTCCGCCAGCCGGGTGGTGGCGCGCTCCGCCCGCACCAGCTCGACGAGGCCGACCCGGGCCTCCTGCGCCTGCGCTGCCGCCAGCTGCGCCTCGAGGTCCTCGAACAGCCTCTCCCATCGCATGGTCCGCCACCGTAAGGCCCGCTCGGGTGGCCCGTGCAGGGCCATCCGGGTCACAGATCCTGCGCCGTTCACCCGGACGGGTGACGCAATTGGACATCACATGGCCGGGCTCGATAGATCTATCACTGCTCTGAGTGATCTAACGACATCAAACGACATCACAAGCGAATGAACGAGGAGTTCCGATGGGCGTCATGGCAGGGACGCTCCGGACGACGGGGAGCCGTGCGCTCGCCCTCGGCGGGGCCGGGATCGGATGCGGGGCCGTGGCGGCCGCGCTGACCGCCAGGGTGGCATGGCTCGCCGGGCACGCGGCCACGGCGCGCCTCGACGGTCTCGTCGAGCTCGCGGTGCTCGCTGCCGGCGCGCTGGCGCTGACATGGCCCGCCGTGTCGGCCGGGATCGCGGCAGCGTGCCTGACCATGCGCGGTGCGGGCCACGCCTGGCGGCGCGGCGAGGCATGCGTGCACCGCTTCGCGCCCACAGTGGTCCGGCGGGTGCTGGTCGCGGTGCTGGCCACCGGTCTCGGGGCCGCCTCGATCTCCACGGCCTCCGCCGCTGGTCTGCCGCCGCCGACGAGCCCGACGCCCACCGCATCGGCGGTCGCATCGGCCGTCGCGACGATCGCAGGGGCCGCGACCCCCGACGGCGCCGGTGTCGACCTCGGCTGGGTGGTGACCGCGTTTACCGCGCAGACGGCGGCCGACGACGCCGGCACCGCGTCGAGCCTGCCCGTTCCCCCGGACCCGTCGCCCGCGACCGCGGCAGCCGGCGCCGATGTGCCGGTGACCGCGCGTCCCTCGGCCACGGGCGGGGCAGGGTCCGGCGGCGATGCGCCGGAGATGGCACGCCCTCCGTTCGCAGCTGGGGCGAGCGGCCAGACAGCCGTGACACCGCGACCGGCGGCCGATGACGCGTCCGGGACGGAGGACGCCACCGTCGTCGTCCTGCGCGGCGACACGCTCTGGGCGATCGCCGCTCGGCACCTCCCGCCCGGCGCGAGCGACGCGGAGGTCGCCGCGGCCTGGCCCGCCTGGTATGCCGCCAACGCCACGACCATCGGCTCAGACCCGGGCCTCATCCTGCCGGGCCAGGTGCTCGCGGTGCCGGGGGTGACCCGATGATGGCTGCCGTCGAGGCCGGCCCGGACACCGCCGCCGAGCACGTCTTCGCGGCGGTCGCCCGACCGGCAGCGGCACAGGCGGACTCGCCCGGCCTGCCACCCGCACAGACGGACTCGCCCGGCCTGCCACCCGCACAGGCACGGACACGGGCACAGACACGGGCACAGGCACAGATGCACCTGTTCAGCCGGGCGCGGGCCCGGGCACTCGAACAGGCACAGGAACGCGCACAGGAACACTCGCCGAGCCAGGGGCAGGTACAGGCACCGGCACCGGCACCGGCACCGGCACCGGCACAGGCACAGACACAGACCGGCGTGCCGAGTCCCCGAACGCCCCACCCGGAGCCGGGCGCCTCCCACCCTGCTGCTGCGGTGGGCCCGACGGCCGACACCGAGGTCCCAGCGGTGCCGGAACGCGACTCCCCGACGTCACCCTCCAGCACCGCACCCGTCCGGCCGCGGGTGCGGCTGGTGCCGGCGCTCCCCCCGGCCCGGCCGCGCACTGCGTCGACGCCGCTCGGTGGACCACCCCCCACGCTTCCCGAGCGCATCCGGGTACTGCGGGCCCACCAGCGTCCGGTGGACCTCGACGAGGCCGACGACGAACGCGGCGCGGTGCCGACCACGGACCCGTCGCTCGTCGTACGACGGCTGGCAGGGGCGAGCGTCGAGGTGATCGCGGGACGCCGGCCGGCGGGCCAGCTGGCGCGATGGCTGGCCCCCGCAGTGCTCGACGTGCTGCGCACACGTGCCGTGCTCACCCACCGAGCAGCGGTGCCGGCGCTCACCCGGCCACCGACCGTGCGCGGTGTGAGGGTGTGCGCGGTCCACGAGCACACGGTCGAGGCGTCAGCGGTGGTCGACGACGGGCGACGGGTGCGGGCGATCGCGTTGCGCCTCGAGACGCACCGCGGCGCGTGGCGCGCCACGGCCCTCGAGGTCGGCTAGTGGCGCTTCTTCGCCTGCTTGGCGGCCTTGCGCCGCGCCTCCCGGTTCACCGCGCTACCGGCCGGAGCGGCCGCAGGCGCGCCCGAGCGGTTCGGCGAGCCGGCGGCCGGACGACGGCCGGCGGCGTCGCCGCTGCTCACCACGGCCCCGTCGCCGTCCGACGACGGCGCGGTGTACATCAGCGGCGCGCGTTGCGCGGGGCCGTCCAGGCCGGTGGCCACGACACGCGGAGCCGGAGCGGGCGCGGCGGGCTCGCGCGCCTCCTGGGCCACGACCTGCTCCTGCGGGGCCGTCGCCTCCTCCTCGGGGGCGGCCACCTGCACCTCGAGGTTGAACAGGTACTGGACGGTCTCCTCCTTGATCGCGTCCGTCATCGCCGAGAACAGCTGGTAACCCTCGCGCTGGTACTCGATGAGAGGGTCGCGCTGTGCCATCGCCCGGAGGCCGATGCCCTCCTTGAGGTAGTCCATCTCGTAGAGGTGCTCGCGCCACTTGCGGTCGAGCACGGCCAGCGTGACGCGCCGCTCGAGCTGGCGCATGCCCTCTTCGCCCACCAGCTCCTCGCGGTCGGCATACGCGATCGCGGCGTCCGAGAGCACCTCGCGCTCGATCAGCTCCGCGCTGAGCCGCTCCGGGCTGCCCGCCGCCTCGACGACGTCGTCGACCGAGATGGAGATCGGGAAGATGCCGCGCAGCGCGGTCCACAACGTGTCGAGGTCCCAGTCCTCCGGACGGCCCTCGGCGGTCGCGTCGTGCACGTACCCGCGCAGCACGTCGTTCCGGAAGTGCGTCACCTGGTCGGCGAGGTCCTCGCCCTCCAGGACGCGGCGCCGTTGGGAGTAGATCACCTCGCGCTGGCGGTTCATCACGTCGTCGTACTTCAGGACGTTCTTGCGGATCTCGAAGTTGCGCGCCTCGACCTGCGACTGCGCTGAGGCGATGCCACGGGTGACGATCTTCGACTCCAGCGGCAGGTCCTCCGGGAACCCGGCGCGCTGCATCATCGACTCGGCCAGGCCGGAGTTGAACAGCCGCATCAGGTCGTCCTGCGTCGACAGGTAGAACCGGGACTCCCCCGGGTCGCCCTGGCGCCCTGAACGCCCGCGCAGCTGGTTGTCGATGCGGCGCGACTCGTGCCGCTCGGTGCCCAGCACGTACAGGCCGCCGAGCCCGACGACCTCGTCGTGCTCCGCCGCGACCGCGTCCTTCATCTTGGCGAGCACGCCGGGCCAGGCAGCCTCGTACTCCTCGGGCCGCTCCGCCGGGTCGTAGCCGCGCTTCTCCATCTCGGCGACGGCCATGAACTCCGCGTTGCCGCCGAGCATGATGTCGGTGCCACGGCCGGCCATGTTCGTCGCGACGGTGACCGCGCCCTTGCGGCCGGCCTGGGCGACCACCGCCGCCTCCCGCTCGTGCTGCTTGGCGTTGAGCACCTCGTGCGGCACGCCGTGCTTCTTCAGCTTGGCCGAGAGGTACTCGCTCTTCTCCACCGAGATGGTGCCGACAAGGACGGGCTGACCCTTGGCGTGCCGCTCGACGATGTCGGCGACGACCGCGTCGAACTTGCCTTCCTCGCCCTTGTACACGAAGTCCCGCTGGTCGATGCGGACCATCGGCATGTTCGTCGGGATGGGCACCACACCGAGCTTGTAGGTGCCCAGGAACTCGGCGGCCTCGGTCTCGGCCGTGCCGGTCATGCCCGCGAGCTTGCTGTAGAGGCGGAAGTAGTTCTGCAGGGTGATGGTGGCGAGGGTCTGGTTCTCCGCCTTGATGACCACGCCCTCCTTCGCCTCGATCGCCTGGTGCATGCCCTCGTTGTAGCGACGGCCCGGCAGGATGCTGCCGGTGTGCTCGTCGACGATGAGCACCTCGCCGGACAGCACGACGTAGTCCTTGTCCCGCTTGAACAGCTCCTTCGCCTTGATGGCGTTGTTGAGGAACCCGATGAGCGGTGTGTTGAGCGACTCGTAGAGGTTCTCGATGCCCAGGTAGTCCTCGACGCGGGCGATGCCCGGCTCCAGCACGCCGATGGTGCGCTTCTTCTCGTCGACCTCGTAGTCGCGCTCCGGCTCCAGGCGGCGAGCCACCTTGGCGAACTCGGTGTACCACCGGTTGGCGTCACCCGAGGCCGGGCCGGAGATGATCAGAGGCGTACGGGCCTCGTCGATGAGGATCGAGTCCACCTCGTCGACGATCGCGAAGTGGTGGCCGCGCTGCACCAGCTCGTCGACCGTCCATGCCATGTTGTCGCGCAGGTAGTCGAAGCCGAACTCGTTGTTGGTGCCGTAGGTGATGTCCGCGGCGTACTGGACCCGCCGCTCGGCCGGGGTCATCTCGCCGAGGATGCAGCCGGTGGTCAGGCCGAGGAAGCGGAACACCCGGCCCATCAGCTCGCTCTGGTAGCTCGCCAGGTAGTCGTTGACGGTGATCACGTGCACGCCCTCGCCGCTCAGCGCGTTGAGGTAGGCGGGCAGGGTGGCCACGAGCGTCTTGCCCTCGCCGGTCTTCATCTCCGCGATGTTGCCCAGGTGCAACGCGGCGCCGCCCATCAGCTGCACGTCGAAGTGCCGCTGCCCCAGCGTGCGCCGGGACGCCTCGCGAACGGCGGCGAACGCCTCGGGCAGCAGGTCGTCGACCTTCTCGCCGTCCGCCAGGCGTGCCTTGAACCGGTCGGTCTCCTCACGAAGCTCGGCGTCGGTGAGGGTCTCGAACCCGTCCTCCAGGGCGTTGACCTGCGCGGCGATCCCGGAGAGCTTCTTGACAATCCGGCCCTCACCCAGTCGCAGGACCTTCTCGACGACGGACGCCACGCGACACTCCCGACTGCTCGCACCCCGCCCTGCGAGGCGGTGACTCACTCCGGCCGCTCAGCCGGGCCTAGCCATCCTAGGCGAGGCGGGTGACACCGGTGGTGGCCTCGTGCCCCACCCGTCGTCGGGCGAGAGCGACCGACAGCGGACCGACGAGATCGCCGTGCGCCTGCCCGTCGCGGTCCCCCACGACGACGTCGCCCAGCCCGAGCCATCCGGCGGCGACGTGCAGCTCGGCGGCGAGCTGCGCCGGGACGTCGTCGGCCGGGCCGTCCACGCGGTGGGCCGCCGTCACGCGCAGCACCTCGTCCTGACGGTCCGCCTTGAGGTCGACGAGCGCCACCACACGGTCGCCCAGCAGGAACGGCAGCACGTAGTAGCCCCACACCCGCTTGTGGGCCGGCGTGTAGATCTCGATGCGGTAGCGCAGCCCGAACAGGGTCTCCAACCGTGTGCGCTCCCAGACCAGGGGGTCGAACGGGGACAGCAGCGTGCGCGCGCTCGTGGTCCGCGGCGCGGTGGCGCCGACGTGACGCCAGCCGTTGCCCCAGCCGTCGATCACCACGGGCTCGACCACACCCGCCTCGCGCAGCTCGCCCAGCGCGACCGCCGTGGGGGCCTGACGCAGCCGGAAGTAGTCGGCAACGCAGCGCAGCGTGCCGACGCCCAGCGCGCGGATCGACGTGGCGACCAGACCGCGCACCGCCTCGGGCTCGTCGGGCTCCGGGCCGGCGAGCAGCGCGCGGGGCAGCACGCGCTCGACGAGGTCGTACCGCCGCTCGAACGCCGCGTTGCGCCCCGCGATCGCCACCTGGCCGGTGAAGAAGAGGTACTCGAGCACCGTCTTCACGACGTCCCAGTTCCAGCCCCAACCCTCCGGTCGCGTCCTGTCGACGTGCTCGAGCCGGCCGCGCACCTCCTGGGCGGTCAACGGACCGTCCTGTGCGAGGGCTGCCATCACCTCGTCGACCACCGGGCTGTGCTGCAGCGGGACGTCGCGAATGACTCCCCACGCCTCGTGCTGGTACCTGCGTCGGCGCCAGCCGAGCAGCCGGTACGTCTCCGGCGTGACGAACGACGCCATGTGCGCCCACGACTCGACCGCCCGCCGCGGCGGGCGGTTCGCCGCCCGGTCGACGAGCGCCGGGTCGAACGGGCCCAGCCGCGCGTACAACGGCATGAGGTGGGCCCGCGCGAACACGTTGACCGAGTCGATCTGGAGCACACCCAGCCGATCGATCACACCGGCCACCTGCCGCGCCGTCACCGGCCCGGACGGCCTGGCCCCGTCCAGCCCGGCGGCGCGCAGCGCGATCCGCCGGGCCTGGGTCAGCGACAGGTGTGGCGCGGCGGTCGAAGGCACCCGCACATCCTGCCGTCACCCGCCGACACGGACGCCGCGCGGGGCCCCGCGGGGCCGAGGCGCCCGAGGCGCTGTCAGACGGGCTGGGCCACCGGCTCGGCCGGCTCGTCGTCGGGCGCGTGCGAGGCGCCGTCGGCGGTGGCCGTGTCGAGCTTGATCACCCCGTACGACCATCCGTGCCGCCGGTAGGCGACCGCGGGCCGTCCGGTGTCGGCGTCGACGAACAGGAAGAAGTCGTGGCCCACCAGCTCCATCTCGTAGAGCGCGTCGTCGACCGTCATGGGCGCCGCCGCGTGGACCTTCTCGCGGATCACCACCGGGGAGTCGCCCAGCGGGATCTCCTTGGTGCCGTCGTCGAGGATGCGCGGCACGGGCCCGGCCTGGGCCGGGACCGCGGCAGGCGCGGCGTCGGCCGGCTCCGTCCCGGGGATCGTGGTGTCCTTGCGGTGCTCACGGCGCCGGTCACGGGTGCGGCGCAGCCGCTCCAACAGCTTGGCCAGCGCGAGGTCCAGCGCCGCGTACGGGTCGTCGGCCGAAGCCTCGGCGCGGATCACCGGTCCGCGGTCGACCACGGTGAGCTCGACGCGCTCACTGGAGTCGGCCTGGCGCGGGTTCGGCTCGTGCGAGACGAGCACGTCGACGCGCTGGGCCCGCGGGGCCAGCTGCTCGACCTTGGCGAGCTTGCCGGCGACGTGTGCCCGGTAGCGGGCAGACACCTCGGTGTGACGACCGGCGACCACGATCTCCATGAAGACCTCCTGGGAGGTGAAGGGCGCCGACTGTCGCGGCGCACCCGGTGGCGAGCAGTTCACGCCCCGAAGGGCGAGGGGCGGCACCACCTCCTCCGCAACCGGGTCGGGCGCCTCGAGGGCGCCGGGACATCGGTCCAGAGCACCACGCTAACGCGCCACCGGGTCGGACTCCACAGGGCCAGCGGGCGAAGGTGTCGAGGCGACGACGACGCCCGCCAGCACCGAGACCCCGGCCCGCTCGAGGGCGCGCACGCACGCGGCGAACGTCGCCCCGGTGGTCAGCACGTCGTCGACGAGGACGGCTCGTCCCGCCCCGGTCCGCGACCATCGGCGCACCCGGACGTGACCGGACAGGTTGCGTGCCCGGGCACGCGCCGACAGGCCCGCCTGGTCCGCGCCCGGCGCACGACGCAGCACCGCGGCGCGGCGTGCGGGCATCCCGCGGCGGGTCAGCTCGTCGGCCACCGCGGCGGCGAGCGCCCCGACCGGGTCCCAGCCCCGCGTGCGCCGGGCCGCGGAGGTGGACGGCGCGGGCACCACGAGCAGGGTCCCCCGCGCGGCCGACGAATGTGACCCGCGCACGGCGCCGGAGCCGGAGCCGGCGTCGAAGCCGACGTCTGTGCCGGCGTCGAAGCCGGAGCCGGAGCCAGAGCCGGAGGCGGATTCGGTGCCGTCGGCCAGCGCCCCAGCCGCGCGTCGTGCCGCCGCGGCGAGCACCGGCGTCAGGTCGGCACGCCCGTGGTCCTTCCAGGCGCTGACGGCGCGGCGCACCGGGCCGGCGAAGTCCGCGACGCCCCACACGGGCACCGTGGGGCGGCCGTCCATCCGGTCGAGCCGGCCGGCGCGCCCCTCGACCCGCCACGCCGGCCGGTCCAGCGCCGCCGCGCACCGGGCGCACCACGCCACGTCGTCGACCGCGCACCCGGCGCAGCACACCGGCAGCACCAGGCCCAGCAGGTCCCGCCCCGCCGCTCGCCACCACCCCTGCGCCACGGAACGCAGCCTCGTCGCGCAGCAGGCCGCCACGGGCGGCCGAGCGCCCGCCACGGAGCGAGCTGCCCCGGGACCCGGGCTGTGGACGCCTCACCGCGTCCGTCACACGCGATGGGGTGTCGACCAAGAGAACGTCAGCCGGGGTAGCTGGGGGCGCGGACGCCGGAGACGCCCGGCACCGGCGCCCACGTCGGTCCGGAGTACCGCCACAGCTCGCCGTCCTGCGTCGCGACCAGCAGGCTGCGCTCGAGGTGGCCACCCGCGAGCGAGACCGCGCCCGCGACGTCCGGCAGCTGCTTGCTCAGGCCGCCCACCGGCACCTCCCACACGCTCGCCGAGGCCCCGTCGATGCCGAGCACGGCGAGCAGGTTGTCGTCGATCCACACCACCGCGTCGGCGGCTGTCAGGGCGCCACCCACGCGCTCGGGGTCGGACAGCTGCTGCGGGCCGCCGTTGTCGTCGCGCGCGACACCCGCGACGTCGACCGTCACGCCGTCCTGGCCGCTCGAGACGATCGCGACCCGTGTCCCGTCCCACGACACCCGCAGGGCCTTGACCTGCCGGTCCGCCAGCCACGGCGCGACGACGGGCACCGTGGTGCCCTTCGTGTCCACCGCGGACAGCGCGCCGCCCGAGGCGGTCCAGATCCAGCCGAACCGGTCCACCGACGGTGCGGCGGGACCGGTGTTCAGCAACGTGGCCGGAGGTGCGCTCGCCGTCGGCGCGAGCGTCAGGACGCCGTTCCCGGACAGCATCGCGCGCACCGACCCGTCCGTGTTGCGGGCCAGGGCCTGCACATCGAGCTTCGTCAGGGCGCCGACGCCGGCGACGGGTGCCAGCCGGCCGTCGGTGAGCGTCACCAGCTGCTCACCGTTCTTGTCGTCGGTGGCGATCATCTCGGGGCCGCCGGTGTAGTAGGTCGCACCCGCGGTGGTCAGCGCCTTGTCCCCGGTGACCACGGGCCCGTCCTTCCCCGCGCGCACGACGACCGAGCGCACCTGGGGCAGCTGCCTGAGCGTCGCCTCCACCTGGGCGACGAGCAGGTCCCGGTCGGACGCCTGCACCACCGGCGCCGGGCCGAGGTCCACCTCGACCGCACCCACGGAGTCCACCGGCACCGACTCCGGCGACAGCGTGACGCCCTGCGGCACGGCGGTGCGCACCGCGTCGCGCAGCCACGGCGACGGCCCCGCGATCAGCCCCTTGACCACGGACGTCGGGAGGTTGACGGCGGGGTACCACCGCGGGTCGGGCACCAGCATCGACGCGTCCGGCGTCAGGAAGTACAGCGACACCTGGCGGAACTGCGCCTGGAACTGGCGCAGCGGGAGGATCAGGCCGTCCGGCGCGTCGGCGATCCGCCACTGCTGCTTGGTGTCCTGGACCATGTCGAACGTCACGGTCTCGAGCGCGGGGCTCGACGCCTCGGTGTAGCGGCCGTCGGCGTCGACCTTCCCGACCACCGACGCCTTGACCGTCACCTGCGTGTCGCTGGGGCGCTCCACCTTGGTGTCGGAGACCACGAGCACGCCGCCCAGCGGGTTCCAGTCGGCCGCCTTGCCGCCCCACAGGTACTGCCGCGCCACCTCGAAGTGCAGACCGGCCGAGACGCCGGCGGCACCGGCGAGCATGAAGTCGTCGACGATCTGCTCCGGCTGCGAGTCCTGCTGCGGGCCGGCAGCCAGCACGACGACCGGGTCCTGGTTGGGCACGTCGCCGTTGCCCTCCTCGACCGCCCCCGAGGTGGGGATCCGGGCGCACGCGGCGAGCGCGACGACGACGAGCAGCCCGGCCATGCGCAGGGTGGGGCGACGCATCACGGCACCTCCTGGCGGTCGGCGTCGAAGGACGACGACGCGGTCCACTCCGGCAGCGCCGCCGGGTCGGTGCGGGGCACCGCGCCCGACCTCGGCGTCGTCGGCTCCGGATCCGCCGGGACCAGGTCGAGCGGGGAGCCGGTGAGCGTCATGCCGGCGCGACGCGGGAGCGTCAGGCGGAAGCTGGCACCGTGGGCCGGACGGCCCCACGCCTCGAGCCAGCCGCCGTGCAGGCGGGCGTCCTCGAGCGAGATCGCCAGACCCAGGCCGCTGCCCCCGGTGGTGCGCGCCCGCGCGGGGTCCGCACGCCAGAACCGGTCGAACACGTGCGACACCTGCTCGCTCGTCATGCCGATGCCGTGGTCGCGCACCACGACGGCGACCGCCTGCGAGTCGGCCGCGACCCGGATCTCCACCGCCGTGCCCTCGGCGTGCTCGATGGCGTTGACGAGGAGGTTGCGGCAGATCCGCTCGACGCGGCGCGGGTCGATGTCGGCGATCGCCCGCTCCTCCGGCAGGTCGACGCGCAGCCAGCTGCCCTTGCGCGCGGCAAGCGTCACGACGTTGTCCACGGTGCGCAGGACGACCTCGCGCACGTCGCGGCCCTCGGCGTCGAGCACGGCGGCGCCGGCGTCGAACCGGCTGATCTCCAGCAGGTCGGCCAGCAGGTCCTCGAACCGGTCGAGCTGCGTGGACAGCAGCTCGGCCGAGCGCTTGACCGCGGGGTCGAACGACTCGCGGGCGGCGTAGAGCATCTCGCCCGCCATCCGGACGGTGGTCAGCGGGGTGCGCAGCTCGTGGGACACGTCGGAGACGAACCGCCGCTGCAGCGCGGACAGGTCCTCGAGCCTGCGGATCTGGTCCTGCAGCGACTCCGCCATCTCGTTGAACGAGTGCGCCAGCGTGGCCATCTCGTCCTCGCCGCGCTCGGGCATCCGCTCGGTCAGCTGGCCGTTCGCCAGGCGCTCGGCGACCTCCGCGGCGCGCCGCACCGGGCGCACGGTCTGGCGCGTGACCAGCCAGGTGGTGCTGGCCAGGAGGAGGACGAGCGCGCCGGCGGCCAGCGCCAGCGTGCCGAGGAGGAAGTCCAGCCGCCGCTGCTCGGCGTCCAGCGGGTACAGGAAGAACATCTGGTACGTGCCCACCACCGGCACGGTCACCTGCTCGCCGACGACGACCGCCGGGGTCTGGTGCCCGTCGTCGTCCTTGATCGCCACCGACTGCCAGTGCTGCTTGTTGTCGGCCACCGCGGCCTTGAGGTCGTCGCTGATGAGCGCGACGAGGCGCGTGTCGGTCACCGCCGAGCCGACCGACACGGTGGTCTGCTGACCCGGCGCAGGCAGCAGGAACACGTCCCGGCTGCTCGACCCGCCGGTGCGCTGCGCCGTCGTCACGTCCTGGAGGAGCAGCTGCGCCTCGGCGCCGGTGTACGCCGTCGACTGCGTGAACGTGTCCCGAGCCTGGGCGGTGGAGCGCGCGCTCTCGTCCAGCACCTGGTCCAGCCGCTCGTCGAACAGCCCGGCCGCGGTGCGCTGACCGACGTAGAGGAAGACGAGTGCGAGCGCCGCCAGGCCGATGAGCAGGGTGGATGTCAGCACGCGCACCTGCAGCGACGAGCGCCACCAGCGCACCGCGCGGCCGGCACGTCGCAGCGAGCGCGCCCGCACCAGCCGCCACACGCTCGTCAGTCGCGGTCGCGCCCGGGCGCCCGTGCCGCTGGCCGTCACGTCGTCGTCGCACCCGCCTTGTAGCCGACCCCGCGCACCGTGACGACGATCTCCGGCTTCTCCGGATCGTGCTCGATCTTCGAACGCAGCCGCTGGACGTGGACGTTGACCAGCCGGGTGTCGGCGGCGTGCCGGTAGCCCCAGACCTTCTCCAGCAGCACCTCGCGCGTGAACACCTGCCACGGCTTGCGGGCGAGGGCGACCAGCAGGTCGAACTCCAGCGGCGTCAGCGAGATGGGCTCGCCGTCGCGCGACACGCGGTGGCCGGGCACGTCGATGGTCAGGTCGCCGATGGTCAGGTGCTCCGGCGCGGGCTCGTCGGACCGGCGCAGCCGGGCGCGGACGCGCGCGACGAGCTCCTTCGGCTTGAAGGGCTTGGAGATGTAGTCGTCGGCCCCGGCCTCCAGGCCGAGCACCACGTCGACGGTGTCGCTCTTGGCGGTGAGCATGACGATGGGCACGCCCGACTCGCCACGGATCAGGCGGCACACCTCGTAGCCGTCCTTGCCGGGCAGCATCAGGTCGAGCAGGACGAGGTCCGGCTGCGTGTTGCGGAACACCCCGAGAGCCACGTCCCCGTCCTCGCAGAACACGGGCTCGAACCCTTCCGAGCGCAGCACGATGCCGATCATCTCC
>DASWOL010000250.1:0-1925 GCA_036398695.1 Cellulomonas sp. | reverse complement strand
GTTCGAGGCGCTGCGCGGCATCGACCTGCGGATCGACACCGGCGAGTACGTCGCCGTCATGGGCCCGTCCGGGTCAGGCAAGTCGACGCTGATGAACATCCTCGGCTGCCTCGACGTGCTCACCGAGGGGACCTACCGGCTGGCCGGCGAGGACGTCGAGGAGCTCGACGAGGTGGAGCTGGCGCAGATCCGCAACCGGCGCATCGGGTTCGTCTTCCAGCAGTTCCACCTGCTGCCGTCGCTGCCGGCATGGCGCAACGTCGAGCTGCCGCTGATGTACGCCGGGGTGAAGGCCGCCGAGCGGCGCGAGCGGGCGACGGCCGCGCTGCAGCGCGTCGGCCTGGGCGACCGGGTCGCGAACCGTCCGGGCGAGCTGAGCGGCGGCCAGCAGCAGCGCGCCGCCGTGGCCCGCGCCCTGGTGACCGACCCGGCGCTGATCCTGGCCGACGAGCCGACCGGCAACCTGGACTCCGCGTCGACCGACGAGGTGCTCGCGCTGTTCGGCGAGCTGCACGCGCAGGGCCGCACGGTGGTCCTCATCACGCACGAGGCGGACGTCGCCCAGCACGCCGAGCGCGTGGTGCACGTGCGCGACGGGCTGGTCACGGTCGACGAGCGGGTGGCGCGATGAGCTGGTCGCAGACCCTGCACACCGCGTGGTCCGCCGTCCGGACGCACGTCATGCGGTCGAGCCTCACCGTGCTCGGGATCCTCATCGGCATCGCCGCGGTGATCCTCACCGTCGGGCTCGGGCTCGGCTCGCAGCGGGACGTGTCGGCGCAGATCGACGCGCTCGGCTCCAACCTGCTCATCGTCACGCCGGGCTCGGCGACCACCGGCGGCATCCGTGGTGGGTTCGGCTCGGCGACGAGCCTGACCCGGGCCGACGTGGACGCGCTCGCCTCGCCCGTCAACGCCCCGGACGTCGCCGGCGTGGCCCCGGAGAAGTCGACCTCGCTCGAGATCGACGCCGGCACCACCAACTGGACCACGACGATCACCGGCACCACGTCCTCGTGGCTGGGGGTCCGCAACCGCACGCTGTCCAGCGGCACGTTCCTCACCGACGCCGACGACTCGGGCCGCACCGCCGTGGTCGTCCTCGGTTCCGACACCGCGACCGAGCTGTTCGGCACGACGAACGTGGTCGGGCAGACGGTGACGATCTCCGACGTCCAGTTCGAGGTGATCGGGGTCCTGGCCAGCGCCGGCTCCAGCGGCGGTGCCAGCCTGGACGACATCGCGGTGGTGCCGCTGTCCACCGAGGCCGAGACGCTCGTCGGCGGCACGTCACGCAGCTCCGTCAACCGGATCTACCTCGAGGCGGCGAGCACGGGCCAGCTGTCGGCGGCCTACCAGGAGGCGCAGCGCACGCTGCTCAACCTCCACGGGAAGACGACGACCACCGCCGACTTCTCGATCGCCTCGCAGCAGTCGCTGGTGTCGACGGCGACCGCCGTGGCCCGGACCCTCACCGTGCTGCTCACCGGGATCGCGGCGATCTCGCTGCTTGTGGGCGGGATCGGCGTGATGAACATCATGCTGGTGTCCGTCACCGAGCGGACGCGGGAGATCGGCCTGCGCAAGGCGCTCGGCGCACCGCCGTGGGCGATCCGCCGCCAGTTCCTCGCCGAAGCCTCGATCCTCGGCCTGGCCGGCGGCCTGCTCGGCGCCGGCCTGGGCATCCTCGCCGCCCGCACACTGCCCACCGTCGTCGACTCGACGATCGTCGTGTCCGGCGCCGCCGTCGCGGCCTCGCTGGTCGTGGCCGTGGGCCTCGGGCTGGTGTTCGGCGTCTATCCCGCCACGCGAGCCGCCCGGCTCGCCCCCATCGACGCACTGCGCTCGGAATGAGCGAACGACCAGGGAGATCGCAGATGTCCACACTCCGCACGCTGGCCCCCCTCGGGCTCGGACTCGCACTG
>DASWOL010000249.1:0-34935 GCA_036398695.1 Cellulomonas sp. | reverse complement strand
TATCAGGTACCATCCGTACTGCACAGATTTTGTAGGACCTAAGTCCCTGCCCGTTGCCGTGACCAGTGGCTCTCTGACCAGAGCGACCAGACTGACCAGTCAACGCGGTGCGGCCCGACATCGATGGTGATGGAGCGATGGTCAGCAGTCCTCGACCGGCCTACGTGCTCGGTGGCAACCGGATCCCCTTCGCGCGTGCCGGCGGCCCGTACGCCCACGCGAGCAACCTCGACATGCTCACCGCGGCGCTGGACGGCCTGGTGGCCCGCTTCGGGCTGCAGGGCGAGGTGATCGGCCAGGTGGCCGCCGGTGCGGTGCTCAAGCACAGCCGCGACTTCAACCTCACGCGGCAGGCGGTGCTGGCATCGCCCCTCTCCGCGCGCACGCCGGCCACCGACGCCCAGGAGGCATGCGCGACCGGGGTCGAGACGGTGGTCGCGCTGGCGAACAAGATCGCGCTCGGCCAGCTGGAGTCCGGCATCGCGGGCGGCGTCGACTCGGCATCGGACGCGCCGATCGTCGTCGGCGACCGGCTGCGCCGCGCGGTGCTCGACGCCAACCGGGCGAAGAGCACCGGTGCGCGCCTGGCGGCGCTGGCGCGGGTCCGGCCGAAGGACCTCTCCCCGGTGGCGCCCCGCACCGACGAGCCGAGCACCGGCCTGTCGATGGGCGAGCACCAGGCGATCACCACCGCGCAGTGGGGCGTCGGCCGGCAGGCCCAGGACGAGGTCGCGCTCGCCTCGCACCGCAACCTCGCGGCCGCGTGGGACGCCGGCTTCTTCGACGACCTGGTCACCGCCTACCAGGGCGTGGCCCGCGACCAGAATCTGCGCGCCGACACCTCGCCGGAAAAGCTGGCGGCACTGCCACCGGTGTTCGGCAAGCGGCTGGAGACGCCCGCCACCATGACGGCCGGGAACTCGACGCCCTTGACGGACGGCGCCTCGACGGTGCTGCTCGGCTCCGCGGACTGGGCGGCGGCGCACGACCTGACGCCCCTGGCCGCGGTGGTCGACGCCGAGGTGGCCGCGGTCGACTTCGCCCACGGCGAGGAAGGCCTGCTGATGGCGCCGGTGTACGCCGTGCCGCGGCTGCTCGCCCGGCACGGGCTGACCTTCGACGACTTTGCGCTGATCGAGATCCACGAGGCATTCGCCTCCACCGTGCTCACCACCCTGGCGGCGTGGGAGTCCGACGAGTTCGGGCGTACCAGGCTCGGGCTGCCCGGCGCGTTCGGCACCGTGCCGCGCGAGCGGCTCAACGTGCACGGCTCGTCGCTGGCGGCCGGGCACCCGTTCGCCGCCACCGGCGGGCGGATCGTCGCGTCCCTCGCCAAGGCGCTGCACCAGCTCAAGGCCGCCCGCGCGTCCGACGAGCCGGTACGCGGACTCGTGTCGGTGTGTGCCGCCGGTGGGCTCGGCGTCGCCGCGATCCTCGAGGCGGCCTGACATGCCGGACGCCTACCTCGACCTGGTGAACAGCGGCGCCGGCGCCGCGATCGCCAAGAAGCTCGGGCTACCGCGCCCGGCGCCGCTGCTGCGGTACCGGCCGGGCACCTCGCTCGTCGACGGCCCGGTCCTCGTGCTCGGCAGCGGGCCCGACGCCGACGCGGTAGCCCGACTCCTCTCCGGCCCCGTCGGCGGTGCCAACGGTGTCCCGGACGGCTGGGACCTCGACGTGCACCGGCACGCGGCGCCCGACGAGCGGTACGGCGCCGTGGTCCTGGTGCTCACCGGGGCGACCCACCCGAGCGACCTGGCGGGGCCGGTCCTCGAGGCCGGCTCGACGCTGCGGGGCCTGCGTCCGGGTGGGCGGGTGGTCACCGTCTCCCGGCCCGCCCTGGACTCCGACGCCCCGGCGGTGGCTGCCGCCCGCCAGGCGGTGGACGGCATGCTGCGGTCGCTCGCCAAGGAGCTGCGCGGCGGCGCGACCGGCAACGGCGTGGTGGTCGCCGCCGGGGTACCGGTCACCGCACCGAGCGCCGTCGCGGCACTGCGCTTCCTGCTGTCGCGCCGCTCGGCGTTCGTCGACGGCCAGCTGGTCCCGGTGGACTCCGACGCCGGGCAGCTGCCGGGCGACTGGGAGCGGCCTCTCGCCGGTCGCGTCGCCGTCGTCACCGGCGCGGCGCGCGGCATCGGCGCCACCGTCGCCGAGGTGCTGGCGCGCGACGGCGCGACGGTGGTCTGCGTCGACGTGCCCGCCGCCGGTGAGCAGCTGGTCGCCGTGGCCAACCGGGTGCGGGGCACCGCGCTCCAGCTCGACGTGACGGCGCCGCACGCCGGAACCGCCATCCTCGAGCACGCCGGGGCCAGGCACGGTGGGCTGCACATCGTGGTGCACAACGCGGGCATCACGCGCGACAAGCTGCTGGCCAACATGGCCCCTGAGAAGTGGTCCTCCGTGATCGCGGTCAACGTCGCGGCGCAGCTGACGATCAACGAGGCGCTGCTGACCAGCGGCGACTTCACCGACGCCCCGCGGATCGTCGCGATGGCCTCGACCAGCGGCATCGCCGGCAACCGGGGTCAGACGAACTACGCCGCCTCCAAGGGCGGCATCATCGGCGCGGTGCGGGCGACGGCGCCGCTGCTGGTGCCGTTCGGGGGCACCGCCAACGCGGTGGCGCCCGGGTTCATCGAGACGGACATGACGGCCCGGATGCCCACGCTGACGCGGCAGGTGGCGCGGCGGCTCAACTCGCTCCAGCAGGGCGGGCAGCCGGTCGACGTCGCCGAGGCGGTGGCGTTCCTCGCCTCGCCGGGCGCTGGAGGGATCGTGGGCAGGATCCTGCGGGTGTGCGGCCAGAACATGGTGGGCGCATGACAACACAGGTGGTGCTGCCCGCCGTCCCGGCACTCGGTGGGCTGTACGCCCGCGGCCTGGCGGCCGGGATGAGGCTGGCGGCCGTGCGGCGCGCGGGCACCGCTCCCACGGGGCTGCCGGATGCCGAGTACGACGTCGGCGACGTGCCCGTGGACCCGGTGCGGCTGGCCGCGTACCAGTCGCTGCTGGGGCTGCGCGCCGCGGACCGGCTGCCCGCGGGATTCGTCCACACCATGGCGTTCCCCCTCCAGGTGGCGCTCATGGTGCGGCCGGACTTCCCGCTGCAGGCGACCGGCATGATCCACGTCGCCAACCGCGTGACCCAGCGCCACCCCTTGTGGCGCGACGACAGGCTCCACCTGCGGGTGCGCGCCGTGGACCTGCGGCCGCACCGCGCCGGCACACAGCTCGACTTCGTGTCCGAGGCGCGCCGGGCGGGCTCGGCGGACGTCGCCTGGGAGGGTGTCTCGACGTATCTCGCCAAGGGCGTGCACCTCGCCGGTGAGGCCCAGCCCGACGACGAGCACGCCGACTTCGTGCCGCCGACACCCACCGGCTCGTGGCAGCTGCCGGCCGACACCGGCCGGCGCTACGCCGCGGTGTCCGGGGATCGCAACCCGGTCCACCTGACCGCGCTCACCGCGCGGCCGTTCGGCTTCCCGCGCGCGATCGCCCACGGCATGTACACCGCGGCGCGGGCGCTGGCGGCCGTCGGGCCGGCGGCGGGGCACACGTTCGTCTGGACCGCCGACTTCACCAAGCCCCTGCTGCTGCCGGCGACCGTCGCCGTGCGGGTTGCCCCCGACGGCGACGTCTACCGGTACGCCGTGTGGAAGCCGGGGCCGGGCCGGCCCTACCTCACCGGCACGGTCCGGCCGCTGCCGTAGCTCAGGCCACGGTCGGCTCGGCGGTCGGCTCGGTGGCCGGCTCGGCGCCCGGCTCCATCGCCGACGGTTCGGCCTGCCCGGCGAGGCGTGGCGCGCCTTCGCGCCGCCCGAACCCGACGAGCACGGCCAGTCCCAGCACCGTCCAGCCGGCGAGCACCAGCCACCCGAAGGCGCTGTCCGCGCCGGGGAAGTAGGAGACGAGCCGCATGAGCGTCGCCGTCGCCCCCGGCGGGAACCACTGGCCCACGCTCCCCCAGGCGCCCGGCAGGAACTGCTGCGGAGCGGTCGCCCCGGCGATCGGCGTCGCGAACAGCAGGAAGACCA
This sequence comes from Cellulomonas sp., assembly GCA_036398695.1. GTDB lineage: Bacteria > Actinomycetota > Actinomycetes > Actinomycetales > Cellulomonadaceae > Cellulomonas. The sequence continues at coordinate 30,901 of DASWOL010000249.1, read as the reverse complement.
CGGGCCCCAGCGGGATCCCGGGCGTCCCCAGCAGGGCCACCGCACCCATGATGGGCGCCGCGACCGCAGCCAGGGCCAGCGCCATCGCGGCGGCGTTGGTCCACCAGCTGCCCTGGAGGATGCCCAGCCAGCTCTGCAGGATCGCGGTGACCACGACGCCGCCCACCACGACGTAGACGACCAGCCCGACGATGCGGCGCGCCAGGCTGCGCGCGGTGAGGGCCAGCAGGATGCCGCCCAGCAGCGCGCCGATGATGAGCGGGATTCCCGCGGTGGACAGGCCGGCCCCGCGGGCGTCGCTCGAGGCCAGCGGCACCACGTCGGTGACCTTCACGGTCACCTGCGGCGCCGGGCCGCCGGCCGCCTTCGCCCCTGTGGCAGCCGCAGCGGTCTGGAGCTGGGCCTGAAGCTGGGCCTGGAGCTGCGTCTGGAGCATGGGCGCCATGGCCGCGAGCTGCTGTGCCACGACGGGGCTCGCCGCCGAGGCGATGAGCACCTCGGGCTGCTGGCCGAGGACGATCGCGCCGTAGGCGTCGCGATGCTCGACGGCGCGCACCGCGGCGTCGCGGTCGGCGACCGTCGTCAGGTCGAGGAGGGCACCCGTCTGGTGGGACAGCTCGTCGGCCAGCTGCTGGGCTCCTTGGCCGGCGACCACCACCGGGATGTCCTTCGCCTGCGAGGTCACCGCAGGCCACAGGAACGCCAGCAGGATGACGCCGACTGCCACGCACGCACCGACGGCGATGCCGACGACGCGGATCCGACCGGACATGACCACACCTCGCACTCGCGGACGTCTGCCGCGCGTCCTTGCCCGGCATCGGCAGGAACGCTACGCGCGAGCGAGGAGTAAATCAACGGTCGTAGATTTGCCGTCATCGGCGCTAGGCTCACGGCCATGACGGTGGAGGGCGGGCCACCGGGCCTGCCGCCCCGACAGGCGGCCCCGAGGCGCGGTCGAGGTCAGAAGTTCCCCGGCGCGAGGGATGCGATCCTCACCGCCGCGCGGGCGCAGTTCGCCGAGCAGGGCTATGCGCGCACCACGATCCGCTCGGTGGCCCGCGCCGCCGGCGTCGACCCCAGGCTCGTCATGCACTTCTTCACCAGCAAGGACGTGCTGTTCGACACCGTCCTCGCGCTGCCCGAGGAGGTGCCACGCCGCATGGTCGCGGCGCTCGAGGGCGACCGCGCCGGGCTTGCCGAGCGGCTCACCCGCGCCTACGTCTCGCTGTGGGAGGACCCGGAGACCGCACCGCAGGTGCAGGCCGTGTTCCGGTCGCTCGCGACCAGCCCGGAGGCGAGCCGCCTGATGCGCGACTTCATCGAGACACGCGTCGCGCTCGCGGCCACCCACGACATCGACGAGGTCGCGATGACCACGGCGATCGCCCAGCTGCTGGGTGCCGTCGTCGCGCGGCACATCCTCAAGGTGGGCCATGTCGCGAACCTGACCGTCGACGAGTTCGTCGCAGCGCTCGTGCCCTCGGTCGAGACGGCCCTCGCGGGGGGCGGCGTGCCGAGCAGATGACGGCGGCGCCGACCGCCGCCTACGTGAGGAACATCGTGCGCAGCCGACGCGTGGTGAACGTCACGCCGAGCGCGATCATCACCACGTAGTAGGCGACGTGCCACCACAACGCACCCGTGAGCACGCCCGTGGTCAAGCCCCGGACCAGCTCCACGCCGTGCCACAGCGGCAGGGCCTTGACCAGCAACTGGATGGGTCCCGGGTAGATGGTCACCGGGTAGAACGTCGCCGAGAACAGGAACATGGGCAGCATGACGAACTGGATCCAGTCCATCTGCTGGAACGTCTTCATGTAGCTGGTGACCGCCATGCCGAGGCTGGCGAAGCCGAACGCGACGAGCACCGCGGCCGGCAGGGCGAGCAGGGCCGCCCAGGACGTCGTCAGGCCCATCACGGCCATCACGGTGAGGAATCCCCCGGCGTAGAGCGCGCCGCGCAGCAGCGCGTAGGAGATCTCGCCGAGCGCGACGTCCAGCGGCCCGAGCGACGTGGCCAGCATCGCGTCGTACAGCTTGCCGAAGCGCATCTTGAAGAAGACGTTCCACGTCGAGTCGTAGACCGCGCCGTTCATCGCCGAGACGGCCAGCAGCGCCGGGGCGATGAACGCGGCGTAGCTCACCGTCCCGCCGGTGCTCGTGGTCACGTCCCCGATGAACCGGCCGAGCCCGATGCCCATGGCCAGCAGGTAGAACACCGGCTCGAAGAAGCCGGTCAGCACGATCACCCATGTCGTGGAGCGGGCGGACCGCAGGTTGCGCCCCAGCACGGCCCCCGCGTTGCCCGACGACAGCGAACGCAGGTCGGCGCCCCAGGGTGAGCCCGGCCGTCGCAGCCCGGTGGGCGCGCTCACGCGGTCATCCTCCGCACAAACGAGCGCCAGGCGAACGCCCCACCCACCACGACCATCGCGAGGAGCACCAGCAGGTGCAGCCACGCCGGCCACGCGCTGGCACCGTAGGACAGCCAGCGGGACAGCTCGCTCGCGTGCCACACCGGGCTGATCCACCCGATCCACTGCAGCCACCCAGGCAGGCTGGCCAGCGGGTAGAACGTGCCGGAGAACAGGAACAGCGGCGTGAACACGAACCGCTGGATCACGCTGAACTGGCCCGTCTCGGTCTTGATCGTGGCCGCGTACGCCATCACCGGAAGCCCGAACGCCAAGCCGCCCAGGATGCCGACGAACGGCATCGCCAACGCCGCCACCGGACGGCCGATCGCGGAGAACGCGACCGCGATCGCGTAGTACGCGACGCCGGTGACGAACATCCGTGCCGCGACCGCCAGCACGATGCCGTTGCAGGCCTGCCGCGGGGTCAGCGCGCTGGCGTTCATCGCCCAGAAGGTCTTCCGCCAGCGGAAACCCTCCATGATCACGTAGGTGAACTCCTCCATGGCGACGCCCACCGAGGCGCTGGCCAGCAGCGCGGGCGCGACGAACACCACGTAGCCCACCGCTCCCGACGAGCCCTCCGCGATGGGTGCCTGGATGAACGCGGCCAGCCCCACCCCGAGGCCCAGCAGGTACAGCAGCGGCTGCCCCACCGAGCCGACGACGATGGTCCAGCCGTAGGCGCGCATCGAACGGAGCCGGTACTCGGCGACGTAGAGCGACCCGAACCGCCGCGGCCGCGCCACGGCGGCCCGCGCCTCGCTCCGCCACACGTCGACGTCGCGCAGGCCGGTGGCCATGGTCACTCGACCAGGCTCCGTCCGGTCAGCCGGAGGAACACGTCCTCCAGGGAGGACCGCCGCACCAGGCTCGTCGCCGGCTCCAGGCCGAGCGTCGCGACGTGCTCCAGCAGGTCCTCGCCGTTGTCGGTGTAGCAGAGCACCCGGTCCGGCAGCACCTCGACGCGCTCGGCCAGGGGATCCAGCAGCGGGGCGACCTCGGCGTTGTGCCCCGACCCGAAGCGCAGCTCGAGCACCTCGCGTGACGAGTGCTGCCGGATCAGCTCGGCCGGGCTGCCCTCGGCCATGATGCGGCCGTGGTCGACGACGACCAGCCGGTCGCACAGCTGCTCGGCCTCGTCCATGTAGTGGGTTGTGAGCACCAGGGTGGTGCCGCGCTCCTTGAGCTGGAACAGCCGGTCCCAGAGCACGTGCCGCGCCTGCGGGTCCAGCCCCGTGGTCGGCTCGTCGAGCATGAGCACGCGCGGCTCGTTGACCAGGCCGCGGGCGATGGTCAGCCGCCGCTTCATGCCGCCGGACAGGTCGTCGGTCTTCGTCCTCGCCTTGTCCTCGAGCTGGGCGAAGGCCAGCAGCTCGTCCGCCCGGCGGTGGCACTCGCGACGTGCGATGCCGAAGTAGCGGCCGTAGACCACCAGGTTCTCGTGGACCGTCAGCTCGGTGTCGAGGTTGTCCTCCTGCGGCACCACGCCGAGCCGCGCCCGGATCGCCGGCCCCTCCGTGTCCGGGTTGAGGCCGAGCACGCGCAGCTCGCCCGAGGTCCGCTGCGACACCGCGCCGATCATCCGCATGGTCGTCGACTTGCCGGCGCCGTTGGGCCCGAGCAGCCCGAACGCCTCACCGGGCGCGACCTCGAAGTCGATGCCGTCGACGGCGACGAGGTCGCCGAACCTCTTGGTGAGCGCGTGGGCCTCGATGACGGGGGTGGCGGTCACGGGGGTCGAGCCTAGGGGGAGGCACAGACATCCGCCGCACGGATATCGGCGCGGGTCAGGCTCCCAGCCGCGCCCGCAGCCCGGCACGCACCGCCGGCCACTCGCCGGCGAGCACCGAGAAGTAGGCGGTGTCCCCGCGCGTGCCGTCCGGCCGCACGCGATGGCTGCGCAGCACCCCCTCGGGCACCGCGCCCAGCCGCGTGATCGCCCCGATCGAGCGCGAGTTGGCAGCGTCCGCACGCAGTGCGACCCGGGCGCAGCCCCACCCGTCGAACGCCTGCGTGAACAGCGCGAGCTTGCACGCCGGGTTGACGTGGCTGCCCCAGACGCCGCGCGCGTAGTAGGTGAACCCGATCTCGGCGCGGGCCATCGCCGGCACGTGGTCGTACAGCGAGGTGCTGCCCACCACCTCGCCGGCCTCGTCGAGCACCGCGAAGGCGGCCCGGCCGGGGTCCACGTGGGCGGTGCGGACCATCGCGACCACGTCGTCGACGCTGCGCGGCACCGGCGTGCTCATGCCCGCCCAGAGCGCGTCGTCGATCATCGCGAGCAGCGCGGGGGCGTGCGCCTCCGCGAGGGGCACCAGCCGCACACCGGGGGCTGTCAGGACCAGGTCGTGGCGCATGGCGTGAGTCTCACCCCTGCCTCGCGGCGCGCGCGAGCGCCCGCCCGGCGAACCCGGCGAGGAGCACGCCGACGCCGATCGCGATCGCCCGCACCGGCAGCGACACCACGAGCGCGGCGCACGCGACGAGGCCCGCCGCCTGCACCCAGCGCGGGCTGCTCCGCTCGTCGGCGGGTTGCGTCCAGGCTGCCGCGTGCCCGATGCCGTAGTAGACGAGCACCCCGAGCGAGGAGAACGCGATGACGCCGGTCAGGTCGGTGGTCAGCGTGAGGACGACGACCACCACGCCGATCGCCGACTCGGCGACCCACGGCACGGCGTGCCGCTGCCCGACGCGTGCCAGCGGCGCCGGCAGCTCGCGGTCGCGCGCCATGGCGAACGCCGTGCGGCTCACCCCGGCGAGGAGCACCAGCAGCGACCCGGACGCCGCGACGACCGCCGCCGCCCGGACGGCCGGGACCAGCCACGGCGCGGTGGCGGCCGCGGCGTCGGCCAGCGGTGCCGACGAGCCGGCGGTGGCGCCCGGTCCGAGCACGGCCAGCACGGCCACGCCCACCGCCAGGTACACCACGGCAGTGGCGGCGAGTGCCACGAGGATGGCGCGGGGGATCGTGGTCCGAGGCTCGCGGACCTCCTCGCCGAGAGTCGCCACCCGGGCGTAGCCGGCGAACGCGAAGAACACGAGCGCCGCACCCTGGAGCACGCCACGGAGCCCTCCCGGCACGGGACCGGACGGCAGCGCGCGTGCCGGGTCGCCGTGCACCAGCCCGGCCACCACCAGCGCCAGGAGCACCACGAGCACGCAGACCAGCAGCACTCGAGCCACGCGGGCGGTGCGCTGCACACCCAGGAGGTTGACGGCCACCAGCACCACGACCACCAGGGCGCCCACCGGCCGCCGCCAGGCGCCCGGGACCAGGTAGGTCGCCACCGTGGTGGCCATCGCGGCGCAGGAGGCGGTCTTTCCTGCGACGAAACCCCACCCAGCGACGAATCCCGGCCACCGGCCGAGCCGCGCGCGCCCGAAGGCGTAGTTGCCGCCGCTCGTGGGCATCGCCGCGGCCAGCTGGGCGGTGCTCGTCGCGTTGGCCCAGGCCACCAGCCCGGCGATCACCACGGAGACGAGCACCGCGCCGCCGGCCGCCGCGCTGGCCGGCCCGAGCACCACGAACACTCCGGCACCCAGCATCGACGCCAGCCCGACGACCACCGCGTCGCCCGTGCCGAGCCGCCGCGCCAGCTGGGCTTTCATGGCGCGGAGGGTACGTGACGAAGGTGACCGCCGGAACATGCCGCCGTGCGGCGTGCTTCTACGACCATGACCATCGAGCTGGGCATCGACACGTTCGGGGACGTCACGGTGGACGCGGGCGGGCACCGGCTGAGCCAGGCGCAGGTGCTGCGCAACGTCGTCGAGCAGGGGGTGCTGGCCGACCAGGTGGGGCTGGACGCCGTCGGGATCGGCGAGCACCACCGCGACGACTTCGCCGTGTCCTCGCCGGAGGTGGTGCTGGCGGCCATCGCGGCGCGGACGTCCCGCGTGCGGCTCGGGTCGGCGGTGACGGTGCTCTCGTCGGACGACCCGGTGCGGGTGTTCGAGCGGTTCTCCGAGCTCGACGCGATCTCGGACGGCCGGGCAGAGATCACGGTGGGCCGCGGCTCGTTCGTCGAGTCCTTCCCCCTGTTCGGGTACGACCTGTCGCAGTACGAGGAGCTGTTCGAGGACAAGCTGGCGCTGTTCGCCCGGCTGCTCGACGGCGGGTCGGTGACGTGGCGCGGCACCACCCGCGCGCCGATCGACGGGCTGACCGTCTACCCGCCGGTCGAGCACGGGCGGCTGCGGACGTGGGTGGGCGTCGGGGGCAGCCCGGAGTCGGTGGTCCGGACGGCGAAGTACGGCTTCCCACTCATGCTGGCGATCATCGGTGGCGACCCGGTGCGGTTCCGGCCGTTCGTCGACCTCTACCACCGGGCGCTGGGCGAGCTCGGCACCGCGGGGATCGAGGGTGCCCGGCTCGTCGGGCAGCACTCGCCGGGGCACCTCGCCGCGACCGACGACGAGGCGCGCGACCAGCTGTGGCCGCACTACTACCGCTCGATCGCCCGTGTCGGCCGCGAGCGCGGGTGGCCGCCACCCACCCGGGAGTCGTTCGACGAGGCCGCGGGGCCGGACGGCGCGCTGTTCGTCGGCTCGCCGGAGACCGTCGCGGCGAAGATCGTCCGCTCCGCCCGCGCGCTGGGGCTCGATCGGTTCGACCTCAAGATCTCCAACGGCACGCTGCCGGCGCACCTGACCACCACGGCCATCGAGCTGTACGGCACCGAGGTGGCCCCCGCGGTCCGCGAGGCGCTGGCGTCCCCCACTCCCACGTAGCCGGCCCCCCTCACCGCACCGAACCCACGGCACCGCATTCCGCCCGCCGAGCGCGGCAGTCCGTGTCGAGCGCGGCAGTCCTAGCTGCCGCGTTCGACACAAGGTGCCGCGTTCGGCGAGGCGTTGGGGTTCACTGGGGGGGTGACGAGGAGCCAGCGGGTAGGGCGGGCGCTCGACGTGCTGCCGGCCGTGCGCATCGGGGTGGCCGCCGCGGTCGGCGTGCTCGTCGGAGCGTTCCTCACGTGGAGCTCCGGCGTCGCGGCGCTGCTCGGGGGCTGGGCGGCCGCCGGCCTGGTCTACGTCCTGTGGACGCTGCTCGTCGTCGTTCCGATGGACGCCGAGGCGACCAGCGAGCACGCGCTGCGCGAGGTGCCGACCCGTGTCGCGGCCCACGCGATCATCCTGCTCGCGGCGTTCGCCAGCCTCGGTGGCGTGGCGGTGGTGCTCGTCGGCGGTCAGGCGAAGGACAAACCCGTGGTGATGGCGGCGGTGCTCGCGTCCGTCTTCGCGTCGTGGGCTGCGACGCACATGACGTTCGCGCTGCGCTACGCGCGCATGTACTACTCGGCGCCCGTGGGAGGAATCGACTTCCACCAGGACGCGCGCCCGCAGTACACGGACTTCACCTACCTGGCGGTGACGGTGGGGATGAGCTTCGCGGTGTCCGACACCGACCTCGCAGCGGCGCGGTTCCGCCGCACGGCGCAGGTGCACGCGTTGCTGTCGTACCTGTTCGGAACCGTCATCGTCGCGCTGCTGGTCAACCTGGTCGCGGGCCTGAACGGCTGAGGCAGAATCATGACAGGGCTTGTATATTAGGGCTGTGACAACCCAACCCGAAGCCGCTCCCGTCCCCCGATACCTCGCCCTGCCCAGCCGCTGGCGTCCGCTGCACGAGGCCCTGCGCCGCATCGACGCCGAGATCGCCGAGGTCTATGCCCGGCTCGGAGCCAGCGACGTCCGGCCGCGCTACTCGATGGCGCTGATGTTCCTGGCCGACGGACCGGCCACGATCCGGCAGCTCGCCTTCGACTGCGGTGTGACGCACTCCGCGATGAGCCAGTCCGTGGCGTCGATGCGGGACGCGGGACTCGTCGCCTCCGAGCCGGACCCCGACGACGCGCGCAGCCGTCGCGTCACGCTCACCGCGAAGGGTGCGGCGATCGTGCCGCTGCTCACCGCCGAGTGGGACGCGACCGAGGCGGCGCTCGCCGCGCTCGACGCCGAGGTCCCCTACCCGCTGGCCACGCTGGCCGACGACCTGCGCGCGGCGCTCGACCGCGCACGCTTCGCCGACCGCGTGATGGACGTCATCGACCTGCCCGGCGGCCTGTCGCTGCCTGCCTAGACCACCGCACGCCGGGCGGTGAGCGCGACCCCCACCGCAAGCACCGCGCAGCCGACGAGCACGCCGGTCACGACCGGCACCGACATCCCGCCGTCGACCACCCGGCCCAGCGCGGCGGCCGCGAGGGTGGACGTGACGGCCGTCGCGACCGCCTCGACGAGCACCGTCGCCGCCGCCGCGCGGGCGGGGGTCACACCGTCCGCCTCCTGCGGCGGCTCCACGATGTGGTTGAGCGTGTCGAGGTAGACCAGTCCCATGCCCACTCCCGCCACCGTCCAACCCAGCCCGACGAGGAGCACGCCGCCGAACGACGGCGCCGCCGCCATCGCCATCAGGCCCGCCGCCATGAGCGCGGCTCCGAGGCCCGAGCGGTGGGCATAGGTCCCGGCCCCTGACGCCGGTCGCCGCGCGACGTACAGCCCGAGCAGCGCCCAGGCCAGCGTCCCGACGCCCAGCACCACCGCCACCGCCCGGGTGCCGTCGCCCAGCACGTCGTGCACCACGATCGCCACGATCGCCTCGGCCCCGAAGAACGCCCCGGTGACCAGCCCCATCGTCGCCACCGCCGCCGCGCGCCCTCGTCGGACGCGGAACACGCCCGGCGGCAGCAGGCGCGCGGCCGCGACCAGGGCGAGGCCGGCGCCCACCACGGCCGTCGCCACCACGACGACCACCGGCACTGCGCGGACACCGATCACCGAGAGCAGCGCCACTCCCAGCGCGAGCATCAGCGCCCACGCCAACGGCAGCGGCTCCTCACCTCCACCGCCCATGGTGCCTCGCAGCTGCCGCGCCACCACCGCCCGTGCGGCGAGCAGCAGCGGCAGGTAGAGCACCAGCGCCCATCGCCAGCCGAGCGTCGAGGCGACCCATCCGGCGTACAGCGGCCCGACGAGCGAGACGACGACCCAGGCGACGTTGTACCCGGCCAGCACCAGCCGCCGCCAGCTCGCCGGCAGCACGGAGACGATCGCCGCGAGCGACACCGTCGCCAACCCGCCGGCCGCCAAGCCGCCGATCAGGCGTCCGGCGACGAAGACCGCGACGTCCGGCGCCAGCGCGCTGACCACGCCGCCGGCGACCGCGACCCACGTGAGCAGCAGCAGCAGCCGATTCACCGGCACCCGTCGCAGCAGCCAGGGCCCCAGCGGCATGGTGACGAAGGTCGCCACCTGCGCGGCGCCGGTGATGACGCCGTAGTACTGGTGGGCGTGCAGGTCCGCCGCGACGAGGGGCACCACGGTCGCCAGCAGGTAGGTCTGAACCCCGGCGAGCAGCTCCAGCGAGAGCAAGGCCACGGCGAGGACGCCGTACCGCGGGGTGCGGATGGCCGTCGGAGCGTGCTCGTCGCTCATCGCGGCCATCCTCCCGCCGCCGGCCGCGACGGGTGGCGCTACAGCGCCTTGGCGAACCAGAAGAGGCGACCCTGGTCCCGCCAGCGAGCGCCGGCCGCCTCGACGATCCGGTAGCCGGCCGCCAGGTAGAGCCGCATCGCCGGAAGCTGGAGGTAGCCCGTCGAGAGCGTCACCGCGGACATCCCCCGGGCACGCGCCTCCCGCTCAGCCTCGCGCAGCAGCATCCGCGCGACGCCGCGTCTGCGGGATCGTGGCAGCACCAGCAGCCGCTCCAGCTCGCCCCAGCCGGCGGGCCGTCCGTCGGGGTCTGCCGAGAGCGTCAGCGTGCCGAGCGGGCCTGCTTCGTCCCGCGCCACGAGCACGACGAGCGCGCGCGCGGCCTCGGCCCGGTCCGCCGCCGCGACCGTCTCGGCGTCGGCGAACCAGCCCGACCGGCCGTACAGGCTGCGCAGGAACGCCCCCATCTCGGCCCGCAGCGCGACGGCCGTCGGATCGGTCCAGCCGGTGCGCTCGACGACGATGCCCTCCGTGTCGACCACGCCCGCGACCCGCGCGGGGGCCGGCGCACCCAGCTCCTTGGCGAAGCAGCGCGACGTCGTCTCGTCCTCGTACGGCGCGAACCGGTCGATCGGCACGTAGCCGGCCGACAGGTACAGGCCGATCGCTGACGCCTGCAGCGCGCCGGTCTCCAGCACCAGGCGGGTCAGACCCGCCTCGGCGGCGATCGCCTCCAGCTCCTCGACCACCTGCCGCGACAACCCCGCACCGCGCCGCCCGGGCGCCACGTACATCCGCTTGAGCTCGCCGGTGCCCGCTCCGAGCTCCGGGGCGTCCCGCAGCGCGCCGCACGCCAGGGCCGTGCCGTCGTCGCCCCGCACCAGGACGGCCGCCAGCACGCCGTCGCCCGTCATCGTGTGGCCGATGTCGTCGTCGCCGTACAGCTCGCGCAGCTCCGCCTGCTGCACGGTGCGCAGCACGGCCACGTCCGGGTCGTCCCAGCCGACCCGCAGCACCGCCGTCACGCGACGAGCGCGTGGAGCACGGACGTGAAGAAGCCCAGCCCGTCGGTGCCGGTGCGCGGGCCGCGCGGGCCGTCCGGGCCGAAGCCCGGTTCGACCGCATGCTCGGGGTGCGGCATCAAGCCCACCACGTTGCCCCGGGCGTTGGTGACGCCGGCAATGTCGCGGCGTGACCCGTTGGGGTTCCAGCCCGCGTACCGGAAGACCACGCGACCCTCGCCCTCGAGCTCGTCGAGCGTGTCCTCGTCGGCGACGTACTGCCCGTCCTGGTTCTTCAGCGGGATGGTGATGCGCTGGCCCGTCGTGTACTCGCGGGTCCAGGCGGTGCCGGTGTTCTCGACCACCAGCTCCTGCTCGCGGCAGACGAAGTGCAGGTGGTCGTTCTTGATCATCGAGCCGGGCAGCAGGTGCGCCTCGGTGAGGATCTGGAACCCGTTGCAGACGCCGAGCACCGGCAGGCCCCGGCCCGCCGCCGCGACCACCTCACCCATCACGGGCGCGAACCGGCTGATGGCACCGGCGCGCAGGTAGTCCCCGTAGGAGAACCCGCCGGGGAGAACCACCGCGTCGACGCCGTGCAGGTCCGCGTCGGCGTGCCACAGCGCCACCGGCTCGCCGCCGGCCAGACGCACCGCGCGGGCGGCGTCCCGGTCGTCGAGCGTGCCAGGGAAGGTGACCACGCCGATCGTGCCCATCAGGCTGCGCCCTCGCCGCCGTCGGCGACGTTCACCACGTCTTCGATGACGGGGTTGGAGAGCACCTGGACGGCGGCCTCGCGGGCGGCGTCCAGCACCTCCGGCGTGACCGGACCCTCGATGCTCAGCTCGAACCGCTTGCCCTGACGCACCGCGGTGAACTGGCCGAAACCGAGACGCGGCAGGGCGCCGGCGACGGCCTTGCCCTGCGGGTCGAGGATCTCGGGCTTCGGCATGACGTCGACGACGACCAGTCCCACAGCACATCTCCCGGGGCGCGGCGTTGGATTCGGCCCTCATCCTATCGGCGGGGCGGAACCTGACCGGGTCAGGCGGGGGCCGAAGTCGGCGGGAGGGGCGGTGCCTCGCCGTACCCCTCCGGGGCCCTCAGGGTGAACGACGCCGGGACGACGCTCCGCTGCAGCGCGTCGACGGGCAGCGGCCCGGACCAGGCGAGCCACCAGACGTCGATCGCGGCGAGGTCGTCCGGTGCGCGGCGGGAGAGCAGCGCACCGCAGACGAGTGCGGGCAGCACGAGGAGCCCCGCACCCAGCACGACCGGCGCGAGGCCCAGTCCCAGCCGCGAGAGAGGCGCCGTCCAGGGGACGACGGCCAGGAGCACGAACACGGACCAGCACCAAACCGCGACCGCCCACCGCGCGTCGGCCACGATCAGGTTCCGTGCCGGCTGCGGACCACGCACCGGCACCTGGCGCCGCCAGCGGAGCGTCAGATGCGCCGCGAAAGACAGGCCGATCGCCAGGCACACCAGCAGTGCCACCCCATGGCCGGACCGCCCCAGGACCGTGAGCACGGCCGCCGGGGCCACCGCGACCGCCGCGCCGGCGGCAACGGTCGGCACGATGGAGCGAGCGGTCAGCCGGTCCCGGTAGACCCAGGTGGGCTGCTGGTCCCAGACGGTCGGCAGGTCCCCTGGACGAGCGACGAGGTGGCGCGAGGCGGCCTGCCGACGGGTGCGGTTCTTCGGCATGACGAGCGCGGCCATGAGGAGAACGAGCCACCACACCAGCTCGCCGGGCTCACTGGAGCCGCCGACCACATGGAACACCGCCCACACGAGCTCCATCGTGACGACGGCCAGCATCGGCCCCCACTGGAACAGCGGGCTCGCGATGTCGTCCGCCACCCAGCCGCGGTACTGCGCCGGTACGACCCCGTTCAGCCACCGGTAGCGCCGGCGGACGCGAAGCGGCGGCCGCATCCGCCGGCGGGCGACCAGGCCGTGCACCACCAGCCCCACGCCAGACCGGAGGTCGAGCCTCGTCGCGCCGGGCGTTGCCAGGTCGGCCAGGGTCCCGACCATCTCGTCGGCCCGCGTCCACCGCCACCGCCGCGGGTAGGCCCACAGCCAGCGGCGGACGGACCGGTCGAACCGGGGATCGACGGCCATCACGCGCCGCCCAGCGCCGGCCTGGCGGCGAGGACGCGCCGCGCCCGGGCGGCCAGCGCGGCCAGCTGCCTGGTGCGGGCCGAGGCGGCCGCGCCACCGGCGTCGGTCAGCTCGTAGTACCGGCGGAGGCGGCCGTCGACGACCTCCTCGCCGAAGACACGGGCACAGCCGGCCTCGACGAGCCGGTCCAGCACGCCGTACAGAGTTCCGGCGCCGAGGGTGACGCGCCCGTCGGACAGCGAGACGACCGACTGCACGATCGCGTACCCGTGCCGGGGGCCGTCCGCGAGCGCCAGCAGCACCAGGTACGCCTGCTCCGTCATCCGGAACGCCATGGACGATATATATCGCCCGGCGATGTATCCGTCTACCCCGGCGCGGGAGCCTCAGCCCGCGTCGGTGGCCAGCTCGACGCGACCCGCGGCCGCCGCCGCCCGCAGCGCCTCGAAGTCGGCGAGCGACTGCTGCGCGTAGGCGAACGACCAGTCCACGATCGCCCGCCCCGCGGCCGGCGAGGAGCCGATGTAGCCGACCACCTCCGCCGCCGTCGGGCTCTGCGCATGGGCACGCGCGAGCATCGTGGCGCACGCCTGCCCGTACTCGGCGAAGGGGGCCGGTTCGAGCCCGTGGAGCTCGATCGACCCCTTCATGTCGTGGAACTGCCGCACGTAGAAGTCGCGGTCCCCGGCGCGCAGATGGCCCAGGAAGGGATCGGAGAACGCCTGCAGCACGCGCTGGAAGCCGACGACGCGCGCGCCGTTGCCGCTGCGCCCCAGCGGTGCCTGGAGCGTCTGCGGCTGGGCGACACCGCCGTACCGCGACAGCACGGACTCGTTCGCCTCCTTCACCTGGAGCACCAGGGCGTCGTCGTCCGCCCCGGTGAGCAGCACGAGGAGGCACCGCGTGCCCACGGAGCCGACGCCGACCACACGGCGCACCACGTCGGCGGGCGCGTACTGCCGCAGCACCAGGGCGAGGTCCAGGCCGACGCTGCCCAGGTAGTCGGCGTACATCTCGGTCCCCGACCGCCCGTCGTCGAAGCCGGTGTGCGTCATCGTCGGCGGCTGCTCGACGAAGCGCAGACGCCCCTCGGCGTCGCGCTCCGTGGTGCGCCGCAGCACACGCTCGGCCGTGCGCCGCTCCGCCGCGGCGGTCGCCCGCCGCAGCACCTGGCGCGACTGCCGGTCGATCCGCCGGCGCGCGGCGTCGGCCCCGGCGTGGATGAAGTACCGGTCCGCGGGGCTGAGCTCGACCAGCGCGCGCAGGGAGTCCGCGTATCCGGCGAACGCGCGGTCCGCCGCGCGCCGCACGTCGCGCTCGTCGTACCCGGCGTGGGCCCCGCCGACGACGACGCTGGTCACCAGCCGTTTGACGTCCCACTCCCACGGCGCCACCGCGGCCTCGTCGAAGTCGTTGAGGTCGAACACCAGCTGCCGCTCGGGCGACGCGTAGAACCCGAAGTTGCTCAGGTGCGCGTCGCCGCACGCGGCGACCAGGATCTCCGAGTGCGGGTCCGCCGCCAGGTCCAGTGCCATCAGACCCGCCGTGCCACGGAAGAAGGAGAAAGGGTTCGCGAGCATGCGCGCCATGCGCAGCGGCACCAGGTCCGCCGCGCGCTCGGCGTTCTGCTCCGCCAGGTGGGCGAGCGGGTCGCGCTCGGACGCGACCCGCTCGGCGAGCGCCGCACGCGGCACGGCCTTACGCCGCGCCCGGCCGATGGCCCGCGCCTGCGCGCGCGTCGCGTAGCGACGGTCGAGGGTCGGCCCGGCCGGCCGGTCCGGGGCGGCCGGGACGTCGTGCGTCATGCGCCGAGTCTGCCTCGGATCACGTCGCGGCGACGGCCGGGCGTCACAGCTCGAGGGCGCGCCCGGTGATACGGCGGTAGGCCTCGAGATAGCGGTCACGCGTGCGCTCGACGATCTCGTCCGGCAGCGCCGGAGGCTGGGAGTCGGAGGCACGGTCCCAGCCCGACGCGGGCGACGTCAGCCAGTCGCGGACGTACTGCTTGTCGAAGCTCGGCTGCGCGTGGCCCGGCTCCCACTCGTCGGCCGGCCAGAACCGCGACGAGTCGGGCGTGAGGATCTCGTCGGCCAGCGTGATGGTGCCGGCCCCGTCGGCGCCGAACTCGAACTTGGTGTCCGCGAGGATGACGCCGCGCTCGCGGGCGATCTCCTCGGCGCGGGTGTAGACCGCGAGCGTCAGGTCGCGCAGCCTGCCCGCGATCTCCGGCCCGACCAGCGTGACGACGCCCTCGAAGGGCACGTTCTCGTCGTGCTCGCCCTGCTCGGCCTTGGTGGACGGCGTGAAGATCGCCTCCGGCAGCCGCGAGCCGTCCACCAGGCCCGACGGCAGCGGGATGCCGGTCACCTCGCCGGTCTTCTTGTACTCGGCCAGGCCCGAGCCGGTGAGGTAGCCGCGGGCGATGCACTCCACCGGGTACATCTCCAGGCGGCGGCAGATCATCGCCCGGCCCGCCACCGCGGCGGGAACGTCGGTGGAGACCAGGTGGTTGGGCACCAGGTCCGCCAGCTGCTCGAACCACCAGAGCGTCAGCTGGGTGAGCACCACGCCCTTGCCGGGGATGCCCGGGCTCAGGACGAAGTCGTACGCGGAGATGCGGTCGCTGGCGACCACGAGCACCACGTCGCCGTGCCGTTCGACGATCGCCCGGCCCTCCGGCGACTCGTCGGGCACGTAGAGCTCGCGGACCTTGCCGCTGTAGGTATGGGTCCAGCCGGGGAGATCGGTCACGGGAGACAGTCTGGCAAGAGCTGCGCCGTCGCGCCTCACCGGGTCAGACATCGAGCACGGAACATTCCCGAAACGCGCTCGCCGTACTGTGCGCCCATGCTTGACGACGAGCAGTTCTGGGCCGATGCCGACCACCACCTCATCCGTTACGGCACGCCGTTCTCTCCGGAGATCATCACCGGCGCGGCAGGCTCGTGGCTCCATACCCAGAGCGGTCGACGGCTGCTCGACTTCACGTCCGGCCAGATGAGCGCGATCCTCGGGCACTCGCACCCGGACATCGTCGCGACGGTGCGGCAGAGCATCGGCGAGCTCGACCACCTGTTCAGCGGCATGCTGTCCCACCCGGTGGTCGACCTCGCCCGCCGCCTGGCGGCGACACTGCCGGAGCCGCTGGACAAGGTGCTGCTGCTCACCACCGGCGCGGAGTCGAACGAGGCCGCGATCCGGCTGGCCAAGCTGGTGACCGGTCGGTACGAGGTGGTGTCGTTCTCCCGCTCGTGGCACGGCATGACGGGCGCGGCCGCCAACGCGACCTACTCGTCCGGCCGGCGCGGCTACGGCCCGACGGCGCCGGGCAACATCGCCATCCCCACGCCACACGCCTACCACCCGGACATCGTCGGGCCGTCCGGCGAGCTGGACTGGCGGCGGCAGCTGGACAACGCGTTCGACCTGGTCGACGCCCAGTCCGTGGGCTCGCTCGCCGCATGCCTCGTCGAGCCGGTGCTCTCGTCGGGCGGGATCGTGGTGCCGCCGCCCGGGTACCTCGCCGCGCTGGCCGCGAAGTGCCGCGAGCGCGGCATGCTCGTCATCCTGGACGAGGCGCAGACCGGCCTGTGCCGCACCGGCGACTGGTACGCGTTCGAGGCCGAGGGCTTCGTGCCGGACATCCTCACGCTGTCGAAGACGCTCGGGGCCGGGCTGCCGCTCGCTGCCGTGGTGACGTCGGCCGAGATCGAGGCTGTCGCCCACGACCGCGGGTTCCTGTTCTACACGACGCACGTCTCCGACCCGCTGGTCGCGGCGGTCGGCAACACCGTGCTCGACGTGCTCCAACGCGACCGGCTCGACCTCGCGGCGCGGGAGCGCGGAGCGCAGCTGCACCAGGGGCTGCTCGACATCAAGTCACGGCACGCGGTGGTGGGTGACGTCCGCGGGCGCGGGCTGATGCAGGGCCTGGAGCTCGCGGGCCCGGACTCCGACGAGCTGGGCCGCCGGGTGACCACGCGCTGCCTGGAGCTGGGGCTGCACCTCAACGTGATCCAGCTGCCGGGCACGGGCGGCACGTTCCGGATCGCGCCGCCGCTCACCGCGTCCGACGAGGAGATCGCGCTGGGCGTCGAACTGCTCGACCAAGCGATCGGCGACGTCACGAGTCGCTAGGCCTCGCTCAGCACGCAGAACTCGTTGCCCTCGACGTCCGCGAGCACGACGAACGTCGCATCCGCCGGCTGACCGACGTCGATCCGCCGGGCGCCGAGCCCTTCGAGCCGCGCGACCTCCGCCGCCTGGTCGTCCGCACCGGCCGCCGCGAGATCGAGGTGCAGCCGGTTCTTCACCACCTTGCCCTCGGGAACCGGCTGGACGACGACGCTCGGCGGCCCGTAGACCGTCTCGCCCTCCTGCGGGTAGATGACGGCCTCGCCGCGAGAGCCGGACTCGCGTCCGCTCCAGCCGAGGGCCGCCTGCCAGAAGTCCGCGACCCGCGACGGGTCGACCGCGTCGAGCACGACGCCGCTGAATGTCAGTGCCATGCGACCCAGCATGCTGTGACGCACCGACATCCGCCCGAGCGCGTCGTGCCCTCGTCGGCGCGCGGTCGACGGTCCCGGCCCGGACCGCGCACCGTTAGGGTGCCGGGCGTGAGCGCAACCTCCCGGTTCCCCTTCGCACGCCTCATGACGGCGTCGGGGTTGTCGAACCTGGCCGACGGTGTGCTCAAGACCGCTGTCCCGCTCGTCGCGCTGCGGTACACGACGTCGCCCGCGCTCATCGCGGGCCTGTCGTTCGCGATGACGCTGCCGTGGCTCGTCGCCGCGCTGCCCGCCGGCGCACTCGTCGACCGCTGGGACCGGCGCGCGACGATGCTCGTCGCCAACTCGGTCCGCGCCGTCGTGCTCGTGCTCGTCGTCCTCGTCGCGGGGACCGGGCACGGCTCGATCTGGCTGCTGTACGCCGGCGGCGTGCTGGTCGGCGTCGCCGAGGTGTTCAACGACACGTCGGCCCAGTCGGTGCTGCCGATGGTGGTCGGTCGTGAGGCGCTGCAGAAGGCGAACGGCCGGCTGTTCGCCCTGGAGACCACGACGAACTCGTTCGCCGGCCCGCCGATCGGCGGTGTCGTCGCCTCGGCGGGCATCGCCGTGGCGCTCGGCGCACCGGCGGCGATGTGGGTCCTCGCCGTTCTCGTCCTGCTGACGCTGCGAGGCACGTTCCGCGTCGGGCGCGCGGCCGAGCGGACCTCCCTGCGCGCCGACGTCGGCGAGGGGCTGCGATTCCTCTGGAGCAGGCCGCTGCTGCGGACGCTCGCGATCATGGTCGGGGCGATGAACCTCGCATCGGCCGCCTGGGGTGCCGTCTTCGTGCTGTGGGCGGTGGGGCCCACCTCGGCGCTTCACCTCACCAGCGCGCAGTACGGCGTGCTGCTGACCACGTTCGCGGTCGGGTCGGTGGCCGGCTCTCTCGTCGCCGACCGGCTCGCGGCGCTCATGGGACGCACGGCGTCGCTCGTCGTGGCGGTGGCCGCCAGCGCACTGATGCCGGCAGGTCCGCTGCTGACGACGAACGTGTGGCTGCTGGGGGCGCTGTGGGTGGTCGCGTCCTTCATGGTGGCGACCTGGAACGTCATCACGGTGTCGTTGCGGCAGCGGCTCACACCGGACCGGCTGCTCGGCCGGCTGAACTCGGCGTACCGGTTGCTCGCCTGGGGCACCATGCCGCTCGGCGCGGCGATCGGCGGTGCGCTCGGCGAGGCGTTCGGGGTCAGGAGCGTGTTCGTCGTCGGGACCGTGCTGGCGCTGGCGTTGCTGACGCTCTCCGGTCAGCTCACTCCCGCTCGGCTCGCGGCCGCGGAGGCGCAGGTGATTCCCGATCTCGCGCCCGACGAGCCCACGGCCGAGCTGCTCGCGGACGACGAGCCAGGGTCGAGACCCGCGCCCTGACGCCGTCAGGTGAACGGCGAGACCGACTCGGCCGCCCGCCGGGCGATGTCCGTCCTGTGGTGCGAGCCGTCGAGAGCGACTCGCTCGACCCCGGAGTAGGCGGCCGTCCGCGCCTGGGTGAGGTCGGCGCCCGTCCCGACCACCGACAGCACCCGGCCCCCGGCCGAGACGAGCACGCCGTCGCGCAGCGCCGTCCCGGCGTGCAGCACGTGGACGCCGGGCAGCCGCGCCGCGTCGGCGATGCCCGTGATCGGGTCGCCGGAGCGCACCGTGACCGGATAGCCGTGCGCGGCAACGACGACGGTCACCGCGGCGTCGTCGCGCCACTCGAGCGGCGGCAGGGTCGCGAGCGCGCCGGTCGCCGCCGCGAGCAGCACACCGGCGAGCGGCGTCGCCAGCCGGGCGAGCACCACCTGGGTCTCGGGGTCGCCGAACCGGGCGTTGAACTCGATCACCCGCACCCCGCGGGACGTCAGCGCCAGGCCGCAGTACAGGACGCCCGCGAACGGCGTGCCGCGGCGCGCCATCTCGGCGATCGTCGGCACCGCGACGGTGGCGACCACCTCCTCGACCAGGCCCGCCGGCGCCCACGGCAACGGCGAGTACGCCCCCATGCCGCCCGTGTTGGGGCCGGCGTCCTCGTCGGCCACGCGCTTGAAGTCCTGCGCGGGCTGCAGCGGGACCACGTCCGCACCGTCCGACAGGACGAACAGCGACACCTCGGGCCCGTCCAGGAACTCCTCGATCACCACGCGCCCGCCCGGCTTGGCCAGGCATGCGGCGGCGTGGGCGAGCGCCTCGTCGCGCTCGGAGGTCACGACGACGCCCTTGCCGGCCGCCAGCCCGTCGTCCTTGACCACGTACGGCGCACCGAACTCGTCGAGCGCGGCGACGACCTCCTCGAGTGTGGTGGCGACACGGGCGGCGGCGGTCGGCACGCCCGCGGCGGCCATGACCTCCTTGGCGAACGCCTTCGACCCCTCGAGCCGCGCCGCCTCGGCGCTCGGCCCGAACGCCGGGATCCCTGCGGCCCGCACCGCGTCGGCAACCCCGGCCACCAGCGGTGCCTCCGGGCCCACCACCACGAGGTCGGCTCCCAGGCGGACCGCGAGCGCCGCCACGGCGGCGCCGTCCAGCGGGTCGACGTGGTGCAGCGTGGCCAGCTCCCCGATCCCGGGGTTGCCGGGCGCGGCGTGCACGCCGGCCACCGCCGGGTCGAGCGAGAGGGCGCGCACCAGGGCGTGCTCGCGGGCACCGCCACCGACCACCAGGATCTCCACGGGCGCCGAGCCTACCGAGCGCGCGGCGCGGGCCGGCGGCCCGCTCAGCCTCGGGCTACCGGACCGTCAGGTTCGTGGTCGTGCGCCCCGGCGGCCACCACCGCGTCCAGTGGCAGCGGCAGGAGGTCGAAGTAGATGCGCGTTCGGCGCCGACCCTCGCCCTCGCCCTGCGCCTTGTGGGCCGTGGCACGCGAGCGGTGCTCCTCGAGGAGGTGCTGCACCTCCTCGATCAGGGCGGTGGCCTCGTCGGTCGTCATGTCGACCGTCATCGTGTCGAGGATCTGCGCCTTCTCGTCCGCGC
Organism: Cellulomonas sp.; assembly: GCA_036398695.1. Lineage (GTDB taxonomy): Bacteria > Actinomycetota > Actinomycetes > Actinomycetales > Cellulomonadaceae > Cellulomonas. Next base: position 10,429 of record DASWOL010000249.1, on the reverse strand, counting down.
CCTTGCCCTCGATTACGGAGTCGATCCAGCGGCGGATCACCCGCACGCGGTCGGCGAGCTCCTGGTCCAGCATGGCGCGAACCGCCAGCGCGCCCCCGGTGTCGGCCAGCAGAGCAGGGTCCTCGACGCTGAACCCCACCGGCCGCCACCAGCGCTCGCGGCCGCCGCTGTGCTCCGGGTCGTCCTCGATGAACCCGTGGCGTTCGAGCTGGCGCAGGTGGTAGCTCGTCTGGCCGCTGCTCTCGCCGAGGCGCCGGGCGAGCTGGCTCGCCGTCGCGGAGCCCTGGTCGCGCAGTGCGCTGTACATCGCCATCCGCAGGGGATGGGTGAACGCCTTGAGCTCCTCGGGGCCGATGGGCCGCGGATGCGGCGCCGTTCCCGCCGCGTGGGCAGGCTCGGGGGCCACCGCCACGGGCGGGTCGCCTTGGGGCTTGTGCTCGACCATGTGCAGAGATACCTTTGCAGAGGTTTCTTTGCAAAGACTTCCTTGCAAAGACAGGAACAGACTAGCGACGTGGGGGACGGATGAGCACGCAGCACGACGAGCGGTCCGCAGAGGCTCTCGTGACCGCGACGCCCGACGAGCCCGCGCGCAAGCCGGCCCCGCTCGGCCACCGCTTCACCGCCCTCCTCGCCTCGACGGCCTTCGCCAACCTCGGCGACGGCGTCATCCAGACCGGCGCCCCGCTCATCGCGATCACCCTCACCCGGTCGCCCGGCCAGGTGTCGCTTCTCTCCGCGGCCGCGTGGCTGCCCTGGCTGGTGCTGGGCATCGCGGGCGGCGTGCTCGTCGACCGCTCCGACCGCCGGCACGCCCAGATGAGCGCCCTCGTCGCCCGGTCCGTGCTGCTGGCGGGAGCCTGCGCGCTGACGGTGGCCGGGCACCTGACCATGCCGATGCTGCTGGTCGTGGTGCTGCTCTACGGCGTCACCGCCGTCATCGCCGAGCTCGGCGAGACCTCGATCGTCCCCGACCTGGTCTCCCGTGACCGCCTCCCGGCCGCCAACGGGCGCGTGCTCGCGGTGCAGCAGGTGGCGAACGTCTTCCTGGGCAGTCCCGCCGCCGGCGCGCTGCTCACGCTGGGCGCCTGGTCGGTGCTCGGCGTCCCGGCAGCCCTCGCCGTCGGCGCCGCGCTCTGTCTCCTCGTCGGCGTGCCTGGCCGGTACCGGCACGAGTCCTCGCCGGCCGACGCGGACCGGGGCGCTCTCGGCGAGGTCCGCGACGGCCTGGCCTTCCTCCTGAAGCACCCGGTGCTGCGTCCGCAGCTGTGGGCCTCGGGCCTGTTCAACATGGGCTCGACGGCCTACATGGCGGTGATCGTCCTGTGGATGGTCGGCGACGGCTCCCGGATGGGGCTGAAGCCCGTGCACTACACGCTGCTCATGACGTTGTTCGCGGTGGGCGCGGTCGCCGGCTCCGTGATCGCGGAGCGGATCATCCACCGGGTGGGCGAGGTGCGGCTGCTCGTCGTCTGCTTCCTGCTCGACTCGCTGCTGCTGCTGGTCCCGCTGCTCGCGCCGCACCCCGGGCCGGTGGCAGTCGCCCTCCTCCTGCTGGGCGCCACCGGGAACGTCGGCAACGTCATCACGCAGTCGATCCGCCAGCGCCTGGTGCCCAAGCACATGCTCGGCAGGATCTCCGGGGCGGGGCGCACCTTCTCGTACGGGCTCATGCCGCTCGGCGCGATCGTCGGCGGCGTGGTCGGCGAGTCGCTCGGGCTGCCGGCCTCGCTCCTCACCGGCACCGCGCTCTGCCTCGCCGCGACCGCCGTCCTCGCCGCGCGCGTCCGTCAGCGCGACGTCGACGCCGCCGAGCTGGCGCCCGACGAGGAGCTCAGTCCAGCAGCTGGTGCCTGACGATCGTCGCCTCGCGCCCCGGTCCCACGCCGATCGACGAGACGCGCACCCCGCTGATCTCCTCGAGCCGCAGCAGGTAGCGCTGCGCGGCCGCCGGCAGGTCGTCGAACTCGCGCGCCCCGCTGATGTCCTCGGTCCACCCGTCGAGGTACTCGTAGACGGGCCTGGCATGGTGGAAGTCCGACTGGTCGGCCGGCATCTCGTCGAACCGCCGGCCGTCGACGTCGTACCCGACGCAGACCGGGATCTTGTCCCAGCCGGTGAGCACGTCCAGCTTGGTGACCACCAGGTCGGTGAGCCCGTTGACCCGCGCCGCGTAGCGGACCACCACCGCGTCGTACCACCCGGTGCGCCGCGGCCGTCCGGTCGTCGTGCCGTACTCGCCGCCGGACTCGCGCAGCCGGTCGCCGTCCGCGTCGAGCAGCTCGGTGGGGAACGGTCCCTCGCCGACGCGCGTCGTGTACGCCTTGGCCACCGCGACGACGCGGTCGATGCGCGTGGGGCCGACGCCTGACCCGGTGCACGCCCCGCCCGCGGTGGCCGACGACGACGTGACGAACGGGTACGTGCCGTGGTCGACGTCCAGCATCGTCGCCTGGCCGGCCTCGAACACGATCGTCTTGCCCTCGTCCAGCGCGCGGTTGAGCACCAGCGGCGTGTCCGCCACGTGGGGACGCAGCCGCTCGGCGAAGCGCAGCAGCTCCTCCACCGTCTCGTCGACCGTCACCGCGCGGCGGTTGTAGACCTTGACGAGCAGCTGGTTCTTGCTGGCCAGCGCGCACTCGACCTTCTGGCGCAGGATCGAGGCGTCGAACAGGTCCTGGACCCGGATGCCGATCCGGTTGATCTTGTCCGCGTACGTGGGGCCGATGCCGCGGCCGGTGGTGCCGATGCGGCGCGAGCCGAGGAACCGCTCGGTCACCTTGTCGATGGTCCGGTTGTACGGCGCGATGACGTGCGCGGCCGACGAGACGAGCAGGCCGGACGTGTCGACCCCGCGCGCCGCCAGCGCGTCGACCTCCTCGAACAGCACCTCGAGGTCGACCACGACCCCGTTGCCGATCACCGGGACCACCCCGGGCGTGAGGATCCCCGACGGGATGAGGTGGAGCGCGTACCGCTCGCCGCCCACCACCACCGTGTGCCCGGCGTTGTTGCCGCCGTTGAACTTCACGACGTAGTCGGTGCGGTCGCCCAGCTGGTCGGTCGCCTTGCCCTTGCCCTCGTCGCCCCACTGGGCGCCGAGCACCACGACGGCGGGCATGTCAGTCCCCACTTCTTCGCTACTTCTCCGCCGGCGGGCGGACGTCCGCACCGGCGGCAGCGGGCCGGCGCACCGGACGAGGCTAGCCCAGAGCCGCGTGGGTGAAGGTGTTGACCAGCGCCGTCACCCGTCCCTAGCGTTCACCCGTCCGGCAATCGCGGAGGGGGGCCCCGTGCTCGACGACGGTGATCCACGCGTGCCCGCGCACGGCGAACCCGGCGCGGTGCAGGTGCTCGTCGGCGCGGATGCCGTGCGGATCGTGCTGTCCGGGGACGTCGACTCCGACCTCGGCGACGATCTGGCCGAGGCGACCGCAGAGGCCGAGCGACAGGGCCTGCCGATCGAGGTCGACGCGCACCACGTGACCTTCATGGACTCGGCGGGCGTGGCCTTCCTCGCCCGGCTGTCGATCCGCAGCAAGCACCGCGTCCGCCTGCTCCGCGTGCCGCCGACGGTGAAGTTCCTGCTCGAGGTCACCCGGATCGGCGAGCTCGTCGACGTCGCCCCGGACGACGACGCCGCCCCCTTCCGTCCGCTGACAGAACCTCAGCAGTAGCGCAAGAGGGCGGCGCGAACGCCGTCGGTGACTAGCCGATCGTCTTGCCGGCGGAGCCGAGCTCGTTGGCGGCCTCGACGATGCGCGCGGCCATGCCGGCCTCGGCGAGCTTGCCCCACGCCCGCGGGTCGTACGCCTTCTTGTTGCCCACCTCGCCGTCGATCTTCAGCACGCCGTCGTAGTTGGTGAACATGTGCCCGACGACCGGCCGCGTGAAGGCGTACTGGGTGTCGGTGTCGATGTTCATCTTGATGACGCCGTAGGAGACGGCCTCGGCGATCTCCTCCGGCGTGGAGCCGGAACCGCCGTGGAACACCAGGTCGAACGGGTTGGCCCGGCCGACCTTGTCGCCGACGACCTTCTGGATCTCGCCGAGGATGGACGGGCGCAGCTTGACCGCACCCGGCTTGTACACGCCGTGCACGTTGCCGAACGTCAGGGCCGTCAGGTACCGGCCCTTGTCGCCGGTGCCGAGCGCCTCGATGGTCTTCAGGCCGTCCTCGGGGGTGGTGTACAGCTTCTCGTTGATCTCCGCCGAGTGGCCGTCCTCCTCGCCGCCGACGACGCCGATCTCGATCTCGAGGATGGTGCGCGCCGCCCGGGACAGCTCCAGCAGCTCCGCCGCGATGACGAGGTTCTCCCCCAGCGGCACCGTCGAGCCGTCGAACATGTGCGACTGGAACGTCGGCAGCTCGCCACGCTTGACCTGCTCCGCCTCGAGGGCCAGCAGCGGGCGAACCCACGTGTCGAGGTTCTGCTTGGTGCAGTGGTCGGTGTGCAGGGCGACGGTCACGGGGTAGCTCTTGGCGACCTCACGGGCGTAGGCCGCCAGGGCGAGGGAGCCGGCGACGCGGTCCTTGATCGTCGAGCCGGAGGCGTACTCCGCCCCGCCGACCGACACCTGGATGATCCCGTCGCTGCCCGCCTCCGCGAAGCCCTGCAGGGCGGCGGTGACAGTCTGGGAGGACGTGACGTTGACGGCGGGGTACGCGAACTTGCCGGCCTTGGCCCGGTCGATCAGCTCGCCGTACACCTCGGGCGTTGCGATGGGCATCGCAGCTTCTCCTGTGTGGTCGGGGGATGTCGCTCCCGATCCTTCCACGCTTCCCTCACCCGGAGCCCGGGACGTCCGGCCAGGGCCGTCCCGTACCCTGGTCGGCGTGCTCCTGACCGCGGCGGTCCACGCCAGCATCCTCGACCCGCAGCCGATCATCGACCACCTCGGCACGTGGGCGCTGCTGGGCGTCATGGCCATGCTGTTCATCGAGGTCGGGCTTCTGTTCCCGATCCTGCCGGGCGACTCCCTGCTGTTCACCGCCGGCGCCGTCGCCGCCCAGGACGGCTCCCACCTGCCGGCCATCGGCTGGCTGTCCGTCATCCTCGTCGTCACCGCCTTCGCGGGGACGCAGACCGGCTACCTGCTGGGCCGCCTCATCGGCAACCGGCTGTTCGACCGGCCGGACGGGCGCATCTTCAAGCACAAGTACATCGACGAGACCAACGCGTACTTCGAGAAGTACGGCGGCCGCACGCTGGTCATCGCGCAGTTCATCCCGTTCGTGCGCACGTACGCCGCCGCCGCGGCCGGCGTCGGCCGCATGCCGTACGCCCACTTCGTGAAGTTCAACGCGATCGGCGTCGTCCTGTGGGCGGGCGGCGTCACCTGGCTCGGGTACGCCCTCGGCGGCATCCCGTTCGTCAAGAGCAACATCGAGGCGCTGCTCGTCCTCGTGGTGCTCGTCTCCGTCTCGCCGATGCTCGTGGAGATCGTCCGCCGCCGGCGGCGCGCCCGACGCGCCGACGGGCGGCCGGCCGCGGACGGCGAGCAGATCGCCACTCAGGACGCCTGACCAGGTCAGAGGCCCTTCGTCCTGCCCGTTACCGGTGGGTAAGGGTCATCCTGGGGCATGCGTCCGAGCGAGCTGGCCCAGGTGCTGCGGGGGGCCAACCCGTGGTGGTCACGCCACCAACGGGTGACGTGGGTCGCGAACGACCCCGAGCTCGACCAGCGCGACCGCCACGAGTGGGTCCCCGCGTCGCGCGCGGCGCGCACCGCGCTCTCGGAGGTCGGGTCCACCGTGCGGCCCGGCACGGCCACGGTGCTCGTCGGCCCGCGGGGTGTCGGCAAGACGACCGCCGCCAAGGACGTCGTCCTGCGCGTGCTGTCCGACCTGTTGGTCGACCCGCGCTCCATCCTCTGGGTGCCCGTCGAGGCCGGTCCCGAGCAGCCGGAGCGCGACCCCCTCGAACCGGCCGACCTGGACAACGCCCTGCGCCGGCCCACCCGGGTGGGCGCCCCGGCCTGCGACGGTCCGCGGCTGATCGTGCTGGACGAGGCCTCGGTGTCCGAGGACTGGATCGACGCGGTCGCCGGCGGCGCGCCCAACGCCCAGCTGCTCGTCACCGCGTCGGTGGCCGGTGCCGTCGTGGAGGACCTTCCCGCCCGCTACCCGGGCCGGATGTCCGTGGGGCACCTGCGTCCCTCGACGCTCGCCGAGCTGCTGCTGGCCCAGCCGGGAACCGACCCCGAGACCACGCGCACGGCGTTCCTCAGCCACGGCGGCTACCCGCGCGCGCTCGCCGAGTACCGCGACCTCGGGCGGGTCAGCGACGACTTCGTCGAGCTGCTCGAGGAGGGGCTGCTCAAGGACATCGGGCTGTTCGCCCTGCACCCGTGCACGCTGGACGAGGTGATCGTGGGGCTGTGCCGCACCTCGGGCCGGTTCATCGAGCCGGCGCCGCTGGCCGCCGCGCTCACCATGTCCACCGCCGAGGTGGGCGCGCTGCTCGACCGGATGGCGGACGCCGGCGTGATCGACCCGCGCCGCGGGCTCGTCGACCCGTTGCTCCACCAGCTGCCGGCGCTGCACGACCCGACCCGGCCGCTGCCGACCGAGCAGCACGTCGCAGCGTTCAGCCTGTAGCGCTCAGAAGCTGACCGTCGGAGCCTGGCGCACCTGCGGGTCGTCGGCCTCGAAGTACTCCGCCCGCGTGAAGTTGAACATGCCCGCGACGAGGTTCGACGGGAACGTCTCCACCTTGGTGTTCAGCTCGCGGACGTTGGCGTTGTAGAACCGCCGGCCGGCGGCGATGCGGTCCTCGGTGTTGGCCAGCTCGGCCTGCAGCTGCTGGAAGTTCTCGCTCGCCCGCAGCGTCGGGTAGTTCTCCGCGACGGCGAACAGCCGGCCGAGCGCCTGGGTCAGCGCGTTCTCGGACTGAGCCTGCGCGGCCGGGCCGGCGCCGGAAGTGGCAGCTGCGGCGCGGGCCTGCGTCACGGCCTCGAACACCTCGCGCTCGTGCGCGGCGTAACCCTTGACGGTCTCGACGAGGTTGGGGATCAGGTCGTGCCGCCGCTGCAGCTCGGTGTCGATCTGGCGCCACGCCTCCTGCACCAGGTTCCGCAGCCGCACCAGGCCGTTGTACTGAGCGACGGCCCACAGCAGGATCAGCACGACGATGACGACGATCACGATCAGGGCGATGATGCCACCGGACACGGGACTGGCCTTCCTTCGGGCGGAACGGTCAAGGCATCGTAGCGAGAGGGTCGCTCACCGGTCAGGGTCGGGGAAGGGCCCGTAGCCGTAGTCCTGCCACACGAACTGCGGCACCGAGGCCACCACCGCGGACAGCACCGACAGCCGGGCCGCGAGCGTGTCGAGGTCCGTCACGCCCGGGCGCCACGACAGCACCCAGTCGCCGTCGATGCGCCACGCGATCTCGCGCGCGTCGTCCCGTAGCAGCCGCTCCATGAGCAGCGGCTGCACGATCGCGTACGCCGCACGCTCGTCGCGCGCCTGCACGCGGTAGGCGCGGTTGAACGCCTCCGACTCGAACCGCAGGTCCTGGCCGCCGAGCGCGGACTCGGTGCGTTCGGCGGCCCGCTCCGGCACCACCTCGACGACGGGCAGGCACTGAGGCAGCCGCAGCGCCACGACGTGGAACCGGGAGGTCGCCTGGCCCCTGCCCACCTGACGCTGGAACGCATAGACGAACGACACCGCCTCATGACCGGAGAACGTGCCGCGCAGCACCTCGGCGGTCCAGCGTCGCTCCCCCGTCCCGAACGGGTAGCGGAACGAGATGTTGAGCAGCGACGGGTCCTCGGGCAGGTAGGCCCAGCCGGTGCCCGCGGCCCACGCGGCCAGCCGCCCGCCGCGCACGCGAGCCCGCCACGCCGACGCCGCGGTCGCGACCACCGCCACCGCGACTGCCGCGACGAGCAACCGGCCGGGGCTGAGCCACAGCACGAGTGCGAGCACGCCCATCCCGGCGGCCGCCGCCCAGGCCAGCCATCCCCTCATGGCTGCTGCCAACGGCTGTCGGTGCGCAGGCGCAGCGCCTCACCACGCGTCATGCCGCTTGATCGGCACTCGGCGGAGGCGGACTTGAGCGATGGTGCCCCCTCAGGCCAGGCCGAGGTCGGCCAGCCCGTAGAGGAAGTGGTACGGCAGGCCGAGCGCCTCGACCTTCTCGCGGGCGCCGGTGTCGCGGTCGACGAGGACGGCGACCGCGAGCACGTTGCCGCCGGCCTCACGCACCGCCTCGACCGCCGTCAGCGCCGAGCCGCCGGTGGTGGAGGTGTCCTCGACCACCACGACGCGCCGGCCGGCGACGTCCGGCCCCTCGATGCGGCGCTGCAGCCCGTGGGCCTTGGCCTCCTTGCGCACGACGAACGCGTCGAGCTCCAGCCCGCGCGACGCCGCCGCGTGGAGCAGGGCGGTGGCGACCGGGTCGGCGCCCAGCGTCAGGCCACCGACCGCGTCGACCTCGCCCGGGCCCAGGCCCACCTCCTCGAGCCGGTCGAGCAGCACGTGCCCGACGAGCGGCGCCGCGGCATGGTGCAGCGTGACGCGGCGCAGGTCCACGTAGTAGTCGGCCTCGCGGCCGGAGGCCAGGGTCACCCGGCCGTGGACGATCGCCAGGTCCTTGATGAGGTCGCGCAGCTGCGTGCGGGTGTCGGTCACGGCGGCAGGCTACCGGCGGTCAGGCCGTGTGCTCGTCGTGCTCGTCGTGCTCGTCGTGCTCGTCGTGCTCGTCGTGCTCGTGGCTCGCCGCCTCGAGCTCGTGCCGGTACCGGCCGAACGCGCGGACGGCCCAGCGCGGCGCGACGCGGGCCGTCCCGGCGATCATCTTGTAGCGCAGGCTGGGCGTCGAGATGACGACGCCGCGGCGCACGTCCGCGAGCGCGGCGGCCACCACGTCCTCGGGGTTGAGGAAGGTCACCGACGGCCACATCGACACGTCGATGGCGCCGCGCTCGTGGAACTCGGTGTGCACGAACCCCGGGCACAGCGCCGTCGCCGTCACACCCGTGCCCTTGAGCTCCACCGACAGTCCCTCGGTGAACGTCCGCACCCACGCCTTGTGCGCCGAGTAGGTGCCGGACGCGAGGAGCGCCGCGGTCGAGGCGACGTTGAGGATCGCCCCGCGGCGCCGGTCCACCATCGCGCCCGCCGCGGCGTGCGACAGCACCAGGACCGCCCGCACCATGACGTCGAGCGCGTTCTCCTCCCGCGCCACGTCGCCGCCCACGAACGGCTGGGCGATGGCGAAGCCGGCGTTGTTGACGAGCAGCCCCACCGGCCGTGTCGTCTGCCGCAACCGTGCGACGAGCGGCTCGAGCTGGGCGCGGTCGGACAGGTCCGCGACGATCACCTCGGTGCGCACGCCGGCGGCGGCCTCGAGCTGGCCGGCCAGGCGCTGCAGCCGGTCGCCGTCGCGTGCGACGAGCACGACGTCGTGCCGGGCGGTCGCCAGCTGCCAGGCGAACTCCAGTCCCAGACCGGCGCTCGCGCCGGTGACGAGTGCGGTACCCATGGGGTCACCCTACGGACCGCGGACGGCGGCTGTGGAGGACTGCGCGGTGCGTCGGCGGGGTTCCGTACGCTGGCCGCGTGCCAGTCGCCGTCCCCACCCCGAGCCGAGAGCCGCGCGAGGTGCTGCGCAGCGTGTTCGGGTACGACGAGTTCCGCGGCTTCCAGGCCGAGGTGATCGACCACGTCGACGCCGGTGGGGACGCCGTGGTGCTCATGCCCACCGGCGGCGGCAAGTCGCTGTGCTACCAGATCCCCTCCCTGGTGCGGGAGGGGACGGGGATCGTGGTCTCGCCCCTCATCGCGCTGATGCACGACCAGGTGGACGCGCTGACCACGGCGGGCGTGCGCGCGGGCTTCCTCAACTCGACGCAGGGCCCCGACGAGCGGGCGGCGACGGAGCGCGCGTACCTCGCCGGTGACCTGGACCTGCTGTACCTCGCGCCGGAACGGCTGACGGCGCCCGGGACGCTGGACCTGCTGGGCCGCGGCACCCCGGCGCTGTTCGCGATCGACGAGGCGCACTGCGTGTCCCAGTGGGGCCACGACTTCCGTCCCGAGTACCTGCGGCTGTCGGTGCTGCACGAGCGGTGGCCGGACGTCCCGCGGATCGCGCTGACGGCTACCGCGACGCGAGCCACCCACACCGAGATCGTCGAGCGGCTGTCGCTGGGCGGCGCCCGGAGCTTCGTCGCGAGCTTCGACCGTCCGAACATCACGTACCGGATCGTCCCCAAGGACAACCCGCGTGCCCAGCTGCTGGCGCTGCTGCGCGACGAGCACCCGGGCGACGCCGGCATCGTCTACTGCCTGACGCGCGCGTCGGTCGACGACACCGCGGCCTGGCTCGTCGGCCAGGGAATCGACGCGCTGCCCTACCACGCGGGGCTGGACCGGTCCGTGCGGGCCCGCAACCAGTCACGGTTCGCCCGCGAG
>DASWOL010000248.1:0-14362 GCA_036398695.1 Cellulomonas sp. | reverse complement strand
TCCCGACGATCTTCGTCTCCGGCGGCCCCATGGAGGCCGGCAAGGCGGTCGTCGCGGACGGTGTCGCCGCGACGCACCTCAACCTCATCAACGCGATCAACTACTCGACCAGGCCGAGCGCGTCGTCCGAGACGCTCTCGGCCTGGTCGAGGCCAACGCCTGCCCCACGTGCGGCTCCTGCTCCGGCATGTTCACCGCCAACTCCATGAACTGCCTGACCGAGGCCCTCGGCCTGTCGCTGCCGGGCAACGGCTCGACGCTGGCCACCCACACCGCCCGTCGCGAGCTGTTCCTGGAGGCCGGCCGCACCATCGTCGCGCTGGCGAAGCGCTACTACGACGACGAGGACGACTCGGTCACGCCGCGCGCCATCGCCACCAAGGCGGCGTTCACCAACGCGATGAGCCTCGACATGGCGATGGGCGGCTCGACGAACACCGTGCTGCACATCCTCGCCGCCGCGCGGGAGGCCGAGGTCGACTTCACGCTGCACGACATCGAGACGATCAGCCGGCGCGTGCCCTGCCTGAGCAAGGTGGCCCCGAACCACCCGGACTTCCACATGGAGGACGTGCACCGTGCCGGCGGCATCCCGGCCCTGCTCGGCGAGCTCGACCGCGCCGGGCTGCTCGACCACTCCGTGACCAGCGTGCACACCCCGACGCTGTCCGCGTGGCTGGGCGACTGGGACGTGCGCGGCGGCAAGGCGACCGATCAGGCGCTCGAGCTGTTCCACGCGGCTCCCGGGGGCGTGCGCACCACAAAGGCGTTCTCCACCTCGAACCGCTGGGAGAGCCTCGACACCGACGCCGCGAACGGCTGCATCCGTGACGCGGCGCACGCCTACACCGCCGAGGGCGGCCTGGCCGTGCTGCGCGGCAACCTGGCGCAGGACGGCGCCGTCATCAAGACCGCCGGGATCGATCCCGCGCTGTGGCACTTCGTCGGGCACGCGCTCGTCTGCGAGTCCCAGGAGGACGCGGTCGAGAAGATCCTGTCCAAGCAGGTGAAGCCCGGCCATGTGGTCGTCATCCGCTACGAGGGCCCTTCGGGCGGGCCCGGCATGCAGGAGATGCTCTACCCGACCTCCTTCATCAAGGGCCGTGGCCTGGGCAAGGATGTCGCGCTCCTCACCGACGGGCGCTTCTCCGGCGGCTCGTCGGGCATCTCCGTGGGGCACGTGTCCCCGGAGGCGGCGGCCGGCGGGACCATCGCCCTCATCGAGGACGGCGACGAGATCGAGATCGACGTCGAGTCGCGGCTGATCCGGCTCAACGTGCCCGACGAGGTCATCGCGGACCGCCGGGCGAAGATGGACGCCTCGGAGGACCCGTGGCAGCCGGTCCACCGCGACCGCTACGTGTCGCCGGCCCTGCGCGCCTACGCCGCAATGGCCACCAGCGCCGACCGCGGCGCCGTCCGCGACGTCTCCCGCCTGCCCAAGCGCTGAGGTCGCCCGGCTCGCTGCTGCGTGACGCCCGTGTCGTGCGGCACCACGCCGCCTTCACGGAGCGCGGCAGGGGCCGGCTCCGAATGCCCACGCCACCGCGACTCGCCCGGCTAGGGTGACCGCGGGTGCCGCGCCGCCGCGTCGCGCCCTCGGAAGGGGGAGCCGATGCCCGAGCCGGCCGTGACCACCCGCGGGCTGCGGAAGACCTACCACGCGCGCGGCCGGCGCATCGTCGCCGTCGAGGCGCTCGACCTCGACGTGCCGGCAGGCGGCGTGCACGGCTTCCTGGGCCCCAACGGGTCCGGCAAGACGACGACCATCCGCATGCTGCTGGGACTCATCCGGCCGGACCAGGGCGAGATGACCGTGTTCGGCACGCCGGTGCCGACGCAGCTGCCCGCCGTCGTGGGGCGCATCGGCGCGATCGTCGAGTCGCCGAAGTTCTTCGCGAGCTTCTCGGCACGGCGCAACCTCGAGCTGCTCGCGCAGGCGATCGGCGTCGGCCGGCACCAGGTGACCGTGGTGCTGGGCGACGTGGGCCTGGCCGACCGCGCCGACAGCCCGGTGCGCACGTACTCCCTGGGCATGCGGCAGCGGCTGGCGATCGCGGCGACGCTGCTCAAGGACCCGGACCTGCTGATCTTCGACGAGCCGACGAACGGCCTGGACCCGGCGGGCATCCGCGAGGTGCGTTCGACGATGCGCGGGCTGGCGGACCGCGGCAAGACGGTGCTGGTGTCCAGCCACATCCTCGGCGAGGTGCAGCAGATCGCCGACACCGTGTCGATCGTCGCCAGGGGCCGGCTGGTGGCGCAGGGGAAGATGGCCGACCTGGTCGCCGCCGACGGCGCCGCGCCGGTCCGGGTGGGCGTCGGCGATCGCGACGCGGCCTCGCGCCTGCTGCGCGCCAGGGGCTGGACGGTGTCCGACGAGGGCAGCGACCTGGTGGTGACCGGCGCGGGCGCCGGCGAGGTCAACGAGGTCCTCGCGCGCGGGGGGCTGTACGCCCACGCGCTGCACACCGACCACGCCGACCTGGAGCAGGTGTTCCTCGACCTCACCCAGACCGAGCCAACCGCACCGACCGGACGGAGGGCGAAGTGAGCGCCGTCGCCACCACCGGACCGGCCGGACCGACCAACCCCACCGACCCCACGGGCCGCACCGGGCACGAGACCGGCGCCGCACGCCGCGTGGGCGTGGGCAACCTCGCGCTCGTCGAGCTGCGGCGCTATGCCGCCCGCGCGGGCATCCGGTGGCTGGTGGTCGCCATGATCCTCGTCGTCGCGATGACCGCGTTCGGGGCCTACCGCTCGAGCCGGGCGCCGAGCCAGGCCCAGCTCGACATGGCGCAGCAGAGCTATCAGCAGTCCCTCGCCGACTGGAAGCTGCACGGCCAGGAGCAGATCGACAGCTGCCAGGAGGCGGAGCAGCAGGCCCAGGCGACCGACCCCGCGGCCGACTTCCGGTGCGAGTCCATGGCGGCGCCGCAGCCCGAGCAGTTCCTGCCGTGGCGGGAGTCGTTCGCCACCGGAGCGTCCGGCTGGCTCGAGCAGGTGTCGACCTTCCTGCTGCTCATCGCGCTGATGGTCGGCGCGACGTTCGTCGCGGCCGAGTTCAGCACGGGCTCGATCACCACGTGGCTGACGTTCGAGCCGCGGCGCGGCCGGGTGTTCGCCAGCAAGGTGGCCGTCGCCGCGCTCGCCACGGGTGCCGTCGTCCTCGTCCTGGGCGCGCTGGCGGTCGGCGCCTTCTGGGTGGTGACCGCCGTCAACCACTTCACCGGCGACACGACGGGCGAGCTCTGGTCGGAGCTGGGCGACCGCGTCGGCCGGCTCGCGGCGGCGGGAGCCGCGGCGGGGGCCATCGGCGCCGCGCTGGCCTTCCTGGTGCGGCACAGCGCGGCCGTGCTCGGCGTCGTCGTCGGCTGGCTCGTCGTGGTGGACGGCATCCTCGCCTCCCAGCTCGCCATGACCAACCCCGGGATCCGGGGCTGGATGGTCCAGACCAACCTCGTCGCCTGGCTGGAGGGCGGCCTGAAGCAGGACAGCGGTGCCACCATCTGCACGGCGGACGCGTCGGGCGCCACGGCCTGCACCGGCGCCACGGCGCTGGTGGTCCCGATGACCCATGCCGGGTTGCTGCTCGCCGTCGTGGTCGCCGTGGTGACCGCGCTCGCGCTGCTCGTCTTCCGCCGCCGCGACGTCGCCTGACCTGCGCCGCGACGCAGGAGCCGCCTCCGATGATGTCCGTATGCCGAGACCGTGAACCACGCGTCGAGACGGTCGCGTCGAAACGTGACATCGGGCGGGTGGTCGGCGTAGGGTCACGCCTCGTGCAGACCTTCCTCGTCGTAGTACTTCCAGGGCGCGCCGGCTGAGCCTCGTCCCTGTCAGCCAGGTCTGCGCGCACCCCTCGACCAGCCCGTCCCCGGGCCGAGGGGTTTTCTGTTGTCTGGGGACCACCACACGTCCCGAGGAGTTGTGATGGCACAGGGATCAACGCCGGCAGCGCCGCCGACGCCGGGGCCCTCCGGGCGCAGCGCGCCGGCAGCATCGCCGGCCGCGCGGGCCGCGGCGCCGGCGATCGGCCCCGAGGAGGTCACCGGCGCCCAGTCGATCGTCCGGTCGCTCGAGGAGGCCGGCGTCGAGATCGTCTTCGGCATCCCCGGCGGCGCGATCCTGCCCACCTACGACCCCCTGATGGACTCGGCGAAGGTGCGGCACATCCTGGTGCGGCACGAGCAGGGTGGCGGGCACGCGGCGTCGGGCTACGCGCACGCCACCGGCAAGGTCGGCGTCACCATGGCGACGTCAGGCCCCGGCGCGACCAACCTCGTCACCGCGCTCGCGGACGCCAACATGGACTCGGTGCCCGTCGTCGCGATCACCGGCCAGGTGGGCGCCTCCCTCATCGGCACCGACGCGTTCCAGGAGGCCGACATCGTCGGCATCACGCTGCCGATCACCAAGCACAACTACCTGGTGACCGACCCGGACGACATCCCGCGGGTCATCGCCGAGGCGTTCCACATCGCCTCGACCGGCCGGCCCGGCCCGGTGCTGGTGGACATCGCCAAGTCGGCGATGCAGGCGCGCACCACGTTCCGCTGGCCCCAGCAGATCGACCTGCCCGGCTACCACCCTGTGACCAAGCCGCACGCCAAGCAGGTGCGCGAGGCGGCACGGCTGCTGGCGACGGCCCGCCGGCCGGTGATCCTCGCCGGCGGCGGTGTGATCCGCGCCGGTGCGTCGGCGTTGCTGCGCACGCTCGTCGATGCCTCGGGCGCCCCGGTGGCCACCACGCTCATGGCCCGCGGCGCGCTGCCCGACGACCACCCGCAGAACCTCGGCATGCCCGGGATGCACGGCACCGTGGCGGCGGTCGCGGCGCTCCAGCGCGCCGACCTGGTGGTGGGCCTCGGCACGCGGTTCGACGACCGGGTGACCGGCCTGGCGTCGACGTTCGCGCCGCAGGCGGTCGTGGTGCACGCGGACATCGACCCGGCGGAGATCGGCAAGAACGTGCGCGCCGACGTGCCGATCGTCGGCGACCTCGCCGAGGTGATCGCGGACCTGCTCGTCGAGCTCGAGCGCGAGCAGGCCCAGCACGGCCAGCCCGACCTCGAGGGGTGGTGGCGCCAGATCGACGCGTGGCGCGAGACGTTCCCGCTGGGGTACGACGAGCCGGAGGACGGCCACCTGGCGCCGCAGTACGTCATCAGCCGGATCGGCGAGGTGACCGGGCCGGAGGCGATCTACGTCGCCGGTGTCGGCCAGCACCAGATGTGGGCCGCGCAGTTCATCAAGTACAGCCGGCCCAGGTCGTGGTTGAACTCCGGCGGCCTGGGGACCATGGGCTACGCCGTGCCGGCCGCCATGGGCGCGAAGGTCGGCGCCCCGGACCGCACGGTGTGGGCGATCGACGGCGACGGCTGCTTCCAGATGACCAACCAGGAGCTGGCCACCTGCACCATCAACGACATCCCGATCAAGGTCGGGATCATCAACAACTCGTCGCTGGGCATGGTGCGGCAGTGGCAGACCCTGTTCTACGAGTCGCGCTACTCCAACACCGACCTGCACACGGGCCACGGCACGGTGCGGATCCCGGACTTCGTCAAGCTCGCCGAGGCGTACGGCGCCGTCGGCCTGCGGTGCGAGACGAAGGCCGACGTCGACGCGACGATCAAGAAGGCCAACGAGATCGACGACCGCCCGGTCGTCGTCGACTTCACCGTCTCGCGCGACGCGATGGTGTGGCCGATGGTCGCCGCCGGCGTGAGCAATGACGACATCCAGTACGCCCGGGGCATCTCCCCGGCGTGGGACCGGGAGGAGTGAGATGACCCTGCACACCCTGTCGGTGCTCGTCGAGAACAAGCCGGGCGTGCTGACGCGCGTGGCCGGGCTGTTCGCCCGCCGCTCGTTCAACATCCACTCCCTGGCCGTGGGTCCCACGGAGCACGACGAGATCTCCCGGATCACGGTGGTGGTCGACGTCGACGCCCGCCCGCTGGAGCAGGTGACCAAGCAACTGAACAAGCTGGTCAACGTCATCAAGATCGTCGAGCTGGAGGACGAGTCCTCCGTGCGCCGCGAGCTGCTGCTCGTCAAGGTCAAGGCCGACGCGGCGCTGCGCACCGGCGTGCTCGAGGTGGTCGACCTGTTCCGGGCCCACGTGGTGGACGTGTCCACCGAGACGGTGGTCATCGAGGCCATCGGGTCGCCGAGCAAGCTCGCCGCGCTGCTCGCCTCGCTCGACCCGTACGGCGTCCGCGAGATCGTCCAGTCGGGCACCGTGGCCATCGGCCGCGGTCCCCGCTCCATCACCGACCGGGCCCTCGAGCGGGTTCCCCGGTCCGCCTGACCCCCACAACACAAGGAGAGTTCCACTGTGGCCGAGCTGTTCTACGACGACGACGCCGACCTGTCCGTCATCGCCAGCAAGAAGGTCGCCGTCATCGGGTACGGCAGCCAGGGGCACGCGCACGCCCTCAACCTGCGCGACTCGGGCGTCGACGTCCGGGTCGGCCTGCGCCCCGGCTCGTCGTCGGTCGCCAAGGCCACCGAGCAGGGGCTGCGCGTCCTGTCCGTCGCGGAGGCGGTCAAGGAGGCCGAGGTCGTCGTCATCCTCGCGCCGGACCAGGTGCAGCGGATCGTCTACGCCGAGGAGATCGAGCCCAACCTCAACCCGGGCACCGCGCTGGTGTTCGGCCACGGCTTCAACATCCGGTTCGGCTACATCACGCCGCGGCCCGATGCGGACGTGTTCATGGTGGCGCCCAAGGGCCCGGGGCACCTCGTCCGCCGCGAGTACGTCGCCGGGCGCGGCGTACCGGTGGCGATCGCCGTCGAGCAGGACGCCTCGGGCAACGCCTGGGCGCTCGCGCTGAGCTATGCCAAGGCGATCGGCGGCACGCGCGCCGCCGGGATCAAGACCACCTTCACCGAGGAGACCGAGACCGACCTGTTCGGTGAGCAGGCGGTGCTCTGCGGCGGGGTGTCCCAGCTGATCCAGTACGGCTTCGAGACGCTGACCGAGGCGGGCTACCAGCCCGAGATCGCGTACTTCGAGGTGCTGCACGAGATGAAGCTGATCGTCGACCTCATCTACGAAGGCGGCATCACCAAGCAGCGCTGGTCGGTCTCGGACACCGCCGAGTACGGCGACTACGTCTCCGGGCCGCGCGTGATCGACCCGCACGTCAAGGAGAACATGAAGGCCGTGCTCTCCGACATCCAGGACGGCACCTTCGCCCGCCGGTTCATCGCCGACCAGGACGCCGGCGCCCCGGAGTTCAAGGCGCTGCGCGAGAAGGGCCAGAACCACCCGATCGAGCCGGTGGGGCGCGAGCTGCGCAAGCTGTTCGCCTGGGTGAAGCCCGCCGACAGCGACTACCAGGAGGGCTCGGCCGCCCGCTGACGTGCCGCGAGATGGGCACTGCCCAGCGAGGTGGGCACTGGAACGTGCCCGTCTGGCGGGGAAGTGCCCACCTCGCGGGTGTGGGCGCGGGCCGAGGGTCGGCAGGGCAGGGGCCGACGAGCGGAGGTGCGGTATGGCGTTGCGGTGGTACTCGACCGTCGTCGAGTCGAAGGACCCTCGGCTCCTGGCGCGGTGGTGGGCACAGGCGCTCGGCTGGCACGTGCTGTTCGAGAGCGACGACGAGTGCGTCGTCGTGCCGCCGTGGGCACTGGAGCTGAGCCGGTCGCTCGAGTTCCACCAGGTGCCGCCGGGTTTCGTCTTCGTCGCCGTGGAGCACGAGAAGACCGGCAAGAACCGGCTGCACTGGGACTTCGCGCCGCACACCGGAGAGGACCGCGACGCGGAGATCGCCCGGCTGGTGGACCTGGGGGCGACCTTGGTCGACGTCGGGCAGCCGGCGGACGCGTCGTGGACCGTGCTGGCCGACATCGACGGCAACGAGTTCTGCGTGCTGTCGTCGCGCGAGCAGTGAGACGGAAAATCCGGGATCCGGACCGGCGGATAGGTTGCGAGGCATGACGGGAACGGGGCAGGGGCCGATCAGGCTGGCGGTCGTCGCGGGCGACGGGATCGGCCCGGAGGTCGTCGAGCAAGGACTGCGCGTGCTGGACGCGGTCCTGGCGGACGGGCCCAGGGTGGTCACGACGAGCTTCAAGCTGGGGGCGCGCCGCTGGCACGCGACCGGCGAGACGCTGACCGACGACGACCTCGCGGCCATCCGCGAGCACGACGCGATCCTGCTCGGCGCCGTCGGCGACCCGTCCGTCCCGTCCGGCGTGCTCGAGCGTGGGCTGCTGCTCAAGCTGCGGTTCGCGCTGGACCACTACGTCAACCTGCGCCCGTCGAAGCTCTACCCCGGCGTGACGAGCCCGCTGGCCAACCCGGGGGACGTGGACTTCGTCGTGGTGCGCGAAGGCACCGAGGGGCCCTACGTCGGCAACGGCGGCGCGCTGCGCGTCGGCACGCCGCACGAGATCGCCACCGAGGTCTCCGTCAACACCGCCTTCGGCGTCGAGCGCGTGGTCCGGTACGCGTTCGCGCAGGCCGCGGCACGCCCGCGCAAGAAGCTCACCCTGGTGCACAAGCACAACGTGCTGGTGCACGCCGGCCACCTGTGGCGGCGCACGGTCGACGCGGTCAACGCCGAGTTCCCGGACGTCACCACCGACTACTGCCACGTCGACGCCGCGACGATCTACCTCGCGACGAACCCCAGCCGGTTCGACGTGATCGTCACCGACAACCTGTTCGGTGACATCCTCACCGACCTCGCCGCGGCGATCACCGGCGGCATCGGCCTGGCGGCCTCGGGCAACGTCAACCCGGACCGCACCGCGCCGAGCATGTTCGAGCCGGTGCACGGCTCGGCGCCCGACATCGCCGGCCAGGGCAAGGCCGACCCGACGGCCACGGTGCTGTCCGTGGCGATGCTGCTGGACCACCTGGGCCTGGCCGACGAGGCCGCACGCGTCGAGCGCGCGGTCGCCGCCGACCTCGTCGAGCGGGGCGGTCGAGTACGGTCGACGGCCGAGGTGGGCGCCGACCTCGTCGCGCGCATCTAGTCCCGCCCCGGCCGTCGCGGATACCGTCGTCCCGACTCCCGTGAAAGGCCACTGACATGAGCACCACAACCCCCGCGGACCTGTTCGAGCTGCACCGCACCGAGCACCCGGTGCCGGCCGCCGAGCGCGCCACGCTCCTCGAGCACCCGAAGTTCGGCACGGTCTTCACCGACCACATGGCACGCGTCAGCTGGACCGCCGCGGGTGGCTGGACCGACCGCCGCGTCGAGCCGTACGCGCCGCTGTCCCTCGACCCCGCCAGCGCGGTGCTGCACTACGCGCAGGAGATCTTCGAGGGCCTCAAGGCGTACCGGCACCCCGACGGCTCGGTGTGGAGCTTCCGCCCCCAGGCCAACGCGGCGCGGTTCGCGCGTTCCGCCCGCCGCCTCGCGCTGCCCGTGCTGAGCGAGGAGGACTTCCTCGGCGCGATCACCGCGCTGGTCGACGCCGACCTCGACTGGGTGCCGTCGGGGGACGACACCAGCCTCTACCTGCGGCCGTTCATGTACGCCTCGGAGCGGTTCCTCGGCGTGCGGCCGGCCAACGCGGTCGAGTTCCTCGCCATCGCCTCGCCGGTGGGGCCCTACTTCGCGTCCGGCGGCGTGCAGCCGGTGTCGATCTGGATCGCCACCGACTACCACCGTGCGGGCCCTGGCGGCACGGGCGCCGCCAAGTGCGGCGGCAATTACGCCGCGAGCCTGCTGCCGCAGCAGGAGGCCTACGCCAAGGGCTTCGAGCAGGTGTGCTTCCTCGACTCGGTGGACGGCACCACGCTGGAGGAGCTCGGCGGGATGAACGTCATGGTGGTGCACGCCGACGGCCGAGTGTCCACGCCGCCGATCTCCGGCACGATCCTCGAGGGCGTCACGCGCTCCTCGATCCTCACCCTGCTGGCGGAGGCGGGCCACGAGGTCTCCGAGGAGCCGGTGCTGCTGGCCGACCTGCGCGCCGGCCTGGCGTCCGGCGAGGTCGCCGAGGTGTTCGCGTGCGGCACGGCCGCCGTGATGACCCCCATCGGCCGGCTGGCGTCCGACGACTTCGACCTGACGGTCGGCGACGGCGGCGCGGGCCCGGTGACGGTGGCGATCCGCGAGCAGCTGACCGCCATCCAGACGGGCCGCGTCCCCGACACCCACGGCTGGCTGTACCGGCTGGCCTGACGCGCGGCCGCGACGCACCACGTCGCACGGTTCTTGACGCGCCTGGGTTACCGAGTAACGTTCGGTCCGCTAGTTACTCGGTAACCAGGGGGCGGTATGTCGGTCCGGCAGGGGTTGCTGGCGCTGCTCGCGGAGCAGCCGATGCACACGTACCAGCTGCGCCAGCAGTTCGAGGCGCGCACGGGCGGCACGTGGCCGCTCAACATCGGCCAGGTCTACACGACGCTCCAGCGGCTGGTCCGCGACGGACTGGTCGAGCCGGCGCCCGACGACGACCCGGAGGCGGCGGACGGCTGCGCGGACGGCGGTGTGTCCGGCGCCGGGGCCGGCCAGGCCGGTGACCGTGGCGCGCCGGAGCGGTTTCGGCTGACCGGCGCCGGCCGGGCAGAGGTCGCCGCGTGGTGGACCACCCCGGTGAATCGCGGCGAACCCGCGCGCGACGAGCTCGTCATCAAGCTCGCGCTCGCGGTGACGGTCCCCGGTGTGGACGTCCGCGACGTGGTGCTGCGCCAGCGCACCGCCACGATGCGCGCGATGCACGAGTACACGCGTCTCGAGCGGGACTGCGCGGCCGACGACCTCGCGTGGTCGCTCGTCCTCGACAATCTCGTGTTCGCGGCCGAGGCCGAGATCCGCTGGCTCGACCACGTCGAGGCTCGTGTGTCGCGGGCGGCCCGGACGGCGCGCGACGAGCGCTCGGCGGCCGGCGCCACGTCAGGAGGAGCCGCGACGAAGGCCACGACCGGTACCACGGGCGCGACCGTGACCCGTGGTCCGGTCGAACGGGGCACGCGATGAGCGCCCCGGCTCCTGTGCTCCTGGCGATGCGCGGGGTGGCCCGCGACCACGGACGCGACGCGACGCTGGTCCACGCGCTGCGCGGCGTCGACCTCGACGTGCGGCTCGGCGAGCTCGTCGCGGTGATGGGGGCGAGCGGCTCCGGCAAGACGACGCTGCTCAACATCGCCGGAGGGCTGGACACACCCACTGCGGGGTCGGTGGTGCTCGCGGGCACCCAGATCGTCGGGCTCGACCAGGCGGGCCGGGCACGGTTGCGACGGCGGTCCGTCGGCTACGTGTTCCAGGACTTCAACCTCATCCCGGCGCTCACCGCGGCGGAGAACGTGTCGGTGCCGCGCGAGCTGGACGGCATCCCGGGGCGGGTGGCGCGGCTCGAGGCGCTCAAGGCGCTCGCCGAGGTAGGGCTCGAGGGGATGGGAGACCGGTTTCCCGACGAGATGTCCGGCGGCCAGCAGCAGCGGGTCGCGATCGCGCGGGCGCTCGTCGGGCCGAGGCGCCTGGTGCTGGCCGACGAACCGACCGGGGCGCTTGACTCGACGACGGGTGAGGACGTCATCCGGCTGCTCCGCGCCCGCGTCGACGCGGGAGCCGCCGGGCTTCTGGTGACGCACGAGCCGCGATTCGCCGCCTGGGCGGACCGGACCGTCTTCCTGCGCGACGGGATGGTGGTGGACACGACCGGCAGCGCGGACGACCCCGAGTGCCTGCTGGCCGCGCCGCGACACCGGTCATGACCGGGCTGAGGGCGTCCCGTGCCCTCTCGTCGTGGCGGGTGGCCGCGCGGATCGCCCGGCGGGACGCGGTGCGAGCCAGGGGGCGCACCGCCCTCGTCGTGACGATGGTCGGGCTGCCTGTGCTGGCGGGGATGGCCGGCGGGACGTTGGTGCAGTCGAGCGTGGCGACGCAGGCGCAGAAGGTCGCCTGGGAGATGGGTCCGCAGGAGCAGGCCGTCGTCTCGCCGTTCCGGGGGCCGGGGGTGGAGCAGTCCGCCGACGGTGGGGTCGTCGGGGCGCGCCAGCCGGCATCGACGCAGGATCTGCCGACACTCGCCGACTACGAGGCCGGGCTGGCTGCGGCGCTGCCGCGCGGCGACCGGTTGGTGCGGTCCGTCGAGGGAACCGGCAGGGTGCGGACCACGGACGCGGTGGCGCAAGGGGAACGGCCGGTCCGCGAGCTTCCGGCTGCGGACATGGCCGACGTCGTCGCCGCGCCGGTCGAGGCGGGCGCACTGCCCTCGGCGCCCGGCGAGGTCGCAGTGGCGCATGACCTCGCGTCCGAGCTCGACGTGCACGTCGGGGACGCGATCTCGGTGACGTGGAACCAGAGCGCGCCCGTCGACCTGCGCGTCAGCGCCGTGCTGGCGCCGTGGCCCACGTTCGACGAGGTCTACGCGGTCTCGGGGGCACTCTTCCCGGCCGTCGGCTCGGCCACGGGGGCCCTCGCGGTGACCGGCTGGTTTGTCGTCGGGAAGGCTCCCGTGACGTGGCAGGACGTGACCACGGTGAACGCGCTGGGATCGTCGGTCCGCAGCCGCGCCGTCATGCTCGACCCCTCGGGCGTGATGACCACCGTGTCGTCGGGCAACGACCTGGGTGTGACCTCCGGGATGGTCGTGATCGGCGCGGCCGTCGTCGCGATGGCCCTCATCGAGGCCGTGCTTCTCATCGGCCCGGCGTTCGCGGTGGGAGCGCGGCGCAGCCAGCGGCAGCTCGCCCTGCTCGCGGCGACGGGTGCGGAACGCTCCCTGCTGCGGCGCGTGGTGCTGCTCGGCGGCCTCGTCGTGGGCCTCGGCGCCTCGGTCGTCGGGGCGGCGCTCGGCGTGGTGGTCGCCGCCGTGGTTCGCACCGTGGTCGTGGCACGGGGCTCGTTCGCGCTGCCGGCCCTCCGCGTGCCGTGGTGGGCAGCGGCTGTGCTGGTGGTGCTCGGCACGGCCGTCGCCACCGTCGCGGCAGCGGTGCCGGCGCGTCGGGCGTCGCGGGTCGATGTCGTCGCCGCCCTTGCGGGCCGCCGCGCCGACGCGCGGCCGCACCGTGCGACCCCGGTCGTCGGGATCGTGGTTGCGGCGGCGGGGGTGGTCGCAGCGCTGGCGGGGGCGACGACGCGGCAGGCCACGCTGATCGTCGGCGGCGTGATCGGCCTGGAGCTGGGCCTGGTGTTCGCCTCCGGCGCGCTCGTCTCGCTCGTCGGGATGCTCGCGCCACGCCTGGGGATCGCCGGCCGGATTGCCGCACGCGACGCGGTGCGCCAACGCGGCCGCACGGCGCCGGCGCTCGCCGCGGTGATCGCCGCACTGGCCGGGCTGACGGCCGGAGTCGTCTTCCTCGAGTCGCAGATGGCGCAGGAGCGGACCTCGTACAGTCCACTGGGCGCGGTCGGAACCGTGGCGCTCGGGATGCCGCCGGTGATCCACTCCGGCGATCCGGTGCCCTCGCTCGAGGATCTGTCCGCCGCGGCCGGCGTGCTGCGGGCCGACCTGCCCGTCTCCGACGTCGCCTTCGTGCGGTTCGCGGAGCCCGCCGGCTTGAGATCCGGCGCGGGGTCCACGCCCACGACCTCCTCCGAGCCCGCCGCGCCCGGCGTCGCCGCTGCCGCGAGTCCCGTTCCGCCCTCCGTGAACCTGCAGATTGTGCGGTCGCCCAGCCAGGAGTGCCCTCCCTTCTCGGACACCGCGCCGATCGTCGCCGACTCGCGCTGCGTTCTGGGCGGGGGCGGCGCGGTGGTGTGGTGGCCGAACGGGACCTACTCCCACTGGCTCGTCGATGACGGCACGGTGGTGCGCATGCTGGGCCTGTCGGCGTCCGGGCCCGCGGCGGACGCGCTGGCCGCCGGGAAGGTGGTGGTGAACTCGGTGCACGACCTGCAGGAGGACGGCACCGTCCATCTGCAGGTGCTGGACGCCACCGGCGCGGTGACGGCCGATGCCCGGTTCCCCGCCGTGGTGGCCGACCTGGAGAACATCAGCGAGTTCGGTGCCGCCCTGCCGCCGTCCGCGGCCGACCGGCTCGGCCTGCGCGCCGCGGTCGAGGGCCTCGTCGCGACGACGACCAGACGTGCGACGACGGCCGAGGTCGCGGCCGCCGATGCGGATATGGACGGACGCTTCACCTGGGGCGTCTACGACGAACGAGGCCCCCGGCAGGACGCCGGTCCTGTCATCTGGGCCTTGGTCGCGGTGGCGATCGCACTCGGGCTCGCGGCGACGGGTGTGGCGGTGGCTCTCGCAGCCGCGGAGTCCCGGCCCGACCTGGCCACTTTGGGGGCGGTGGGCGCGGCGCCCCGGATGCGGCGTCGCATCGCCGCGGCGCAGGCGGGCGTGCTCGCCGTCACCGGCGCGGTCCTCGGCGTGGTGGCGGGCATCCTCCTGGCTCGCGTCCTGGTCACGGCGGAAGTCCATGCCGAAGGAG
>DASWOL010000247.1:0-3195 GCA_036398695.1 Cellulomonas sp. | reverse complement strand
CCCGTGTTCGGCGACCCGCGCCGCACGGGCAACCGTGGCACCGTCGCCGCACCGCCGGTGGACCCGGCCACCCTCGAGCAGATGTATGCCGGCCCCACGGCGACCGCCCGCGACACGGGCCGCCTGACGTACGACGACGTGATCGTCCGCACCGCCGGGCTGCTGGGCCTGCTCGCCGTGGTCGCGGCCGCCACCTGGTACGGCACCGAGTCCGGACGGCTCCCGCAGAGCGTGTGGGTGCTCGGCATGGTCGCCGGCCTGGTGCTGGGCCTGGTCAACGCGTTCCGCCGGACGCCGAGCCCGGTGCTGATCGTGCTCTACACCGCGGCGCAGGGGGTGTTCCTCGGCGGGGTGAGCCTGGCGTTCACCGCGCTGGCGGTGAACGACACGTCCACCGGCAACGCGCAGCCGATCGTGGTCCAGGCGGTGCTGGCCACGTTCGCCACGTTCGGCGCGGCGCTCTGGCTGTTCAGCTCCGGGCGCGTGCGCGTGACGGCGAAGTTCGTCCGGTGGCTGATCGTCGCGATGGTGGGCTACCTGGTGTTCCAGGTGGTCAACCTGGTGCTGTCGTTCTTCGTCAGCAGCGACGCCTTCGGGCCGCTGCGGTCCGGCGGCTGGGGCATCGTCATCGGGCTGTTCGCCGTGGGGCTGGCCGCGGCCAACCTCATCGTCGACTTCGACTCGATCAAGCGCGGCGTGACGGCCGGCGTGCCCCGCCGGTACGCCTGGACGGCGGCGTTCGGGCTCGTCGTGACACTGGTCTGGCTCTACCTCGAGTTCCTGCGGATCTTCGCCATCCTGTCCGGCCGGCGCTGAGCTCGCCCGCTGGCGGCCCGCCAACCGGGGGCTGCTCGAGTTCTCCGTCACGTGGGCCCGCATGGCGTCGGTTCCGGCAGCGGCAGGGCGCGGGTGGCACGCTGACCCGGTGAAGTACGTGGAGCACGTCAGCGAGCTCGTGGGCGGCACACCGCTGGTGCGGTTGTCGTCGGTCACTTCCGGGCTGTCCGCCACCGTGCTGGCCAAGGTCGAGTACCTCAACCCCGGCGGGTCCGTGAAGGACCGCGTCGCGTTGAAGATGGTCGAGGCCGCCGAGGCGAGCGGGGCGTTGCGCCCCGGCGGGACCATCGTGGAACCGACGAGCGGCAACACCGGCGTGGGTCTGGCGCTCGTCGCGCAGCGCAAGGGCTACCGGTGCGTGTTCGTCTGTCCCGACAAGGTGAGCCAGGACAAGCGTGACGTGCTGCGCGCGTACGGCGCGGAGGTGGTCGTCACGCCCACGGCCGTACCACCCGATCACCCGGACTCGTACTACTCGGTCTCGGACCGGCTGGTCCGGCAGACTCCCGGTGCCTGGAAGCCGGACCAGTACTCCAACCCGAACGGCCCGGCCTCGCACTACGAGTCGACCGGCCCGGAGATCTGGGCCGACACCGACGGGCGGTTGACGCACGTCGTCGTCGGCGTGGGGACGGGCGGCACCATCACCGGGACCGGCCGTTACCTGCACGACGTGTCCGCCGGCGCGGTGCGGGTGGTCGGCGCCGACCCGGCCGGCTCGGTGTACTCGGGCGGGGACGGGCGGCCCTACCTGGTCGAGGGGGTCGGCGAGGACTTCTGGCCGGCCGCCTACGACCCGTCGGTGCCCGACGAGATCATCCCCGTGACGGACGCCGAGTCGTTCGCCATGACGCGGCGGCTGGCGCGGGAGGAGGCGCTGCTCGTCGGCGGCTCCAGCGGGATGGCGGTGGTCGCCGCGGTCAAGCTCGCCCGGCGGTTGCAGGACGAGGATCCCGCCGCGGCCGCCGAGGCCGTGATCGTCGTGCTGCTGCCGGACAGCGGCCGGGGCTACCTGTCGAAGATCTTCAACGACGCGTGGATGCGCTCGTACGGGTTCCTCACGGCGAGCGAGGGCGCCACCGTCGCGGACGTGCTGACGACGAAGACGGGCGCGCTCCCGGCGCTGGTGCACACACACCCCAACGAGACGGTGCGGGACGCGATCGAGATCCTGCGCGAGTTCGGGGTGTCGCAGATGCCGGTGGTCGGAGCCGAGCCGCCGGTGAAGATCGGCGAGGTCGCCGGCTCGGTCTCCGAGCGTGCCCTGCTGGACGCCGTGTTCTCGGGCGCGGCCGCGCTGTCCGACCGTGTGGACAGCCACATGTCGCCGCCGCTCCCGCTGGTGGGCGTGGGGGAGTCGGTCGAGTCGGCGCGGCTCGCGCTGGAGAAGGCGGACGCGTTGCTCGTGGTCGGCGACGGCCGGCCGGTCGGTGTGCTGACGCGGCTGGACCTGCTGGCGTTCCTCGCGCGGTAGGGCCCGGCGGTGTGCCGCACGCCGCTCGCGGACGACGACCCACTGGTCGACCGCTGGTCGAGGTCACCGGCACGGATCGCTAGGGTTCTCGTCGTCCGCTTCCGCCCGACGCCGAGGGAGCCCGTGGGTGGCCATCTTCGACCTGCCGCTGCCCGAGCTCGAGCGCTACCTGCCCGACCTGGACGAGCCCGCCGACCTCGACGACTTCTGGTCCTCGACCCTCGCGGAGGCGCGCGGTCACGAGCTGGGGCTGCGGGCGGCGCGCGTGGACACCGGGCTGTCGCTGGTCGACGTCGACGACGTGACGTTCGCCGGGTTCGGCGGTCACCCGATCAAGGCGTGGGCCGTCCGGCCCGCCGGGTCGGGCTCGTCGGGCGAGCTGCTGCCGGCGGTCGTGGAGTACCTGGGCTACGGCGGCGGGCGTGGCAAGCCGTTCGACCGGCTGACGTGGGCCGCGGCCGGGTACGTGCACCTGGTGATGGACACGCGCGGCCAGGGCTCGGCGTGGGGCAGCGGCGGCGACACGCCCGACCCGGGCACGACCGGGCCGTCCCATCCGGGCTTCGTGACCCGTGGCATCCAGGATCCCGAGCAGTACTACTACCGGCGCCTCATCACCGATGCGGTGCGGGCGGTCGACGCGGTGCGCGCGCTGCCCGGCGTCGACCCGGCGCGCGTCACGGTGACCGGGGTCTCGCAGGGCGGTGGTCTGACGCTCGCGGCGGCGGGTCTGGTCGAGGGCCTGGCGGCTGTGATGGCGGACGTGCCCTTCCTGTCGCACTTCCGGCGGGCGGTCGACGTCACGGACAACCACCCGTACCGAGAGATCGTCGAGTACCTGCACGTGCACCGCGGCGAGGAGGCCTCGGTGTTCCGGACGCTCG
>DASWOL010000246.1:0-23052 GCA_036398695.1 Cellulomonas sp. | reverse complement strand
CCGGTGCTCGCGACCACCCTCGCCCTGACGTTCCTCAACCCGCACGTGTACCTTGACACGGTGCTGCTCCTGGGGGCCATGGCCGCCCAGCACGGTCCGCTGCGATGGTGGTTCGCCACCGGCGCCGGGGCGGCCAGCGCGCTCTGGTTCACCACCCTCGGCTTCGGCGCGGCTCGGCTGCGGCCCTTCCTCGCCCGGCCCGGCGCCTGGCGCGTGCTCGATCTGTCGATGGCGGCCGTCATGCTGGCGTTCGCGGTCCGGCTGGCGATCGCCCGCCCCTTGTGACGCTCGAGCACCCCTGCCGGGCACCCCTGGAGTGCGCGCGCGCCAACCGCCCGGGGGTCCGCCTCAGCCGCCGCTGACCGGGGCTTGACCGGTCCCTGACCTGCCCCTGACCTGCACTGGAACCTCCCGAGGGGCAATACGTCCGACACCCGGATTCGATTCGCTCACCCGCCCGTCGCCCGCTAACGTCGGATGACCGGAGGCTTTCGGCCGGGCGGCAATGGAGCAGTCACCCGGCCGCGACCGAAAGGACGGCATGAGCGCCAACCGCCTGCCGCTGATCGCGACGCAGTGGCGAGACGCACTGAACAGAAGGTCGACCGTAGCGCTCATGGGCGCCGCGGGGACCGCGCTCGTCGTCGCCCTCGTCGTCGCCGCCTCGCTCGCCGGCGTTCCCCAGCACGTCGTCCTGCCGCAGTGGTGGGGCGCCTGGCCCACGGGCGACCAGGCCCGGCCCGGCTGGGGCGCGGCGGCGGTCGCGGTGATCGCCGCGCTGTGCGTCGTGTGGGTGCACCTGGCCCGGACCTGGCTGCGAGCCGGCGCGCGAGTGCCGCGGCTGCGGACCATCGGGCTGGTCGCGGTGGCGTGGGCGACGCCGTTGACGCTCGCCGGTCCGATCGGCAGCCTCGACGTCCAGAGCTACGCCGCGGTCGGGCGGCTCGCGCAGGTCGGCATGAACCCCTACCACTGGGGTCCCGCGTGGCTGCACGACTCGTTCGCCGCCGCGGTGAGCGACGAGTGGCAGTACACGCCGACGCCGTACGGCCCCCTGCAGGTTTCGCTGCTGCGCGAGATCGCCGTCGGCGCGGGCAACCACGTCGGCCTCGCGGTGCTCATGATCCGTGCGGTCGCCGTCATCGGCCTCGCCGCGGCGGTGGTGCTGGCGCTGCACGCGGCGCAGAACGGGGAGCGGTCCTCGGTGCTGCTGCTCGTCGCGCTCAACCCGCTCGTGCTGGTGCACATCGTGTCCGGCGCCCACCTCGACGTCCTGGTCGGTGCCCTCGCGGTGGCCGTCGTGCTGCTCGTCCGCAGGCGAATGCCGGTCTTCGCGATGGTCGTCGCCGTGATCGCCTGCATGCTCAAGCTTCCCGGGCTGCTGCTGGTCGGCTACGTCGGCCTCGACGTGCTGCGCCGCACCGACCGCACCGCCCTGCGCGGGCGGCTGGTGGAGCTGGCCGGCGCTGCCACGGCGACGGTGGTGGTGACGTTGGCGGTCGTTCCGGACGCGTTCGGCTGGGTCGGTGCGCTCGCGGTTCCGGGCAGGATCCGCAGCGGCCTGGCCCCGAGCACCTGGCTGTCCTGGTTGATCGCCGGGGTCGCCGGAGTGAGCGATCCGCACGGGGTGGCCGTCGCGACGACCATCGCCCGCGTGCTCACCGCCGCCGTGGGTGCCGCGCTGGCCGCCCGGCTGCTCTGGTACGCCACCGACGGCCCGGAGCGCGCCGCGTACGCCGGGGTGGGTTGGGCGATGATGGTGCTCGCCTTCTCCGGTCCGACGACCTACCCGTGGTATCTCACGTGGGGGCTGTTCGCCGCGGCGGTCGGCAGCCGGCTGCGCGGCCGGCTCGTCCTGCTCGCCCTGTCCGTCGCCTACGCGCTGCTGGGCGGCTACGCCGGCGGGACGGTCGGCATCCTCGTCATGGTCGCCATGTTCGCCGTGACCGGCGTGGTGCTGTGGCGAACCTGGCTGGGGCTGGTCGTCACACCCGTGACCGAGCGGGCCCTGGCGAGCGCCGCGGTCGCCTGACCGCACCTGCTCGCCAGCGGCCCTCGCCTCAGGGCCCGGTCGCACCGGCCGCAAGGGCGCTTGACCTGTCTACGGCTTCACGGTCGACGCTCGTCGCATGGACACCATCACGCACGCCGCTCGGACGGCGGTCGACATCACGTTCACCCTCGACGCTGCCCCGGAGCGCGTCTTCCCCCTGCTGTGCCCGGTGCTGGAGTACCAGTGGATCCCGGACTGGGAGTGCACCATGGTGCACAGCGACAGCGGGGTCGCCGAACTGGGCTGCGTGTTCCTGCGGGGCGAGGGAGAGACGTGGATCACCACGCGGTACGAGCCGCCGTCCCGGATCGACTACGCGATCTTCCTGCCGGGCCAGGCGGTGGGGATGCTCGAGTTCACGCTGACCCCCCTCGCGTCGGGAACCCGGGTGGACCTGATGAGCACCACCACGCCGATCCAGCCGCGGGGGCACGTGCACGGCACGCAGGACGAGCGGCGCGCGCTGTGGGCGCTGCGCCGGACGCAGATGGACCACTTCCTGCGGACGGGGACGATGCTGCCGGCGTGACCGTCGGGCGCCTCGCCGCGCGGTTCGGGCTGTCCCGCACCACCCTCCTGTACTACGACCGGCTGGGACTGCTGCACCCGGAGCGCTCGTCGGGCGGCTACCGGCGCTACGGCCCCGCCGACGTGGCACGGCTGGATGCGATCTGCCGGCTGCGGCAGTCCGGCCTGACGTTGGAGACGATCGGCCGCCTGCTGGACTCGCCCACGCCGGAGCTCGTCGAGGCGCTCGCCCTGCGCCTGTCCGCGCTCGATGCCGAGGTCGCCGCGCTGCGGGAGCAGCAGCGTGCGATCCTCGACGCGCTCGCCCGCGGACAGGGCGCAGGGCGCACATGGACGCCGGACCGCGACACGCTGGTCGCGCTGCTCGAGCACGCGGGGATGTCGGCCGAGCACCGGCTGGCCTGGCACGCCGCCGCGGAGCGGGCGGACGGCCGGCTGCACCACCTGCTGCTCGAGTCGCTGCACCTCACCGACGAGCAGATCACGGCGTTGCGCCGCGGCTGAGCCGGCCGGTGGCGGGCGCCGTCCGGTGGTGTCACCGTGGTGCCATGACCGAGGAGACCCCGGCGACCAGCGCCGACCCTGAGCTCGGGTCCGAGGGCGACGCCGACCAGCTGACCCGCGACGACATGCTGCTCGAGCGAGGTGTCGACGACCTGCTCGACGAGGGCTACTCCCCACCCGAGCGCGCCCGCGGCAACCGGTGGGGCGAGACGCCGTGGGAGGAGGAGCACCGCGAGACGATCGACCAGCGCCTCGGCCAGGAGGAGCCCGAGGACTGGGAGTCCGCCGAGGGTGTGACACCCGACCGCGAGCAGTTCCGTGCCGGTCGCCTGGAGGAGGACGACGACGCCGTCGAGTCCGGCGGCACGGACACGTTCGCGGTCGACGTGGGGGTCTCCGGCGGCGCCGCGTCGGCCGAGGAGGCCGCCGTGCACGTCATCCCCGACCCCGACCTCGACGAGCCCCTCTACCGCGCGGACGACGAGCGCAGCTGACGGCTCAGCCGCAGCAGCCGTCCTCGCCCTCGGGCGACCCCGCCTCAGCAGGGCTGCGCCGGGCGCGCGTCCGCTCCGCCCGTGCCGCCAGCTCGCCGTCCGGCGGGTAGCCGACCTCCTCGAGCGTCAACCCGTGCGGTGCGACGACCGCGGCCGCGGCGTCGCGCACGCCCGCCGCCAGCAGCTGCGCGGGCCACTCGACACCCCGGCGATGCTCCCCGACCGCCAGGCTCGCGCCCACGAGCGAGCGCACCATCGAGTGGCAGAACGCGTCGGCCCGCACGCTCGCCACGGCCAGGCCCGCGTCCGGGCCGGCAGAAGGCCGGTCCCAGCCGAACGCCTCGAGCGTGCGGATCGTCGTCGCCTGCGGCCGCCGCTTGCAGAAGGCGGCGAAGTCGTGCCGCCCGACGAGCAGCCTCGCCGCCGCGTCCATCGCCGCGACGTCCAACGGACGACGACGCCACAGCACCTCGCCGCGCCGCAGCGGGTCGCGCAGCGCGAGCTCGTCGCACACCCGGTACGCGTAGCGGCGGTTCAGGGCGGAGAACCGGGCGTCGAACCCGTCCGGGGCCAGGCTCGCCGCCCGCACCACGAGGTCGGGCGGCAGCACACCGCCGAGGCGGTCGACGAGCGCGACGAAGGGGTCACGTGCGGCCCGCCCGTGCGCGGCCGCCAGCGCGGCCGGCATGACGTCGAGATGGGCCACCTGGCCCCGGGCGTGCACGCCGGCGTCGGTGCGCCCGGCGACAGTGAGCCGAGGCGGTGGCTCCCCGCGCCGTTCGGTGCCGAGGACCGTCGCCAGCGCGGCCTCCAGCGTCGCCTGCACGGTCCGCAGCCCCGGCTGGGCGGCCCAGCCGGCGAACCCGCCGCCGTCGTAGGCGAGGTCCAGACGCAGCCGCACCGGCGCCGCGATCGCGTCCGTGCTCACCGTGAGGCCACCAGGCGGTCGGCGGCGCAGCGCCCCGGGTCGTGCGGTGGATTCACGGGCCCACCGTAGGGCACGGCCCGGACGCCCGGCGCTACCGTGTGGCGGTGCCCGCCACCCACCTCGCCCCGTTCACGCTTGCGGTCGACTGCGGCGGCGGCGGCATCAAGGCGTCCGTCCTGGACGCGGCGGGCACGCTGCACGCCCCGCCGCTGCGGGAGCCGACACCGTACCCGCTGCCGCCGGAGCGTCTGGTCGAGACGATCGCGGGGATGGCGGCGCGGCTGCCTCGATTCGACCGCGTGACGGTCGGCATGCCCGGCATGGTGCGGCACGGCGTCGTGGTCGCCACGCCGCACTACGTGACGCGGTCGGGCCCGCGGTCCGCCGTGCTTCCCGAGCTGCTCGCCGCCTGGTCCGGCTGCGACATGCGGGCCCTCGTCGAGGCGCACCTCGCCACGCCGACGCTGGTGCTCAACGACGCCGAGGTGCACGGCGCCGGCGTGATCTCCGGCACGGGGGTCGAGGTGGTGCTCACGTTCGGCACGGGTCTCGGCTCGGCCCTCTTCGACGGCGGGCACCTCGCCCCGCACCTCGAGTGGTCGCAGGCTCCGGTCCGGTGGGGCCTGACCTACGACGAGTACATCGGCCAGCCCGAGCGCCAGCGGCTGGGGGACGCGATGTGGTCGCGGCGGGTGCGTCGCGTGGTGGAGGGACTGCGCCCGGTGTTCCGGTGGGACCGCCTCTACCTGGGCGGCGGCAACTCGCGGCGCATCACACCGACCGTGCTCGACCGGCTGGGCGACGAGGTGGTGGTGGTGCCCAACGAGGCGGGCATCGTCGGCGGCGTGCGCGCCTGGTCGCTCGCCGGCTGAGCCGCCCGGGGCGGCGGATGTGCGAAGGCCCGGACCCTGGCGGCCAGTTCGGCTTGAGGGGGGCCGTCCGGGCACACGATGCCAACGGTGATCATCGGTCGTCCCTCCTGCCTTCGGCGGTAGGAGGGACGACCTGTCGTTTCACCTGTGAGCCAAGGCACAATTGCGGCAGGCGGTTCGTGTGGAAGATGCACGGCGCGGTGCCGCAAACGGCCCGGCTGTGGCCGCCCGCGGGAGAGTGTTGCGGGATCCATGCTCACGCGGCCGGGGGCAGCCCCCAAGCTCGGTGTGCCACCCGGCGGTTGTGCAGGGCGACGTCAGTGATGCAGGGGCGGTGAGATCTGCCACAGCACGACGAGCCAGACCGCCGCGAGCATGAGGCCGATTGCGATCCGCGTGCGGTGCACCGGTCCTGCAGGGGCCGCGATGCCGACCCCGAGGACGACAGCAGAAGCGACCCGCAGCAGCACACCCCACGCAGGGTTCGGATGCAGGGATTCGGTTCCGAAGACAGCCCAACTGACGAAGGCGATGAAGAACGCACCAACCGCACCGCTGACAACTCCGCCGGCGACGATGAGCAAGCTCAGCCACACGGGGTACCGCTCGTTGGCTGGCGACCGCTGCCCGTCGCTCACCATTGATCCCTCCTTGGCCTGGGTCATGCCCCGGTGGATGTCAGGGTCACTCTCCCTCGGCGTGCAGGTGTCCAGAAGCACGCACGTGTACCTTGCCCACCGGCCGGTCGAGGTGGTCCGCCCACCTCGGGCGATGACCTACGAGCCCCAGTGCCGCGGGTCAGGACACCGGGGACGCGCAGGTCGCGGCGGGCGGGCCGCATACGGACCGACGAACCGGTGCCCAGGCTCATCCTCCGGCAAGCACTCGGAGACACCGTGTGGACCGTCCTTGTAGCGGACCACACCGCGTCGGCGAACCCGCGACCCGGCATGACCAGGCCGCGGACACTCGGGCACCTCACCCGTGTTCGGGATGGCCACCTCCCCGGCAGACGACTGCACCCCGGCACGCATCCTGCCTGGAGCGTACCGGGGTGCATTGACATCGTGTGCCCGAAGGCCCCCAAGAACCGAACTGGCCTGGCGGGTCCGGGCCTTCGTGGTGAGCGGGGTGGGACCGGTGGGATCAGGCCTTGCCGGCCTCGTCGGACGCGTCCTCGGCGGGGGTCTCCTCGCCAGCGGCCTGCTCGATCGCCTGCTCGTCCCCAGGCGCCTCGGCGTCGGCGTCTTCGACACCCTCGACGGCCTCAACAGCCTCAGGTGCCTCCTCGACTTCCGCGGCCTTCGACTTCGGGGCAGCCTTGACGGCGGCCTTCGTCGCCTCGCGGACCACGGCCTGCTTCGGCGAGACCGGCTCGAGCACCAGCTCGATCACGGCCATCGGGGCGTTGTCGCCCTTGCGGGCACCGATCTTGGTGATGCGCGTGTAGCCACCGGCACGCTCGGCCATCGCCGGCGCGATCTCCGTGAACAGGACGTGCACGACGCCCTTGTCCCGCACGACGGTCATCACCCGGCGCCGCGAGTGCAGGTCACCGCGCTTCGCAAACGAGATGAGCCGCTCGGCCAGCGGCCGCAGCCGCTTGGCCTTCGCCTCGGTGGTGGTGATCCGCTTGTGCTCGAACAGCTGGGTCGCGAGGTTCGCGAGGATCAGCCGCTCGTGCGCCGGTCCGCCACCGAGCCGGGGACCCTTGGTGGGCGTAGGCATGTCTTGTCACTCCTTGGTTCTGTGATGGTCGACGCGGCCGCCGCCGTCAGCGGCCGCGCCCCGGCGTCAGTACTGCTCGTCGTCCGAGAAGTCGGCCTCGTCGTCGCCGTAGTAGGCGTCACCGGCGGTGAAGTCCAGCGGGCTGTCCTTGAGCGCGAGGCCCAGCTCGGCCAGCTTCTCCTTGACCTCGGTGATCGACTTCGCACCGAAGTTGCGGATGTCGAGCAGGTCCGCCTCGGAGCGGGCGACCAGCTCGCCCACCGAGTGGATGCCCTCGCGCTTGAGGCAGTTGTACGACCGGATGGTCAGCTGCAGGTCCTCGATCGGCAGCGCCAGGTCGGCCGCGAGCGCGGCATCCGTGGGCGACGGGCCGATCTCGATGCCCTCGGCCTCGACGTTGAGCTCCCGCGCCAGGCCGAACAGCTCGACGAGGGTCTTGCCGGCCGAGGCCAGCGCGTCCCGCGGCGTGATCGCCGGCTTCGACTCGACGTCGACGATGAGCTTGTCGAAGTCGGTGCGCTGCTCGACGCGGGTTGCCTCGACCTTGTACGTCACCTTGAGCACCGGCGAGTAGATCGAGTCGATCGGGATCCGCCCGATCTCGGCGTCGAGCGACTTGTTCTGGCTGGCCGAGACGTACCCACGACCGCGCTCGACGGTCAGCTCGATCTCGAGCTTGCCCTTGTCGTTGAGGGTCGCCAGGTGCAGCGCGGGGTTGTGCACCTCGACGCCGGCCGGCGGCACGATGTCCGCTGCCGTCACCTCACCGGCGCCCTGCTTGCGCAGGTACATCACCACGGGCTCGTCGTTCTCGGACGAGACCACCAGGTTCTTGATGTTGAGGATGAGCTCGGTGACGTCCTCCTTGACGCCCGGGACCGTCGAGAACTCGTGCAGCACGCCGTCGATGCGGATGCTGGTCACGGCCGCGCCCGGGATCGACGACAGCAGCGTGCGGCGGAGCGAGTTGCCGAGCGTGTAGCCGAAGCCAGGCTCGAGGGGCTCGATGGAGAACCGGGAGCGGTACTCCGAGATGACCTCTTCGGTCAGGGTGGGGCGCTGTGCGATGAGCACGGTGGGGTTTCCTCTCCGCGGGCGTCCGCCATATGACGCTCCGCAGTCAACTGCTGGCGGTCGGCCCGGTCTCGGTCCACCGGGTCGACCTCACGTGCTACGGCTGCGGTCGGCGTCGACGTGCACGCCGGCCGCAGCCGGACTGCTCAGACCCGGCGGCGCTTCGGCGGCCGGCACCCGTTGTGCGCCTGCGGCGTCACGTCCTGGATCGATCCGACCTCGAGGCCGGCGGACTGCAGCGAACGGATCGCCGTCTCGCGGCCCGAGCCGGGGCCCTTGACGAAGACGTCGACCTTCTTCATGCCGTGCTCCTGGGCCTTGCGCGCGGCCGCCTCCGCAGCCAGACCGGCCGCGAACGGGGTCGACTTGCGCGAGCCCTTGAAGCCGACGTCGCCGCCCGACGCCCAGGCGATCACAGCGCCGGACGGATCGGTGATGGAGACGATCGTGTTGTTGAACGTGCTCTTGATGTGCGCCTGGCCGTGGGAGACGTTCTTCTTCTCCTTGCGACGCGGCTTGCGCGCGGCGCTGGTGGTGGTGCGGGTCTTCGGGGGCATCTGCTTCTTCCTGGTCTACGGGGCGCGCCGGGCTGGGCCGGCGACGGGCTACTTGCGCCCGGCCTTCTTCTTGCCGGCCACGGTGCGCTTCGGGCCCTTGCGGGTGCGGGCGTTGGTCTTGGTGCGCTGACCGCGCACCGGCAGGCCGCGGCGGTGGCGCAGCCCCTGGTAGCAGCCGATCTCGACCTTGCGGCGGATGTCGGCGGCAACCTCACGACGCAGGTCGCCCTCGAGCTTGTAGTTGCCCTCGAGGTAGTCGCGCAGAGCGACGAGCTGTGCGTCGTCGAGATCCTTGACCCGCAGGTCCGGGCTGATGCCCGTGGCGGCGAGGGTTGCGGTCGCACGCGTGCGACCGACCCCGTAGATATAGGTGAGCGCGATCTCCAGCCGCTTCTCGCGGGGCAGATCCACGCCGACAAGACGTGCCATGTGCCTGATGGCTCCTGTACTTCGTCGGAGGTCTGCCACACCGTCCTCCCGCTGGTCGCGGGCCCCGGCCTCCGAGCCGGGGGTTCACCGGGCCCGTCCTTCGACGGACCCGGAGCGGCGGTGCGCTGTTCCGGCCCTCGCGGGCCGGGGTGCTACGGGTGGCTGCTCAGCCCTGGCGCTGCTTGTGGCGCTGGTTCTCGCAGATCACCATGACGCGACCGTGCCGGCGGATCACCTTGCACTTGTCGCAGATCTTCTTGACGCTCGGCTTGACCTTCATCGTGTTCCCATCGCCGCCGTCCGCCCCACCTTCGAGAAGGAGCGACGACGTTGCTCGTGTGCCTACTTGTAGCGGTAGACGATGCGCCCGCGGGACAGGTCGTAGGGGCTGAGCTCCACCACCACGCGGTCCTCCGGGAGGATCCGGATGTAGTGCTGACGCATCTTCCCCGAGATGTGCGCGAGAACCCTGTGTCCGTTGCTGAGCTCCACGCGGAACATCGCGTTCGGCAGAGCCTCGACCACCGAGCCCTCGATCTCGATGACCCCGTCCTTCTTCGCCATATCCTCCGCTTACCCTCGTTCCGAACGACCTGCGCCCACACCACCGGCACACCCGGACGGGCGGGACGGCGGACGTGGACGGGTGTGCTCCTGCATCACGACCTGCGCCCGGTTCCGGGCACGCCGCAAGGACGGCACACACCAACGAGCGATCATACCTCATCGGGCGCGACGGCCGCTCCCGGCCAGGCGGCGAGCCCGGCCGCGCCACCGTCGCGAGCGGTGAGCACCCACAGCCCGCGGGCCGTGATCGCCACGGTGTGCTCCAAGTGCGCGGCACGCGAGGCGTCGTCGGTGAGCACGGTCCAGCCGTCGGCCAGCTCGTGGACGCCGACACCGCCGCGCGTCAGCATCGGCTCGACGGCGACGACGAGCCCCGGCTCCACGCGAGCGCCCCGGTCGCGCGACTGGTAGTTCGGCACGTCGGGCGGCTGGTGCATGGCGGTGCCGATGCCGTGCCCGACGTAGTCCTCGACGATCCCGAACCGGTCGTCGACGAAGTCGTCGACCGCCT
Organism: Cellulomonas sp.; assembly: GCA_036398695.1. GTDB lineage: Bacteria > Actinomycetota > Actinomycetes > Actinomycetales > Cellulomonadaceae > Cellulomonas. The sequence continues at coordinate 12,807 of DASWOL010000246.1, read as the reverse complement.
CCCCCACGGCCGAGGTCCGGAACGCACCCGCCAGCGCGGCGATCCCGGCCCACATCGCGTCCCGCGTCGCGGCGACGAGCGCCACGTCCGCCGGGTCGGCCGGCGCGAGCACCGCGCTGAACGCGCTGTCACCGTGCCAGCCGTCGACGATCGCCCCGCAGTCGACGGAGACGACGTCGCCGGGCTGCAGCACCCGCGGTCCCGGGATGCCGTGGACCACCTCGTCGTTCACGGACACGCACAGCGACGCCGGGTAGCCCTCGTACCCGAGGAACGACGGCGTCGCGCCCGCCGCGCGGATGGTCCGCTCGGCGATCGCGTCGAGGTCGGCGGTGGTCAGGCCGGGCTCGAGCGCGGCACGGACCGCATCGAGCGCGTCGGCGACGACGAGCCCCGCGCGCCGCATGGCGCGCACCTGCTCGAACGTCTTGATCTGGACGCGCTCGCGGGCCACGAGGTCGGCGTCAGCGGGCGAGCGCGGGAGTGATCGCCCGCAGCAGGCGTTCGGTCACCTCGTCGAGGTCGCCGATGCCGTCCACCTGGACCAGCATGCCGCGGTCCGCGTAGACCTTGGCGATCGGCGCGGTCTGCTCCGCGTACACGTCGAGGCGGTGCCGGATGACGTCCTCGGTGTCGTCCGCGCGGCCCTCGATCGTCGCCCGCTTGAGCAGCCGGTCGACGACGACGTCCGCGTCCGCGGTGATCTCGACGACGGCGTCGAGCGGGGTCCCCGCGTCGGAGAGCATCGCGTCGAGCGCGCCCACCTGCGCCAGGTTGCGCGGGTAGCCGTCGAGCAGGAAGCCCCCGGCCGCGTCCGGCTGCTCCAGCCTGTCGCGCACCAGCTCGTCGGTCAGCTCGTCGGGCACCAGCGCACCGACGGACGTGTACGCGACGACCTTGCGCCCGAGCTCGGTGCCGCCGGCGATGTTCGCCCGGAAGATGTCACCGGTCGAGATCGCCGGGATGGCGAGGTGCTCGGACAGCCGCGCCGCCTGGGTGCCCTTGCCGGCACCGGGCGGACCGAACAGGACCAGACGTGCGCTCATCTGAGGAACCCTTCGTAGTGTCGCTGCTCCAGCTGGGACTGGATCTGCTTGACCGTCTCCAGCCCGACACCAACGATGATGAGGATCGACGACCCGCCAAAGGGGATGTTCGTCCCGACCTTGAGCACGACGAACGCGATGGTCGGGACCAGCGCGACGAAGGCCAGGTAGAGCGAGCCCGGCGCCGTGATGCGCGTGATGACGTAGTCCAGGTACTCGGCCGTCGGCCTGCCGGCACGGATGCCGGGGATGAAGCCGCCGTACCGCTTCATGTTGTCCGCGACCTCGTCCGGGTTGAACGTGATCGCCGTGTAGAAGTAGCAGAAGAAGATGATGAGCAGGGCGTACAGCACGATGTGCAGCGGCGAGCTCTGCGACGCGAGGTAGCGGCTGATCCACTGCACCCACGCGTCGGCCGGATCGCCGAACTGGGCGAGGAGGCCCGGCACGGACAGCAGCGACGAGGCGAAGATGATCGGGATGACGCCGGCCATGTTGATCTTTATCGGGATGTAGGTGCTCGAGCCGCCGTACATCCGGCGGCCCACCATCCGCTTGGCGTACTGCACCGGGATGCGGCGCTGCGACTGCTCGACGAACACGACGAGCCCGATGACGATCACGATGATGACCAGCACGGCGATGAACTTCCCGACGCCGCCGTCGCCACCGGCGATCGACCACATGTTGGAGGGGAACCGCGCGGCGATCGAGGTGAAGATCAGCAGCGACATGCCGTTGCCGACGCCCCGCTCCGTGATCAGCTCGCCGAGCCACATGATGAGGCCGGTGCCGGCGGTCATCGCGATCACCATGATCGTCAGGACCACCCAGCTGGAGTCCGGGATCACGGGCTTGGAGCAGCCCTGGAACAGGTTGCCGGACCGCGCCAGCGCGATGATCGTCGTCGACTGCAGCACCGCGAGGCCGATGGTGAGGTAACGCGTGTACTGGGTCAGCTTGGTGGTGCCGGCCTGACCCTCCTTGTGGAGCTCCTCGAACTTGGGGATCACCACGCGCAGCAGCTGCACGATGATGCTCGCCGTGATGTACGGCATGATCCCGAGCGCGAACACGGAGAGCTGGAGCAGGGCGCCGCCACTGAACAGGTTGACGATGCCCAGGAGGTCGTTCGACTTCGCGTCCGCCACGCAGAACTGGACGTTCTGGTAGTTGACACCCGGCGTCGGCAGGAACGAGCCGATCCGGAACACCACCATGATCCCGATGGTGAACAGCAGCTTGCGCCGCAGGTCGGGCGTCCGGAACGCCCGCACGAATGCGCCTAGCACCTGACCTCCTGGTACCGCCCACGGGCGGGTTCCGCGCCTGCCGGGAAGTCCCGGTAGGCCCGCCCGTGACGAGTCACGGGCACCCCGGGCACCCTAGCCGATGCCGGGAACGTCCGGGGGCCACGGCGGCAAAGCCACCGCGGCCCCCAGCCGAACAACGTCCTCAGTCCTGCGCGACGATACTGCCGCCGGCGGCCTCGATCTTCTCCTTGGCGGACGCCGACAACGCGTCGACCGCCACCGAGACCTTGACCGTCAGCTCGCCCGTGCCCAGCACCTTGACGAGCTGGCCCTTGCGGACCGCGCCCTTCGACACCAGGTCGGCCACCGTGACGTCGCCCCCGTTCGGGTACAGCGCCGAGAGCTTGTCCAGGTTGACCACCTGGTACTCGACGCGGAACGGGTTCTTGAAGCCACGGAGCTTGGGCAGCCGCATGTGCATCGGCATCTGCCCGCCCTCGAAGCGCTCCGGCACCTGGTAGCGAGCCTTGGTGCCCTTGGTGCCTCGGCCCGCGGTCTTGCCCTTGGAGCCCTCACCGCGGCCGACCCGGTTCTTGGCCGTCCGCGCCCCGGGCGCCGGGCGCAGGTGGTGCACCCGCAGCGTGCCACCCCCGCCGGGCTGCGCCGCCTCGTCCGCCGCCTTCTTGGCAGCGGCGGTCTGCTCAGCCTTGGGAGCGCCCTTGGCTGCCGCCTTGGGGGCAGCCTTCGGCTCGGCTGCCTCGGCCTTCGCCGCGGCAGCCTTCGTCGTGCGCGCCGGCTTGGCCGGGGCCTCGGCCGCAGCCTCGGCCTTGTCCGCCTTCGCGGCGGCCTTGGCAGGAGCCTTCCCGGCGGCCGCATCCGCGGCAGGCTTCGCAGCCTTGTCCGCAGCGGGCTTCTTCTCGGCAGCCGGCTTGGCAGCCTTCTCGGCCGCCGGCTTCTTGTCAGCGGCGGGCTGCTTCTTCTCGGCGGCGGCCTTCGCTGCCGTCGCCCCCGTCGTCTCGTCGGCCTTCTTCTCGTCGGCCATGCTCACTCGACCTCCTCGACCGCGACCAGGTGGCGCACCGTGCGGACCATGCCGCGGATCTCAGGGCGGTCCTCCTTGACGACGACGTCGCCGATCCGCTTGAGGCCCAATGTGCGCAACGTGTCGCGCTGGTTCTGCTTGCCGCCGATGGCGGACCGGGTCTGGGTCACCTTGAGGCGTGCCATCACGCACCCGCCTTGGCGGCCGCCGCGGCAGCCCGACCAGCGGCCTGCGCCCGCAGCAGCGGGGCCGGCACGACGTGGTCCAGCGGCAGGCCGCGGCGTGCCGCGACCGCCTCCGGCTGCTCCAAGCCCTTGAGGGCCGCGACGGTGGCGTGGACGATGTTGATGGAGTTCGACGACCCCAGCGACTTCGTCAGCACGTCGTGGATGCCGGCGCACTCGAGGACGGCGCGCACCGGACCGCCGGCGATCACACCGGTACCCGGCGAGGCCGGCCGCAGGTACACGACACCGGCCGCCGCCTCACCCTGCACGGGGTGCGGGATGGTGCCCTGGATGCGAGGCACGCGGAAGAAGTTCTTCTTCGCCTCCTCGACGCCCTTGGCGATCGCCGCGGGCACCTCCTTGGCCTTCCCGTAGCCGACGCCCACCGTGCCGTCGCCGTCGCCGACGACGACGAGCGCCGTGAAGCTGAATCGCCGACCGCCCTTGACGACCTTGGCGACGCGGTTGATCGTCACGACGCGCTCGACGAACGCGCTCTTCTCGGCGGCCTCCTGGCGGCGCCCGCCGTCACGACCGCCGCGGCCCTCACGGCGCTCGCCGCCCTGGCCGCCGCCGGCCGTCGTGTTGCTGCGTGGTCCAGCAGCCATCAGTGGATCCTCTTCTTCGTCTCGAGCGGCTGGGTCGCCTCGGTCACAGCGCGGTTCACAGCGAGAGGCCTCCCTCGCGGGCGCCGTCGGCCACCGCGGCCACCCGGCCGTGGTACTTGTTGCCGCCCCGGTCGAAGACGACCGCCTCGACGCCCGCAGCCTTGGCACGCGCAGCGACGAGCTCGCCGACCTTGCGCGCCTTGGCCGTCTTGTCGCCCTCGGTCGCCCGCAGGTCGACCTCGAGAGTCGACGCGGACGCGATGGTGCGGCCGACGCCGTCGTCGACGATCTGCGCGACGATGTGCCGCGCGGACCGGGTGACGACGAGCCGCGGCCGGCCGGCCGTGCCGACGACCTTCTTGCGCAGGCGCAGGTGCCGCCGCTGGAGGGCGATCTGCTTGCCCTTGCCCTTGATGGTGATCGCCATGGCTTACTTACCAGCCTTTCCGACCTTGCGACGCACGATCTCGCCCTGGTACTTCACGCCCTTGCCCTTGTACGGCTCAGGCTTGCGGATCTTGCGGATGTTCGCGGCGACCTCGCCCACCTGCTGCTTGTCGATGCCGGCCACGGCGAACCGCGTCGGCGTCTCGACGGTGAAGGTGATGCCCTCCGGGGGCTCCACCGTCACCGGGTGGGAGAAGCCGAGCGCGAACTCGAGGCTCGCGCCCTTCGCCTGCACGCGGTAGCCGGTGCCGACGATCTCCAGCTTCTTCTCGTAGCCCGCCGTCACACCGGTGACCAGGTTGGCCAGCAGCGTGCGGGTCAGGCCGTGCAGCGAGCGCGACTGGCGCTCGTCGTCGGGCCGGGTCACGACGAGCGCTCCGGCGTCGTCGCGCGCGACCTGGATCGGGGCGGCGACCGTGTGGGACAACGTGCCCTTGGGGCCCGTCACCGTCACCACGGCACCGTCGATGCTCACGTCCACGCCGGTCGGGACCGGGACGGGGATCCTGCCGATACGGCTCATGGCTGTTCTCCTTCCGTCCTGTCACTCACCAGACGTAGGCGAGGACTTCCCCACCCACGCCCTTCTTGGCGGCCTGCTTGTCGGTCAGCAGGCCGGAGGACGTGGACAGGATCGCCACGCCCAGGCCGCCGAGCACCTTCGGCAGGTTGGTCGACTTGGCGTACACGCGCAGGCCCGGCTTGGACACGCGCTTGACGCCGGCGAGCGCACGCTCGCGGTTCGGGCCGTACTTCAGGCTGACCACGAGGTTCTTGCCCACCTCGGCGTCCTCGACGATCCAGCCCGAGATGTAGCCCTCGGCCTGCAGGATCTCCGCGATGTGCGACTTCAGCTTCGAGAACGGGATCACCACGCTGTCGTGGTGCGCCGTGTTCGCGTTGCGCAGGCGCGTGAGGAAGTCTGCGATCGGGTCGGTCATCATGGGGCATCGCCCCTTTCTCGCCGGGGTATCGCGGACGGGAGTGCCGTCCACGACCTACCGACGTCGTCGGATGCTTACCAGCTGCTCTTGGTCACGCCGGGCAGCTCGCCCCGGTGGGCCATCTCACGCACGCAGATCCGGCACAGGCCGAACTTGCGGTAGACCGAGCGCGGACGCCCGCACCGCTGGCAGCGTGAGTAGCCGCGAACGCCGAACTTCGGCGTCGCGTTCGCCTTGTTGACAAGGGCGGTCTTCGCCATGTCAGTCCTCCTTGAACGGGAAGCCGAGGAGCTTGAGGAAGGCCCGCGCCTCGTCGTCGGTGGTGGCCGTCGTCACGACCGTGATGTCCATACCGCGCACACGGTCGATGCGGTCCTGGTCGATCTCGTGGAACACGGACTGCTCGGTCAGGCCGAACGTGTAGTTCCCGTGCCCGTCGAACTGCTGGGCCGACAGGCCGCGGAAGTCGCGGATGCGGGGCAGCGCGATCGACAGCAGCCGGTCGAGGAACTCCCACGCCCGGTCGCCGCGGAGGGTGACGTGGGCGCCGATCGGCATGCCCTCGCGCAGCTTGAACTGCGCGATCGACTTGCGGGCCTTCGTCACGGTCGGCTTCTGGCAGGTGATCAGCGTGAGGTCGCGGACGGCGCCGTCGATGAGCTTGGAGTCCTTCGCCGCCTCGCCGACACCCATGTTGACGACGACCTTCACCAGCCGCGCCACCTGGTTGACGTTCTCGTGCGCGAACTGTGCGAGGAGAGCCGGCTTGATCTCGTCGGCGTAGCGGGTCTTCAGCCGCGGGGTCGCCGGGGCCTCGATGGTGGTCTGCGACATCAGATGTCCTTACCGGAGCGCTTGGCCACGCGGACCCGGACGGTCTTGAGCTTTCCGTCGCGCTCGATCTGCTCGGAGCGGTAGCCGACCCGGGTGCCCTTCTTGGTCTCCGGGTCGACGAGCATCACGTTGCTGATGTGGATGGGAGCCTCGACGACCTCGATGCCGCCCGTGCGCGTGCCGCGCTGGCTGGTGCTCATCTTGGTGTGCTTGGTCACCCGGTGGATGCCCTCGACGACCACGCGCTGGGACTCGGTCAGCACCTCGAGCACGCGGCCCTGCTTGCCGCGGTCGGCGCGGTTGCCGGAGATGACGACGACCAGGTCGCCCTTCTTGATCTTGGCCATGGTCAGAGCACCTCCGGAGCCAGCGAGATGATCTTCATGAACTTCTTGTCGCGCAGCTCACGGCCCACCGGGCCGAAGATGCGCGTCCCACGGGGTTCCCCGTCGTTCTTGAGGATCACGGCGGCGTTCTCGTCGAACTTGATGTACGAGCCGTCCGGACGGCGGCGCTCCTTGCGGGTGCGCACGACGACGGCCTTGACGACGTCGCCCTTCTTGACGTTGCCACCGGGGATCGCGTCCTTGACGGTGGCGACGATGACGTCGCCGATGCCGGCGTAGCGGCGACCCGAGCCACCGAGAACGCGGATGCAGAGAATCTCCTTGGCACCCGTGTTGTCGGCGACGCGCAACCGCGTCTCCTGCTGGATCATTCCTTCACTCCTGTCGTCTGGCGGGTTCTCGGGACGCTGTCACTGGTCGCCGCGCCCGAGCCTGTCCGAACGTGTAGTTGCCGTGGTGCACACGCCGCACATGGCGGCGCGGGCAACTGTGTGCCTACTTGGCCTTCTCGAGGATCTCGACCAGCCGCCACCGCTTGGTGGACGACAGCGGTCGGGTCTCCATGATGAGCACCAGGTCGCCGACGCCCGCCGAGTTCTGCTCGTCGTGCGCCTTGACCTTGCTCGTGCGCCGCATGACCTTGCCGTAGAGCGGGTGCTTGACCCGGTCCTCGACCTCGACCACGACGGTCTTGTCCATCTTGTCGCTGACGACGTAGCCGCGGCGCGTCTTGCGGTACGCGCGGTGCTCGCTCGTCGCCGTCGTCGACTCGTGCTTGGTACTCAACTTTGCCTCACTCGCTCGGGCTCGGGGCAGTGCGGATGCCGAGCTCGCGCTCGCGCAGGATGGTGTAGATCCGCGCGATGTCGCGGCGGACGGCCTGGAGCCGACCGTGGCTCTCCAGCTGGCCGGTGGCCGACTGGAAGCGGAGGTTGAACAGCTCCTCCTTGGCCTTCTTCAGCTCGGCGACGAGTCGCTCGTCGTCGAACGCGTCCAGCTCGCTCGGCGCCAGGCCCTGTGTTCCGACGGCCATCAGCTCAGCCCCCCTTCACGCACCACGAAACGGGTCTTCATGGGGAGCTTGTGCTGCGCGCGGCGCATGGCCTCGCGCGCCAGGGGCTCCGGGACACCGGCCAGCTCGAAGAGCATGCGGCCGGGCTTGACGTTGGCGATCCACCACTCGGGCGAACCCTTGCCGGAACCCATGCGGGTCTCGGCGGGCTTCTTCGTCAGCGGACGGTCCGGGTAGATGTTGATCCAGACCTTGCCGCCACGCTTGATGTGGCGGGTCATGGCGATACGAGCGGCCTCGATCTGCCGGTTGGTGACGTAGGCGGGCTCGAGAGCCTGGATGCCGAAGTCGCCGAAGGAGATCGCGGTGCCGCCCTTCGCGGCGCCGTGCCGGTCGGGGTGGTGCTGCTTGCGGTGCTTCAGCCTGCGGGGGATGAGCATGGCTCAGGCCTCCGTTCCGGTCTCGGTCGGAGCGTCGCTCGCCTCGGCCGCAGCCTCGGCACGCTCCGGACGACGGCCGCCGGGACGCGGGCCGCGCTCGGGGCGGTCGCTGCGCTCGGCGCGCGGACCCCGGGCCGGCCGCGGGGCAGCGGTCGCCTGCTCGCGGGCGTACTCCTTCTCGGTCATGTCGCCCTTGTAGACCCACACCTTGACGCCGATCCGCCCGAAGGTGGTGCGGGCCTCGTGCAGGCCGTAGTCGATGTTGGCGCGCAGCGTGTGCAGCGGCACGCGACCCTCGCGGTAGAACTCCGTGCGGCTCATCTCGGCGCCGCCGAGGCGGCCCGAGACCTGCACGCGGATGCCCTTGGCGCCGGCGCGCTGCGCCGACTGGATGCCCTTGCGCATCGCGCGGCGGAACGAGACTCGGCTCGCCAGCTGCTCCGCGATGCCCTGCGCCACCAGCTGCGCCTCGAGCTCGGCGTTCTTCACCTCGAGGATGTTGAGCTGCACCTGCTTGCCGGTGAGCTTCTCGAGCTCGCCGCGGATGCGGTCGGCCTCCGCGCCGCGACGCCCGATGACGATGCCGGGGCGGGCGGTGTGGATGTCGACGCGCACGCGGTCGCGGGTGCGCTCGATCTCGACCTTGGCGATGCCGGCGCGCTCCAGACCCGTGCTCATCAGCTTGCGGATCTGCACGTCCTCGCGGACGTAGTCGCGGTACCGCTGACCGACCTTGGTCGAGTCGGCGAACCACCGGGAACGGTGGTCAGTCGTGATGCCCAGGCGATACCCGAGCGGGTTGACCTTCTGGCCCACTAGCGGGTCCCTCCCTTGCTGGTGGCCGGCTCGGGAACCGAGACGACCACGGTGATGTGGCTGGTGCGCTTGAGGATCCGGCCGGCACGGCCCTGCGCCCGCGGCCGGAACCGCTTCAGCGTCGGGCCCTCGTCGACAAAGATCTCCGAGACGACCAGGTCAGCCTCGTCGAGGCGCTCGCTGTTGCGGCGCGCGCCCTCGACCGCGTTCGCGATCGCGGACTGCACCGTCTTCAGCACCGGGGCCGCCGCCGCCTGCGGCGCGAACCGCAGCGTGTTGACGGCCTCACCGGCCTTCTTGCCACGGACGAGGTCCACGACGCGGCGGGCCTTGGTGGGCGTGACACGGACGAACCGCGCCTTCGCCATGGCTTCCATCGCTGTCTCCTTGCTTCCTACCGGTCAGGTCACCGCTGCTGCCCCTCGCGGGTCAGCGGCGGCGCCCCTTCCGGTCGTCCTTCTCGTGGCCGCGGAACGTCCGCGTCGGGGCGAACTCGCCGAGCTTGTGGCCGACCATCGCCTCGGTGACGAACACCGGGGTGTGCTTGCGGCCGTCGTGCACGGCGAAGGTGTGGCCGAGGAAGTCCGGCGTGATGACCGAACGGCGCGACCACGTCTTGATGACGTTCTTCGTACCGGCCCCGTTCTGCACGTCCACCTTCTTCTGCAGGTGGTCGTCGACGAAGGGGCCCTTCTTGAGGCTGCGCGGCATGGGGCTTCCTCTCAGCGCTTCTTGCCGGTGCGCCGACGGCGCACGATGAGCTTGTCGCTCGGCTTGTTCGGACGCCGTGTGCGGCCCTCGGGCTGACCCCACGGGCTGACCGGGTGACGGCCACCGGAGGTCTTGCCCTCGCCACCACCGTGCGGGTGGTCGATCGGGTTCATCGCGACACCGCGGACGGTGGGGCGGACGCCCTTCCAGCGCGAACGGCCGGCCTTGCCGAGGTTGATGTTGGACTGCTCGGCGTTGCCCACCTCGCCGACCGAGGCGCGGCAGCGCAGGTCGACGTTGCGGATCTCGCCGGACGGCATACGCAGCTGGGCGTAGGGCCCGTCCTTGGCGACGAGCTGCACGGCAGCCCCCGCCGAGCGCGCGATCTTCGCGCCGCCGCCGGGCCGCAGCTCGATGGCGTGGACGATCGTGCCGGTGGGGATGTTGCGCAGCGGCAGGTTGTTGCCCGGCTTGATGTCCGCCGTGGGCCCCGACTCGACGACGTCGCCCTGGCTCAGCCGGTTCGGCGCGAGGATGTAGCGCTTCTCGCCGTCGGCGTAGTGCAGCAGCGCGATGCGCGCGGTGCGGTTCGGGTCGTACTCGATGTGCGCGACCTTGGCCGGCACGCCGTCCTTGTCGTTGCGGCGGAAGTCGATCACCCGGTAGGCGCGCTTGTGACCGCCACCGTGGTGGCGAGTGGTCACGCGGCCCGACGAGTTGCGACCGCCGGTCTTGGTGAGCGGGCGGACCAGCGCCTTCTCCGGCGCGGACCGCGTCAGCTCGGCGAAGTCCGCGACGGAGGCGCCGCGGCGCCCCGGCGTCGTCGGCTTGTACTTACGGATAGCCATGTCTGATGTCCTTCCGGGCCGCTCAGCCGACCGGTCCGCCGAAGATGTCGATCGAGCCCTCGCGGAGGGTGACGATCGCACGCTTCGTGGCCTTGCGGTGGCCGATGCCGAACCGGGTCCGGCGGGTCTTGCCCTGACGGTTGGCGGTGTTGACCGAGTCGACCTTCACGCCGAACACCTGCTCGACCGCGATCTTGATCTCGGTCTTGTTGGCGCGCGGGTCGACGAGGAACGTGTACTTGCCCTCGTCGAGCAGTCCGTAGCTCTTCTCGGAGACGACCGGTGCGATGAGGATGTCGCGCGGGTCCTTGCCGATGGTGGTCACTTCGTCTCCTCCTTGGCCTTGGTCCCCGCGAGGAAGGCGTCCAGGGCGCCGGCGGTGAACACCACGTCGTCGCTGACGAGCACGTCGTAGGTGTTGAGCTGGTCGGCGACGAGCAGGTGGACGCGCTCGACGTTGCGCAGCGACTTCCACGTCACCTCGTCGGAGCGCTCGACGACGACGAGGACGTTCCGCCGACCGGACAGGTTGTCCAGGACCCGGACGGCGGCCTTCGTCGACGGCGCCTCGCCCGGGGCGAACCCGGTGACGACGTGCACGCGACCGGCGCGGGCGCGGTCCGAGAGAGCACCGCGGAGCGCCGCGGCCTTCATCTTCTTCGGGGTCCGCTGGGAGTAGTCGCGCGGTGTGGGGCCGTGGACGACGCCACCACCGGCGTACTGCGGGGCGCGCGTCGAGCCCTGGCGGGCGCGACCTGTGCCCTTCTGCTTGTACGGCTTGCGGCCACCGCCGCTGACCTCACCACGGCGCTTCGTGTCGTGGGTGCCCTGCCGCGCTGCGGCGAGCTGGCCGACGACGACCTGGTGGATCAGCGGGATGTTCGTCGGCGCGTCGAAGACCTCGCCGGGCAGGTCGGCCTGGCCGGCCGTCTCCCCGTGCGAGTCCAGGACGTCGACGGTGAGCGTGTCACTCATCGTGGTCACGCACCCTTCGAGGCGGTCTTGACGACGACGACGCCGCCCCGAGGGCCCGGGATGGCGCCCTTGACGAGCAGCAGGCCCTTCTCGGCGTCGATCGCGTGAACGGTCAGGTTCTGTGTGGTCAGCCGGACGTTGCCCATCCGGCCGGCCATGCGCACGCCCTTGAGCACGCGGCTCGGGGTGGCGCACGCGCCGATGGACCCGGGCTTGCGGTGGTTGCGGTGCGAGCCGTGCGAGGAGGAGACGCCGTGGAACCCGTGGCGCTTCATGACGCCGGCGAAGCCCTTGCCCTTGGTGGTGCCCGAGACGTCCACGGTCTGCCCGGCTCCGAACACCTCGACGGTGATCTCCTGGCCGGGCGTGTACTCCGTGGCGTTCGGCGTGCGAATCTCGGCCACGTGCCGGCGCGGGGTGACCCCGGCCTTCTCGAAGTGGCCCTTGAGCGGCTTGTTCACCTTGCGGGGGTCGATCTGGCCGTAGGCCAGCTGAACCGCGGCGTAGCCGTCAACCTCGGCGGAGCGCACCTGGGTCACGACGTTCGTCCCCACGCCGACGACCGTGACGGGGACGAGGCGACCTGCCGCGTCCCACACCTGGGTCATGCCGAGCTTGGTGCCGAGCAGCGCCGTGACGGGGCGCGCAGTCTGCTGGGTTGCCATATGAGTGCGTCCTTCCCAGCGAATCAGAGCTTGATCTCGATGTTCACGTCCGCGGGCAGGTCGAGACGCATGAGCGAGTCGACCGCCTTTGGCGTGGGATCGATGATGTCGATCAGCCGCTTGTGCGTGCGCATCTCGAAGTGCTCGCGGCTGTCCTTGTACTTGTGGGGCGACCGGATGACGCAGAAGACGTTCTTCTCCGTCGGCAACGGCACCGGGCCCACGACCTGCGCACCCGCGCGGGTCACCGTGTCGACGATCTTGCGCGCCGAGCTGTCGATGACCTCGTGGTCGTAGGACTTGAGCCGGATGCGGATCTTCTGTCCCGCCATGGCGTCGTCTACTTCTCTCTGTCGTTCTTACCGGTCCGTCCGACCCCCGCACTCGGGCGTGTCGCCTAGCGCGACGCACCCCGGCGCGGCGTACCTTGCGGGTACCGGGTCGGTGGTTGCGGTCGAGCCCGTCACCTCCGGGTGACCCCGGGGCCGTTGGGCTCTCCACGTCTTCGCCCGGCCGGTGAGGGGCGCGCAAACGCACCACACCCCGGCGGGCAACCCGGTAAGTGTGCCAGACGGTCCCCCGGATTGCCAAT
>DASWOL010000245.1:0-23508 GCA_036398695.1 Cellulomonas sp. | reverse complement strand
GCGACGATGGGCCGGGACCGGGCGTCGGCGGCCCTGCTCGCCGCGGGGGCGCTGGCGTCCCTGATCTGGGTGAACAGCCCGGCGCGGGCCGCCTACCAGACGTTCTGGGCGACGCCGGTCGCCGTCTCGGCGGGCAACGCCGAGCTGACCCTGACGGCTCACAGCCTGGTGAACGACGCCCTGATGGCGGTGTTCTTCTTCACCGTCGGGCTCGAGGTGAAGCGCGAGGTCGCCATCGGCGAGCTCTCGCAGCGGGCCCGCGCCATCGTCCCCGCGAGCGCCGCTGTCGGCGGGCTGGTGGTCCCGGCCCTCGTCTTCCTGCTCGTGGCCGGGCGGTCCGGGAACGCGCACGCCTGGGGCACGGTCATCTCGACGGACACCGCGTTCCTCATCGGCGCCCTCGCGCTGGTCGGGCCACGCCATCCCGCGCGGCTCCGGCTGTTCCTGCTGACCATGGCGGTGGTCGACGACATCGCGGCGCTGGCGGTGATCGCCGTCTTCTACACCTCCGACCTGCGCCTCGCACCGCTCGCGCTGACCGTCGTGGCCCTCGTGCTCGTGGCCCTGGTGCGGTTCCTGCCGGTGGCGCGCGGGCCGGTGTACGCGGTGCTGGCCGTGGTGGTGTGGCTGGGCCTGCACGCCGCCGGCGTCCACCCGACCCTTGCCGGCGTGGCGATCGCCCTGCTCATCCCGGTGTTCTCGCCGCGCCGGCCCGAGGTCGAGGCCGCCTACGCGCAGACGCGCGCCTTCCGCCAGTCCCCGACGCCGCGGTACGCGGTCGCGGCGACCCGCCGGCTGCGCGACTCGATCTCCGTCAACGAGCGGCTCCAGCTGTCGTTCGGGCCGACGGTGTCCTACGTGGTGCTGCCGCTGTTCGCCCTGGCCAACGCCGGGGTGAGGCTGGACGGGTCCTCGCTGGCGGCGGCCTGGCGCTCGCCGCTGGCGTGGGGCGTGGTCGCCGGGCTCGTCGTCGGCAAGCTCGTCGGGATCACGGGCGCCACCTGGCTCGTGGTGCGCAGCGGGCTGGGCCGGCTGGCGCCGGGGCTGACGCTCGACCGGGTGGCGGGCGGAGCCGCTCTGTCCGGCATCGGGTTCACCATCTCGCTGCTCATCGTCGACATCGCGCTGCCCGACGAGGCCCAGGCCAGCGCCGCCCGGATCGGCGTGCTGGTCGCGACCGCCCTGTCGGTGGGCCTCGGCTGGCTGCTGTTCGCGGCGATGGACCGGTTCGCCCCCCGCCAGCCGGTGGGCAAGGTGCTGCTGCGACCGTTCGACCCGGAGCGTGACCACCACCGGGGCCGGCCGGACGCACCGCTGGTGATCGTCGAGTACGGGGACTTCGAGTGCCCCTTCTGCTCGCGCGCCACGGGCTCGGTCGACGAGGTGCTCGAGCGCCTCGGGGACGAGGTGGTGTGGGCCTGGCGCCACCTGCCGCAGACACGCGTCCATCCCCACGCCCTGGAGTCGGCGCGCGCGTCCGAGGCGGCCGCGCTGCAGGGCCGGTTCCTGGAGTACGGCAACCGGCTGTTCGGCCAGCAGGACCGGCTGGAGCGCCAGGACCTGCTGGCCGTCGCCCAGGACATCGGCCTGGACCTCGACCGGTTCGTCGAGGACTTCGATGGCACCGAGACCGCCCGCCGCGTCCAGGAGGACGCCGACGACGCCGACATCATGGACCTGCTGTCGACACCGGCGTTCTTCGTCAACGGCTGGCGGCTCGTGGGGCCGTACGACACGGACAGCCTGATCGAGGCCCTGCGCCTGTCCGCAGGCTCGCCACCGCCCGCGTTCAGCCGGTGACGCGCTCGCCGGCCGGGGTCAGCACCCACCAGATGCCGCCCACGCCCTGACCCTTGGTGTCACCTGCGGCGCTGTCGCCCGCGTAGTAGTACAGCGGCCAGCCGTTCAGCGTCAGCTGCGGCTGCCCGTCGGTCCCGGTGATGGTGCCGACCGTGCCGGTCACGCCGTCCACCGACGGCATCGCGGCCCCGCCGGGCACGGCGGGCCACTGGGTGGCGCACTGGCCGGTGCAGGCGGACGAGCCGGCGCCCTGGGTGTCCTTGTCGAACTGGTAGACCGTCATGCCCTTGCCATCGACGACGATGGTGCCCAGCCCGGTGCTGGCGGTGGCCAGCGAGGTGCCGGACGCCGCTGCCGCCGGGGCCGAGGTGGGAGCGGACTGGTCGCCGTAGAGGCCGTCCTGGCTCGAGGTGGTGGAGCCCGCGTCCGACGTCGCCGCCGGTGGTGCGGTGGTGGTGCCCGACGACGAACCCGTGCTGCCCGACGAGCACGCCGCCAGCGTGAGCAGCGCGACTGCCGCGACCGCGACGCCGAGGCGCCGCCCCTGTGCTACCGACTTCATGACGTGTCCCCGATCCTGGATCGATGCCCGGCGCTGCCGGGCGGATGGTCGTCGGGTACACGAGACGCAGCCCCGTGCGGTTCACCTCACCGCGTGGCGAGGTCGGCGGACAGCAGGGTCTTCCCGGACGACGAACGCACCTCGAGCGAGGCGATCCGGTCGAGCGGCACGGCGGTCGCGGCGTCCAGCCGCACGTCGTGCCCGGGCTCGGCGCTCCAGGTCGAGACCTGGCTCTCCACGCCGTCGACATCCGTGACCACGAGCGCGTAGACGGGCGGGCCGGCGGGGGTGCCCGGCGGGCGCGTGTACGTGGGGCCGCCGGCGGGGTAGTCGCACTCCATCGACAGCCGCGTGCCCCACGCGACGGGGGTCAGGCCCACGGTCGCCGTCAGCGACGTGGCCACCTGCTGCTCCAGCGCCACCGTCTCCGCGGGTGCTGCCGAACCGGCGGGCGCACGGTTCGCCAACGGCACGCCGACGGCGACGCCGACGACGAGCGCCGCGGCGATCCCGCCCACCAGCAGGCGCCGCCGCAGGCGATGGCGCCTCTCCCGGCGCACGACGAGGTCGACGAGGTCCGCACGCGGCGTCGCCGCGCCCGGTCCGCCGGGCCCCTCCAGCCCGGCGATCTCGCCGGCCTCGTCGTCCGCCCCTCGCTCGCCGGACCCGGCCGGCTGGTCCTCCCGGTACGCCGGCCCGGTGGCCGGCCCGGTCCCGTCGCCTTCGTCGGGGCGCGAGGCCCGTGCCAGCAACCCGGGCAGGGGCGCCAGCTCGGCCACCGCCGCCCGGCACCGCTCGCACCCGGCGAGGTGGTCCTCGTAGGCGTGCCGGTCGTCGGGGCTCAGCGCCCCGAGCACGTACGCGGCGTCCCAGTCGGCGAAGGCCTCGTGCTCCCGAACCACGTCGTCGGGCGTCATCGCACGACCCCTCTCTCCTGGAGCGCGAGCCGCAGCGCGCGCAAGCCGTAGTGCAGCCTCGACTTGACCGTCCCCTCGGGGATGCCGAGCTCGGCCGACAGCTCGGCGGTGCTCAGCCCGCCGTAGTACGCCTGGGCGATCACCGCGCGGTGCTCCGCGCTCAGCGCCGCCAGGGCCTCGGCGACGAGCATCGCGTCGAACAGCTCGTCGACGCGGTCGCCCACCGGCCGGTCCGGCGGCTCGTCCACCCCCGTCTCGTGGCGGCGGCGCGCGCTGCGCGCCTCGTCGATCACCAGGTTGCGGGCCACCGTGAACATCCACGATCGTGCCGTCGCCGGGTCCTGCGCCATGACGCGCGGGGTGCGCCACGCGCGCAGCAACGTCTCCTGCACCACGTCGTCGGCCCCGGCACCGGTCCCCGTGAGGTGCACCACGAACCGCCGCACCGCGGCGGCGTGCCGGTCGTGCAGCTCGCGCAGGACGGCGCGGTCGTCGGTGGGCATGTCGCGGACTCCTTCGCGGGTCTGCCGGTAGAACGACGCCGAGGGGCCTTTCAGTTCATCGCGGCTCGCCGCGGCTCGTTCGCGGCTCGTTCGCGGCACATCGCCGCCTCGCCACCGCCTCGCCAGCGCCTCGTCACCGCCTCGTCACCGCCTCGCCAACCCCTCGTCACCCCCTCGCCGCGATCTCGTCGCGACCTGGTCGAACCGGAGAGCACCCTGCGTCGTTCACCTGGCATGGACCTCGCGCTGCAGGTGGGCGGCATCCCCCTTCACCCGCTCCTTGTGCACGCCGTCGTGGTGCTGACGCCGCTGACGGCGGTGGCCGTGCTGCTGACCCAGTTCTGGCCGGTGGCCCGCCGCCGGCTGGGCGTCGTGACCCCCCTGGCGGCGCTCGCCGTCCTGGCGCTGGTGCCGATCACCGTGCGCGCCGGGCAGGAGCTCGCGAATGCCATCGGCACGCCACCGTCGGTGCTCACCCACGAGCACTACGGCGAGATGCTGCTGCCGTGGGCCGCGGCCCTCTTCGTGGTCGCGGCCGCGCAGTGGGCGTGGTTCCGCTGGCGGCCGGCCCCCGCGGGCGGGCGCGAGGACGGGACCGTGCGTGCCGTGACCGCCGCGTTCGCGCTGGCGAGCGTGGTGGTGGCCGTCGGCATCACCTGGCTGCTGGTGCTGGTGGGCGACTCGGGAGCGCGCGCGGTGTGGGGCGGCGTGGCCGGGTAGCCGGCCGGGCCTCAGATCGCCGCGGGCGAGCTCTGCCGCGTCAGCGCGGGGTCGCGCACCACGACGTCGCCGAGCACCTCGTCGATCCGGGCCATCAGCTCGGGCGGGATGACCACGCCGGACGCCTTGACGTTCTCGGCCACCTGCTCGGGCCGGGACGCGCCGATGAGTGCCGCCGCGACGTTCGGGTTCTGCAGCACCCACGCGACGGCGAGCTGGGCCAGCGTCAGCCCCAGCTCGTCGGCCACCGGGCGCAGGCCCTGGACACGTACGAGCACCGTCTCGTTCTCCGTGAACCGGCGGACCGTGCTGGCGCCGCCCTTCTCGTCGGTGGCGCGCGAGCCAGCGGGCGGCGGCGTGCCCGGCAGGTACTTGCCGGTGAGCACGCCCTGCGCCACCGGGGACCAGACCACCTGGGACAGGCCCAGCTCCTGGCTGGCGGGCACCACCTCGTCCTCGATCACCCGCCACAGCATCGAGTACTGCGGCTGGTTGGAGACCAGCGGCACGTGCAGCTCGCGCGCCAGGGCGACGCCCTCGCGGATCTGCTCCGCCGTCCACTCCGAGACGCCGATGTACAGGGCCTTGCCGGCGCGCACCACGTCGGCGAACGCCTCCATGGTCTCCTCGAGCGGCGTGACGTGGTCGTACCGGTGCGCCTGGTACAGGTCGACGTAGTCGGTGCGCAGCCGGGCCAGCGAACCGTCGATCGACCGGAGGATGTGCTTGCGGCTCAGTCCCTTGTCGTTGGCGCCCCGGGGGCCGGTGGGCCAGAACACCTTGGTGAAGATCTCCAGGCCGTCGCGGCGCTCGCCGTCGAGAGCCTCGCCCAGCACGGTCTCCGCGGCGGTGTTGGCGTAGACGTCCGCGGTGTCGAAGCTCGTGATGCCGGCGTCGAGGGCGGCGGCCACGCATGCCTTCGCGGTGTCGTTCTCCACCTGCGAGCCGTGCGTGAGCCAGTTGCCGTAGGTGATCTCGGTGACGTTGAGGCCGGAGCGGCCCAGGTGACGGTAGGCGACCATGGCACCAGCCTAGGGTCTTCCGGAGGCGTCTCCGCTACCGGGCGGCGAGCGCACGACGAGCTCCCGGCGCCGCCGGCCCCCCGGTGCGCTCGTCGTGCGCCCGTCGTGCGCTCGCCGTGCCGCTACCGCCGGAACCGCTCCGAGCGCTCGACGACGCGCCCGGCCCCGTGCCCGCCGTCGGCCGCCGCGTCCCACGTGTAGACCTCGCTGCCGGTGACGAACACGCGCTCGGCGCGCGAGTTGACGTCGAGCGGGTCGCCGCTCCACACCACGACGTCGCCGTCCAGCCCCGCCGCCAGCGCCCCCACGCGCTCGCCCAGCCCCAGGAACGACGCCGGGTTCACCGTGAGCGCCTGGAGCGCGACGTCGCGGTCCAGCCCCTCCTTCACGGCGAACGACGCCTGGTGCACCAGGAAGTTGATGGGCACCACGGGGTGGTCGGTGGTGATGGCCACCCGGACTCCGGCCGCGGCGAGCCGCCCCAGGTTGGCGATCGCGCGGTGGCGCAGCTCCACCTTGGACCGGCTGGTGAACAGCGGCCCGAAGATCACCGGGATGTCCTTCTCGGCCAGCACGTCGGCGATCAGGGCGCCCTCGGTGCCGTGGTTCACCACCAGCCGGTACCCGAACTCCTCGGACAGGCGGATCGCGGTGGCGATGTCGTCGGCCCGGTGGGTGTGCTGGTCCCAGGCGAGCTCGCCGGACAGCACGCGCGCCAGGGTCTCCTTGGCCAGGTCGCGGTCGAACGGCTCGCCCTTGGCGGCGGCCGCGTCGCGCCGGGCTGCGTAGTTCTGCGCGTCGACGAACGCCTTGCGGATCACGTGGGCCACGCCCAGCCTGGTGGACGGGAGCAGCTTCTTGTCGCCGTACACGCGCTTGGGGTTCTCGCCCAACGCGGACTTCACCGACACCGAGTCGCTGATCACCTGCTCGTCGACCGTGCGGCCGCCCCAGGTCTTGATGGCGACCGTCTGCCCGCCGATGGGGTTGCCGCTGCCGGGCTTGACCACCACCGAGGTCACGCCGCCCGCGAGCGCGTCGCGGAACCCCTCCTCCTCGACGTTGATCGCGTCGATCGCCCGCAGCCCCGCGCCGTTGGGATCGGTCATCTCGTTCACGTCGGCGCCGGCCCAGCCCTCGCCCTCCTCGTGCACGCCCACGTGGCCGTGCGCCTCGACGAATCCCGGCAGCACCCAGCGCCCGGCCACGTCCAGCGTCCGAACCCCGGCGGGCACCACGACGTCGGCGCCCACCACCGTGATGATGCCGTCCTCGACGAGCACGGTGCCGCGCTCGATGGGCGGCGCGGACACGGGGACGACGTAGGCGTTGACGAGGGCGACGGAGCCGCGAGCGGTGCGGATGGGAGAGGTCATGGCCGCCATCCTGGTCCCGTGGCACGTCCCGGTGGCGGTGCGTCCACGGGCTGCACGGGGCCTAGAAGGCGGTCGCCAACCAGGCCGCCACCCCGCCGAGCACGACGAGGCCGAGGTTGAGGCCGATCGTCGACCCCTCACCCCGCGACACGTGGAAGGCAGCCGCCAGCACCTGCAGCACCGCCAGGCCCGCCGCGGCGACGACCGCGAGGACCGGGGCGATACCGGTGAGCGGCGGCAGCACCAGCCCGATCGCCCCGAGGATCTCCACGACGCCGATCGCGCGGACCCCGGGCATGGGCATCGTCTCGACCCACGTCATCCTCGGCGCCAGCTGCTCCCGGCTCCGCGTCACCTTCATGCCTCCGGAGTAGAGGAAGAGCAGGGCCAGCAGCCCGGCGACGATCCAGTAGGCGACGACCACGGGTTCCTCCTCGGTGGCGACATTCTCGGTGACGTCATGATCGGTCACCGACCCGGCCGGCAGGCGTCCGGTCCGAGCCGTGTTTCGGGTCGTTGACAGCGCCGTGCGCGCCACGGATGCTGCCCCGATGGCGGAGGAGTTCGCGGACGGCGACGCGTACGAGCGCTTCATGGGCCGCTGGAGCCGGCTGGCGGCCGCCTCGTTCGTCGCGTGGCTCGACCTGCCGGGCGGCCTGCTGTGGCTCGACGTCGGCTGCGGCACGGGTGCGCTCGCCGCGGCCGTGGTCACGGGCGCCGAGCCCCGTGGCGTCCTGGCCGTCGATCGGTCGGCTCCCTTCGTCGCGGCCGCTCGGCGCAGCACGACGGGCGCTCCGGTCGGCCTCGCGGTCGCGGACGCGAGTGCGTTGCCGGTCGCGGACGGTGCGGTGGACGTGACGGCCAGCGGCCTGGTGCTGAACTTCCTGCCCGACGCCGCCGCCGCGGTACGCGAGCAGGTGCGCGTCGTGGTCCCCGCCGGCACGGTGGCCGCGTTCGTGTGGGACTACGCCGACGGGATGCAGGCGCTGCGCCTCTTCTGGCAGGCGGTGGCCGCCGTCGACCCGGAGCACGCCGCGCTGGACGAGGCCGCGCGCTTCCCGCTCTGCCGGCCCGAGACCCTGCGCTCGCTGTGGCTCGAGGCGGGCCTGGGAGGCGTCACAGGCCATCCGCTCGACGTGCGGCGGCGCTTCGCGTCGTTCGACGAGCTGTGGGAGCCCTTCCTCGGCGGCCAGGGGCCCGCCGGGCACTACCTCGCCGGCTTGGGCGGCGGTGAGAGGTCGCGGGTCGCCGACGAGTTCCGGCGCCGGTTGCCGGTGGCGCCGGACGGCTCCGTCGAGCTCTCCGCGCGCGCCTGGGCCGTGCGAGGCAGCCGTTGGGGCCGCTGAGCCGGGCACCGTCCCCGGGCGCGCGCGGCCCGAGCCGCCCGGGCCGCTGAGCCGGGCGCCGTTGCCGGCCACGGGCGGGCCGAGCCGTCGTCGGCCGATGGCCGTCCCGCGCGGAGCGGCCGAGGTGCGAACGCTGGCCGGCCGCCGGTGCGCCCCCTAGCGTGGTGGCCGGCCGGAGGACGGGAGGACAGGCATGACCACGACACCGCCGCCGCATGACCATGAACCGCACGACGCGGGACTCTCGGCGCGTCTGAACTGGCTGCGGGCCGGCGTGCTCGGAGCGAACGACGGCATCGTCTCGGTGGCCGGCATCGTCATCGGCGTCGCCGGCGCCACGACCAGCCTCACGGCGATCACCACCGCGGGCATCGCCGGCCTGGTGGCGGGCGCCATGTCGATGGCCGGCGGCGAGTACGTCTCCGTGAGCACCCAGCGCGACACCGAGAAGGCCGCCCTCGTCAAGGAGCGGTGGGAGCTGGAGAACCTCCCCGACGACGAGCTCGCCGAGCTGGCCGGCCTGTACCGGGCGAAGGGCCTCAGCCCCGAGCTTGCCGGCCGCGTCGCCGCCGAGCTGACCGCCCACGACCCGCTCCGGGCGCACGCCGACGCCGAGCTCGGGATCGACCCCGACGAGCTGACCAGCCCGTGGGCCGCGGCCGGCGCGTCGTTCGCGGCGTTCACCGTCGGCGCCCTGATCCCGCTGCTGGCGATCCTGGTGCCGGTGGACGGCTGGCGCACGTGGCTCTGCGTCGGCGCGGTGCTCGTCGGGCTCACGGTGACCGGCTTCGTCTCGGCGCGGCTCGGCGGTGCCCCGGCGGGGCGGGCCGTGGCGCGCAACGTGGGCATGGGCGCCGCGACCATGGCGTTCACGTGGGCGGTCGGCAGGGCCTTCGGGACCGCGCTGCGGTAAGCACGGCGCCGGCCGTCGTCCGCTGCTGACCGGCCGCCTTCAGCGGGGACCTTCACCGCTGCATCTGGTCGGTGACCTCCCACAGCCTGTCGGCCGCCTCGGGGTCGAGCGCGTACGGCGCCACACCGGCCGCGTCGATGCCCGCGGCCGTCGGGTCGTCCACGTCCGCCTCCTGGCAGTTCTCGAAATACCGGCCGCCGACGCCCTCCAGCAGCGGCGAGGTCGCCACGAACACGCTCGTCGCCGCGCCCTGCTCGAGGCTCTTGAACACGTACTTGCCGGAGGTGAGGTTGCGCTGGTGCGTCTGCGGGTCCACATAGCGGCTCAGGCCGGACTCGGCGATCGCGCCCGGGTGCAGCGCGTTCGCCGTGATGCCGTCGGCGGCCCACCGCCGGGCCGCCCCCACCGCGAAGAGCGCGTTGGCGGTCTTCGACTGCGCGTAGGCCAGCGCCGGGTCGTAGGGCCTGCGCTGGAAGTCGATGTCCTCGAAGACCACCGGCGAGTTGAGGTGACCGCGCGAGCTGACCACCACCACGCGGGCCCCGCCGGCCGCGCGCAGCGCCGGCAGCAGGCCGACGACGAGCCGGGCGTGGCCCAGGTGGTTCGTCGCGAACTGCATCTCGTGCCCCTCGGGACTCAGCCGCAGCTCGGGCACCGCCATGACGCCTGCGTTGGCGACGAGGATGTGCAGCGATCCGCGGAACCCGGCCACCAGCGCATCGACGGACGCGCGATCCATGAGGTCCAGCTGCGCCACCGTCACGATGCCGCCGGTCGTCGCGCGCAGCTCCTGCGCCACGGCCTGCGCCACCGGCACGTTGCGTGCCGCGATGACCACCTCGGCGCCCGCGCCGGCCAGGGCGCGGGCCGTCTCGACGCCGATGCCGCCGGCCGCGCCGGTGACCAGCGCCCGCCGGCCGTGCAGGTCGACGCCCTCCACCACCTCCCGGGCGGTGCTCGCCCAGCCGAACGGTGACGTGATACGACCGGTCACGATGTTGCCTCCCGTGGGTTGATCTGACGGATGAGCGCGCCGAGCTCGACGGCGACCGCCTCGGCGGTCTCGGTGTCGCCTGCCTCGCGCGCCGTCCAGTAGCGCACCTTGAGCTCGAGGTAGCTGCGGCGCAGCTGGAGCGCGGCGACCTCGTCGGCCAAGCGCGCGGCGTGCGCCTGGAACAGCGCACGGCGCTCGCCGGGCGCCTCGTCGCCCCGCGCCAGGTAGGTGCGCATGTCCTCGATGCTGAGCCCCACCGCGCGCAGGTTCGCCAGCGTCTCCAGCACCTCGACCTCGTCCGAGCGGTAGCGGCGGTGCCCGCTCGACGGGTCGCGTGCCACCGGTCCGACCAGGCCGATGGCCTCCCAGTACCGCAGCGTGCTTTCCGGCAACCCGCACCGGGCGGCCGCTTCGGCGATCGTGTAGCCGATCGTGTCGCTGGTCATGTAGCTCGGTGGCACGTCGCCAGTATCGGAATCCTCAAGCGCTTGAGGTCAAGCGGGCGGCGCGGCCCCGGCTGCTACTGGGGCCCCTCCTGCCGGACGGGCCGCGTCAGCAGCCCGGTGAGCACGGTGGCCAGCAGCTCGCGCAGCACCACGCGCTGGTCCAGCCGCAGCGCCGCCAGCTCGGGATAGCGCTGGTAGGCGGCCGTCATGCCCGCGGACGGACGGCACTGCGCCCATACGCCGCCGATCGCCATGTTCACGCCACCCGCGAGCGCCACCCGCGACGGCCCCGGCAGGGTGCCGATGCGTCGTTCGACGAGCAGCACCAGCCGGCCGGCCTGTGCCACAGCCCGCCGCTTGTAGTCGGCGGCGACCTCGGCGGACACGTTCTGCTCCAGCACCAGCTGGGCGTGGGCCAGCAGCTCGGACAGCACGGGGCGGTCGACGACCGTCCGGGACAGGACGTCCGCGACCTGCTCGGCGGCCTCGAGCGCCGCCGGGTCGGGGGCGGCCGTCGTGGCCGTCGTGGCCTCGTCGGACCCGGGTGCGGCAGTGCCCGACGACGCCGCGGCGACGAGGTCCTGCCACGGCGCGGGCTCCTCTTCCGGCCCGCCCAGCAGGCCGGCGATCGAGTCGAGCCACGCGCCGTACTCCTGGTCGAGCAGGGTGAGCAGCACCGCCTCGCGCGACTCGAAGTAGCGCAGCACGTTGGACTTGGCCAGGCCCACTCGCCGCGCGAGCTCGTTGAGGCTGAGCTCCCGGATCGGCATGCCGTCGGAGAGCATCTGGGACGCTGCCGCGAGGATCGCGCTGCGCCGCTGCGTGCGCTGCTCCTCGCTGCGCGCCCGAAGGAAGGGCGTCGTCGTCGCCACGCGGCCTCCCGCCCGTTGTGGAACAGACCACCGGTCTGTTAGTGTCCTTGACAACAGACCGGCGGTCTCATTATCCACGGCCGCCGCCCCGATCGTCAGGAGCACGCCGTGCCCGTCACCTACCAGGTCCCCTCCCAGGCCGGCCGGCGCTTCGTCGTCACGGGCTCCAACAGCGGCACCGGGAAAGAGGCCGCACGTCGTCTGGCGCTGGCCGGGGCGCAGGTGGTCATGGGCGTGCGGAGCCTCGAGAAGGGCGCGGCTGCCCGCGCGGACATCCTCCGGGACGCTCCCGACGCCGACCTCGAGGTGCGCCACCTGGACCTCGCGGACCTCGGGTCCGTGCACGCGTTCGCCGACGAGCTGCTCGGCGACGGCCAGCCTCTGCACGTCCTGGTCAACAACGCCGGCGTCATGGCACCCCGAGAGCGGCTGGAGACCAAGGACGGCTTCGAGCTCCAGCTCGGCACCAACTTTCTCGGCCCGTTCGCGCTGACCACCCTGCTGCTACCGCTCCTGCTCGCCGCACCGTCGCCGCGGGTCGCGACCATGTCGAGCGGCACCGCGAACTGGGGCCGCATCCGGTTCGACGACCTGCAGTGGCACCGTTTGTACTCGCCCAACCGCGCGTACGCGCAGTCCAAGCTCGCGGACATGATGATGGCCAGGCACCTGGCCGTCGTCGCCGTCCAGCGCGGGTGGCCGCTGCTCAGCACGTTCGCCCACCCCGGCTACACCCTGACGAACCTGCAGACCGCGGGCGTCAACCTGAGCCGGTCCCAGGCCGACCAGCTGCCGCCACGTCGGCGCAGCATCCTGCCGTCGCAGGGCGTCGAGACCGGCGCCGAGCCGCTTCTCGTCGCGGCCACCTCCCCGGAGGCCCGTCAGGGCACCTACTACGGTCCCAGCGGCAGGCTCGGCCTCGTCGGCCCGACGAAGGTGACGCGGATCCCGCGCTCGGCGCGCTCACTGGCCACCGCGGCACGGCTCTGGGCGGTCGCGGAGGAGCTCACCGGGACGCGCCTGCCGACGGCGTGACGGCGCGCAGGCGCGAAGGCTTGCGGTCGCCGCAGTCGCGCGGGTGGTTCACGATCCCGGCGAGGAGCTCGCGAGACCCACGCGTCCGGTTGCGGACGTCGATCCAGGCGGTTCGCGAGAGCTGCGAGCTCGCGGACCTCACGCGGGCGAGGCGGACTCCCAGCGCTGCCCGTACCGCGCGAGCGGCTGGAGCGAGACCAGCAGGTCGCGGCCGCGCGCGGTCAGCCGGTACCGGATCGCCACGGGAGTAGTGGGCTCCACGATCCGGTCGACCAGGCCGGCGCGCTCCAGCTCGCGCAGCCGCAGGGCGAGCATCCGGTCCGACAGACCGGCGACCATCGCGAGCACCTCACCGAACCGCTCGGCACCGCGCGCGAGCGCCAGCAGGATGGCGCTGCTCCAGCGCCGCCCGACGAGCTCCACCACCCCGGTGGCGCGACGGCACAGCTCGTCGTCGATGAGCTCCCAGCCGGTGGGTGCCTGCTGCTCGATAGTCACTTACCGATAGTAAGTCACTTACCCCGCGCTTGTCGTCCGGCTCTCGCCCACGGATGCTGGACCCATGCCCGACTATGGCCACCCGATCCGCTTCGGCACCTTCGTCACACCGGTCAACACGCCGGCCACCCGCCCGGTCGAGCTCGCGGTGCTCAGCGAGCAGCTCGGCTTCGACCTGGTGACCTTCCAGGACCACCCCTACCAGCCGGCGTTCCTCGACACGTGGACGCTGATGGCCTGGGTCGCCGCCCGCACCGAGCGGATCGGATTGTCCGGCAACGTGCTCAACCTGCCGCTGCGCCCACCCGCCGTCCTGGCACGTGCCGCCGCCAGCCTCGACCTGCTGTCCGACGGCCGGGTGTCCCTCGGGCTCGGGGCCGGCGCGTTCTGGGACGCCATCGAGGCCATGGGCGGCGGGCGGCTGACGCCCGGTGAGTCGGTCGAGGCGCTCGACCAGGCGATCGACGTGATCCACGGCGTCTGGGACGCCGCCGAGCGTCGGCCCCTGCGGGCCGGTGGCGAGTTCCACCACGTCGACGGCGCCAAGCGCGGGCCCGCGCCCGCCCATGAGATCCCGATCTGGTTGGGTGCCCTCAAGCCACGCATGCTGCGCCTCATCGGGCAGAAGGCGGACGGCTGGCTGCCGTCGCAGCCCTATCTGAAGCCCGGCGACCTCGCGCGCGGCAACGCGACGATCGACGAAGCGGCGCAAGCCGCCGACCGCGACCCGCGCGAGATCACGCGCCTGCTCAACGTGGCCCCTGGCCAGTCGCCCGAGGAGCTGGCGCGGCTGGCGCTCGAGGACGGGATCAGCGTGTTCGTGGTGATGGGCGACGATCCGCGCGTGCTGGAGCAGTTCGCCGGCGAGGTGGCGCCGTCGGTCCGCGACCTGGTCGCGGCGGAGCGCGGTGCCCGCGGCACCAGCGCCACCGGCCGGGTGCGCAGCTCGCTCTCCCTCGCCAAGCGCCGGCCCGGGATCTCGTACGACGACGTGCCCGCCTCCCTCGCCGAACGCGCCGTGGAGCCCGGCGACGCGGGGTACGCCCGTTACACCTCGGGCTACCTGCGAGGCGGCGCGCCCGGGCTGGTGCTGCGCCCACGGACGGTCCAGGAGGTCAGCGACGCCATCCTGTTCGCCGGCCGGCACCGCGACCTGCCGCTGGGCATCTTCAGCGCCGGGCACGGACTGTCCGGACGCTCGCTCAACGACGGCGGGCTGGTGATCGACGTCGGCGCTCTGAACGGTGTCGAGGTGCTCGACGAGGCCTCCGGTCACGTGCGCGTGGGGCCGGGTGCGCGGTGGATCGACGTCGCGCGGGCGCTGACGCCCCACGGGGTGGCCATCAGCAGCGGGGACTACGGCGGCGTCGGGGTGGGGGGCCTGGCGACGGCCGGCGGGATCGGCTGGTTCGCCCGCGAGCACGGGCTGACGCTCGACCATCTGCGCTCGGTCGACGTGGTGCTGGCAGACGGCTCGCTGGTGCACGCGTCCGACGACGCCGACCCAGACCTGTACTGGGCGGTGCGCGGCGCCGGGGCGAACTTCGGGGTGGCGGTCTCCTTCGAGTTCACGGCCGCGCACGTGGGGCGGGTCGGGTTCGCCCAGCTCGCCTTCGACGCCGACGACACGGCCGGCTTCCTGCAGCGCTGGGGTGCGGCGATGGAGGCCGCCGACCGCTCGGTCAGCGGCGAGGTGATCCTCGGCGCCCGTCGCCCCGGGCAGCCGCGCGTGGCGCAGACGATGCTCGTCGTCGACTCCGACCAGCCCGAGACGATCATCGAGCGACTCCAGCCGTTCGCCCAGGTGGCACCGCTGCTGGACCAGGCGGTGGCGCTCGCCGGGTACGACGAGGTGATGGGCTCGCTGTTCGACGAGTCGCCTCAGCAGGGGCAGGGCGAGCCGTGGTCGCACTCCGGCCTTGCCGAGCACCTGACGCCGGAGCTCACGGCCGAGTCGGCCGCCCTGCTCGACGCCGGCGCCTCGTACTTCTTCTCGATCCGGGCGGTGGGCGGCGCTGTCGCCGACGTGCCGCCCGACGCCACCGCCTACGGCTGGCGCGCGGCCAACTTCTCGATCGCCGCCTTCGGCACGCGGGCGTCCGGCCTGGACGGGTGGTGGTCCCGCCTCGAGCCGCACATGGAGGGCATGTACCTGTCGTTCGAGTCCGCGACCGGGCCGGACGTCGTCGCTCGCGCCTTCCCGGCCGCCCACCTCGACCGGCTCCGCGACCTCAAGCGGCGCTACGACCCCACCGGGCTGCTCCGCGACAACTTCTTCATCGACCCGGCGCCCGGCGCGGCGGCCGATGTCGCGGCTGATATCGAGGCTGATATCGAGGCTGATGTCGCGGCTGATGTCGAGGCCGGAGTCCTCGACGGCGCCGAGGCGGCGGAGGCAGAGGGCGCCGCCTGACGGCAGTCCCTCTGCCTCCGGCGAGGCTAGACGCTCTCCTCGACAACCGCCCCGGCGAACTGCGACTGGTACAGCCGGTGGTAGGCGCCGTGAGCCGCGATCAGCTCGTCGTGCGTGCCGTGCTCGACAATCGCGCCGTGCTCCATCACCAGGATGAGGTCGGCATCGCGGATGGTCGACAGCCGGTGGGCGATGACGAACGACGTGCGCCCTTCGCGCAGCGTGGCCATCGCCTTCTGCAGCAGGCGCTCCGTGCGCGTGTCCACCGACGATGTCGCCTCGTCCAGGATCAGCACCGACGGCTGCGCGACGAAGGCCCGGGCGATGGTGACGAGCTGCCGCTCTCCGGCGGACAGGTTGGCCGCGTCCTCGTCGAGCAGCGTGTCGTAGCCCTGCGGCAGTGAGTGCACGAACCGGTCGACGTACGTGGCTCGCGCTGCCGCGTGCACCTCGTCGTCGGTGGCGTTCTGCCGCCCGTAGCGGATGTTCTCGGTGATGGTGCCGGCGAATAGCCACGGGTCCTGCAGCACCATGCCGGTGCGCGCGCGGGCGTCGTGGCGGGACAGCGCGGCGATGTCCTGGCCGTTGACCAGGATGCGGCCGCCGTCCAGCTCGTAGAACCGCATGAGCAGGTTAACCAGCGTGGTCTTGCCGGCGCCGGTGGGCCCGACGATGGCGACGGTCTCCCCCGGGTGGACCGTGAACGACAGGTCGGTGATCAGCGGCTGGTCCGGGCTGTACGAGAAGGCGACGTGCTCGAACACGATGGTGCCGTCACCCTCGGCGGGGGCCGGCGCATGCTCCGGGTCTGCGCTCTGCTCGTCCTCGTCGAGCAGCTGGAACACGCGCTCCGCCGACGCGGTGCCGGACTGGACCACGGCGGCCATCCCGCCCAGCTGCGAGAGCGGCTGCGTGAACATCTGCGCGTACTGGATTAAGGCCTGCACGCTGCCCAGGAGCATGGTCCCGCCGGCCACCATCAGCGCGCCGAGCACCGCGATGCCGACGTATGTCAGGTTGCCGACGAACGACATACCGGGCCAGATGATGCCCGAGAGGAACTGCGCCCGGAACGACGCGCGGTAGAGCTCCTGGTTCTCGGCGTGGAACCGGTCCTGGAACTCGCGCCGCCGGCCGAACACCTTCACCAGGGCGTGCCCGGAGAACGACTCCTCGACCCGTGCGTTGAGCCGGCCGACCTTGCGCCACTGCAGGCCGAAGGCCTTCTGCGACCGCGGCCCGATGACCCCGAAGATCACGCCCATCAGCGGCAGCGACACCAGTGCGACCAGCGCGAGCTGCCAGGAGATCGAGAACATCATCACCAGCACGCCGAGCACCGTCAGCACGGCCGTCAGCGCCCCGGAGAGCGACTGCTGCATGGTCTGGGTGATGTTGTCGATGTCGTTCGTCACCCGCGAGATCAGCTCGCCACGCTGCACCCGGTCGAAGTACGACAGCGGGAGCCGGCTGATCTTGGCCTCGACGTCCTCACGCAGGCGCCACATCGCCCGGACCATGATCACGTTGATCACGTAGCCCTGTGCCCAGGTCAGCAGTGCCCCGGCGACGTAGAGAGCCAGGACGGTCATCAGCAACCGGCCGAGCCGGTCGAAGTCGACACCGGCGCCCGGCACCAGGCCCCCGATCGCGGCGACCATGCCGGCCAGCCGGTCCTGCCCGCTGGCCCGCAACCCGGCGACCGCCTGGTCCTGCGTGATGCCCGCCGGGAGGGTGCGCGAGATGAAGCCGGTGAAGACCACGTCGGTCGCTCGCCCGAGCACTCGCGGCGCCAGGACGGTCAGGATCACACCCGCGGTCCCCATGAGCGTGACGGCGACGAGTGCGGCCTTGTACGGGCTGAGCAGCCCGAGCATGCGGCCGAACGACTCCTTGAAGTGGTCCGCCTTGCCCGGCGCCACGGCGCCTCCGAAGGTGTCGGACGCGAGCCGCGCCTGCTCCCCCAGCTCGATCTCGAGCTTCTCGTCCTCGGTCAGCGTCTGGTCGCTCATGCGCCGGCCTCCACCGCAAGCTGGGACTCCGCGATCTCGCGGTAGGTCTGGTTGGTGGCCAGCAGCTCGGTGTGGCTGCCGATCCCGGCGATCCGTCCGTCCTCCAGCACGACGATCGCGTCGGCGTCCGTGACGCTGGACACCCGCTGGGCGACGACCACCTTGGTCACCTCCGGCAGCTCGCGCCACAAGGCCTGTCGGAGCCGGGCGTCGGTGGCCAGGTCCAGCGCGGAGAACGAGTCGTCGAAGACCAGCACGTGCGGTCGGCGCAGGATGGCCCGGGCGATCGCGAGTCGTTGACGCTGCCCGCCGGAGACGTTCGTGCCTCCCTGCGCGATGCGGGCGTCGAGCGCGCCGTCCATCTGGGCGACGAAGTCGCTGGCCTGGGCGATCTCGAGCGCATGCCACAGGTCGGCGTCCGTGGCGTCTTCCCGGCCCAGCCGCAGGTTCGAGGCGACCGTGCCGGCGAACAGGAACGGCCGCTGCGGCACCAGGCCGATCCCGGCCCAGAGCGTCTCCATGTCGGCGTCCCGCACGTCGACCCCGCCGACGCGGACCGAGCCGCCAGTCGCGTCGAACAGCCTCGGGATCAGCGACACGAGCGTCGTCTTTCCGGCGCCCGTGGACCCGATGATGGCGACGGTGTGCCCGGGACGCACCGTGAACGTGACGTCGGAGAGCACGGCGTGCTCCGCCTCGGGGTACGCGAACGTCACGTCCTCGAAGACCACCTCGCCGGGCCGCGGCAGCTCCCGGACCGGAACCTCGGCCTCCGTGAGGGTCGACCGGCTGGCCAGCACCTCGGTGATCCGCTCGGCGGACACCGCCGCCCGCGGGATCATCACCGTCATGAACGACGCCATGAGGACGCCCATGAGGATCTGACCGACGTACTGCATGAACGCCAGAAGCGTCCCGGGCTGCACCTGACCCGCGTCGATCTTGATGCCGCCGAACCAGATGACACCGACCACGGTGACGTTGAGCACGAGCATCACGAGCGGGAACAGCACCACGAACAGCGAACCGATCTTGCGGCCGACCACCATGATGTCCGTGTTTGCGGCGCGGAACCGCTCGGCCTCGATGGCCTCGCGGACGAACGCCCGGACCACTCGCACCCCGGTGAGCTGCTCGCGCATCACCCGGTTCACCGCGTCCAGCTTGAGCTGGTACGACCGGAACAGCGGCACCATCCGGCTGATCACCAGCCCCGCCAGCAGCAGCAGCACCGGCACCGAGACGGCGATCAGCCAGGACAGCCCCACGTCCTGACGCAGCGCCATGACGATCCCGCCGATCGCCAGCAGCGGGGCGCTGACCAGCATCGTCGCGCCCATCATCGCCAGCATCTGGACCTGCTGGACGTCGTTCGTGTTCCGCGTGATGAGCGACCCGGCGCCGAACTGTGAGATCTCACGCTCGGAGAACCCACTGACCTGCTCGTACACGTCGTCGCGGATGTCCCGGCCCAGCTGCATCGCGGCGCGCGCGGCGAAGTAGGTGGCGACGATCGCCGCCGCGATCTGACCCAGCGACACCGCGAGCATGAAGCCCCCGGTGCGCCAGATGTACGGGGTGTCGCCGAGCGCGACACCGTGGTCGATGACGTTCGCGTTCAGGCTGGGCAGGTAGAGCATCGCCAGCGCCGACGCCAGCTGGAACACCAGCACACCGGCCAGCAGCCATCGGTAGGGACGCAGGTAGCGCCACAGCAGTCGTCCGAGCACGTGCTTCTCCAGGGGGCCGACGGTTGGGGTTGGGCAGCTGCGGCCGGCGCCTGCGCCTGGCCGTGATCGATTGCGACGAGGCTACGCACCACCACCGACACGCGCACCACCATTCCGCCCGGGCGTGGCCACCGCCGGCCCGTCGCTCGACGCGCACCGCGACGCCATCGGCGCCACCGTGGAGGCATGGAGATGACGTCGGTGACGTCGGACGCCGTGCTCTCCGTCGGCTACGACCCAGCGGCGCGCGTGCTGCGCGTCGCCTTCCGTGGCGGCGGCGTGTACGACTACCTCGACGTGGACGCGGACCTCTTCGAGGCGATGCTCGAACCTCACCCGTGGCACCGTGTCAGCGAGCTCGTCAAGAGCCACCGCTTCCGCGAGCTGCCGTCCTGACGGCGCCACGCCTCACACCGCGACGACCACCTTGCCGATGGTGCCGCCCGTCTCGACCAGGCGGTGCGCCTCGCGCAGCTGCTCCGCGTCGATCGGGTTGAGGGTCGTCGTCCTCGTCGTGCGCACGCGTCCCTCGTCGACCAGGTCCGCGACGCGCCCGAGGATCCGGTGCTGCTCGACCATATCGGGCGCCTGGTGCAGCGACCGGGCGAACATGAACTCCCAGTGCCAGCTCAGCGCCTTCGACTTCAGCGGCACCACGTCCAGCTCGCTCGGGTCGTCGATCGCCACCACCTGCCCGAACGGCCGCAGGAGGTCGACGAAGGCCTCGAGCTGCCCGTGCGAGTGCGTGGAGAAGATCCACCGGATCCCCGCAGGTTCGATGGCCTTCGTCTGCCCGACGAGGTCGCCATGGTGGTCCACCACGTCGTGCGCGCCCAGCCCGCGCACCCAGCTCTCCGACTCTCCCCGCGAGGCGGTCGCCACCACGCGCACCCGCGGCGCGATCGCCCGCGCCAGCTGGATCACCATCGAGCCCACGCCTCCGGCGCCGCCGACGACGAGGAGCGTGCCGGTGCTGGCATCCGTCAGCCCGAGCTTGTCGAAGAGTCCCTCCCAGGCGGTCAGCGACGTCAGCGGCAGCGCCGCCGCGTCCGCGAAGTCGAGGGACGTGGGCTTGCGGCCGACGATCCGCTCGTCGACCGCGTGCAGGGCGCTGTCGGTGCCCGGCCGGTCGATCTGGCCGGCGTAGAACACCTCGTCGCCGGGCCGGAACAGCGTGACCTCCGGACCGACCTCAACCACGACGCCAGCCGCGTCGAAGCCCAGCACCCGCGGCCCGGCGCCCGGCTGGGCACTGGCCC
The DNA here is from genome assembly GCA_036398695.1 of Cellulomonas sp. Classification (GTDB taxonomy): domain Bacteria; phylum Actinomycetota; class Actinomycetes; order Actinomycetales; family Cellulomonadaceae; genus Cellulomonas. The sequence continues at coordinate 3,090 of DASWOL010000245.1, read as the reverse complement.
GCTGCTTGACGTCCACGGGGTTGACGCTGACCGCACGCACCTCCACCAGCAGGTCGTGCGGGCGCAGCTCGGGTCGCGGCACCCGGATGTCGAGGAGGCTGCGCGGGTCGTCGATGGGCAGGTTCCGGTCGTAGCCCACCGCATCCATCACATCCGTCAGATCGTCCGTCATGCGTCCATCGTCACGCCCGGGAGTGCAGATTGCCGCTCGTGGTGCGTGACACCCAGGGCGCCGGCTCAGCCCACGCCCTCGGCGGCCAGCGCGTCGGTGAGCAGCCCGACGAGGGCCTCGAGCTGCACGTCGGTCGAAGCCGCGGTGTCCTCCTCCGACGCCCCGTCCAACGCGCGGGCAGCCAGCCCGGACTTGCTGTCGATCAGCTCGGCGATGCGGGAGTCGATGGTCTGCGCGGCGATGATGCGCCACGCGGTCACCGGCTCCGCCTGACCGATCCGGTGCACCCGGTCGATGGCCTGGGTCTGCTCTGCGTCCGTCCAGGACAGCTCGGCCAGCACCAGGTTGGAGGCGACCTGGAGGTTGATCCCCACGCCGGCCGCCAGCAGCGAGCACACCGCGATCGACACCTCGGGATCGTTGACGAATGCGGCGATGTTCTTCTCGCGCACCTTCGTCGTCTGGTCGCCGCGGATCGAGGCGTAGCGGATGCCGCGCTCGGCGAAGGCCTGCTCGGCCTGGTCCATCACGTCCACGTGCTTGGCGAAGAACACCACCTTGCCGACGTTGCGCGCCAGCTGCGCGGCGTAGTCGGCGGCCAGCCCTGCCTTGGCCTGGCCGATGCGGCGCACCATCGTGAAGACGTTCTCGCCGCGGGACGTCGAGCTCGAGTCCTTCAGCTCCGCCGCGGCCACCCGGCGCACCAGCTCCTGGTCGATCCCGTCAGTGACGGCCCCGCCCTTGCGGACCTCCATACCGGCCCGGTAGCGCCCGACGAGTCGGCGGGCGAGAGCGGCCTCGGCGGCGCGGATCGAGCGGCCGGCCGCACCGTCGAGCTCCACGGGCAGGTCCGCCACCCGGCGGGCCGGGATGTCCGCGACCACGTCGACCTTGCGGCGGCGCACGATCCCCATGTCGATCACGCTGGCCCGGGCGGCCGCGTAGAACCCCGGGTCCGCCGGCGTCAGCCCGGTGTTCTCGAGGGCGGTCTGCAGGGCGCCGAGGGGTTTCGTGTCGTCGATCCAGCCCAGGAACTGCCAGATGGCCCGGAAGTCCTCGATGTCGTTGATCAGCGGGGTGCCGGTGAGTGCCATCAGCAGGGGCCGGGTGGTGCGGGCGCGGATCCGTTCGGAGAGCGCGAGGACGTGCTGGGAGCGCTGGGAGCCCTTGTTCTTGATGAAGTGCGCCTCGTCGACCACCATGCCGCGGAAGCCGAGGTCGCCGAGCCAGCCGACGTGCCGATCCAGGAGCTCGTAGTTCACGATGACGATGTCCGCGAACGCGTCGACCTGCTCACCGTCGCCATGGACCACGGTGACCCGGCGCTGCGGCGTCCACAGCCCGACTTCGCGCGCCCAGTTGGTCTTCACCACGTTGGGCACCACGACCAGCAACGGGTAGGCGTTGGCCACCTGGGCGGACACCAGGGCCTGGGCGGTCTTGCCGAGTCCGGGCTCGTCGGCGACCAGGAAGGTGCGATGGCCGTTGGCCGTGGCCGCGACCACCTGAGCCTGGTAGGGCATCAGCTGCCGGCCCTGGGGAAGGGACACCGGGCGGGGCTCCGGCAGGGCCATGCAGGCAGGCGCGCCGGTGGCGGCGTACTCGAAGGAGCGGAAGAGCGGCTCGAGCAGCTCCCAGCCGGCCAGCCGACGGGCCCGCGACGCGACCCGCTCGGCCGCGGCCTCGAAGTCCGGGGCGAGGAACGGGTTGGCGAGCTGACGCGAGATCACGGACTGCGGCACCACCTGGTTCCTGGCGCTGAGCACCGGCGCGACCGGCTCCGGCGCGGGCTCGTCGGGCGGCTCCAGACCGCCGGCACGCATCACGGTCGCCTTGAAGGCGCGCGCCGCGTCGGAGACCCGGGCGTCCTCGGCGAGCAGCTCCAGCAGCGAGGTGTCCCGAGCGGCGATCCTGGCCAGCTGCGTCGCCACCCCCTCGAGCCGCTTGAGCTGCTGGGTGCGTTGGGACTCGGTCAGGGTGCCATCGGTCATCGCCCGTGCCCGCTCTTCTCGCACGAGCAGGGCCACGACCTGGAACTTCGTGCGCACCGCCGCGCGAGTCGGCGGCCGCTGCACTGCGCTGTCCACCTCGCGAGCGACGCCGGCGAGCACGGGGACGATCCCTGCCTCCGCGGGGCGCGGGGCGCGTCGGCGCTGGGCGCCGGTGTCAGTGCGCGCGCGACCGGACTGGCGCTGGCCTGGTCGTACCACAACTCCTCCTTCGCAGTACCCGCACCCGACTGCGGCGCGGCGCGCCGGGTGACGGGCGCCCGGTGGGACGTCTCGGGCCACTGGGCAGCATCCCCGCGTCGACCTCCGGCGGGCCCTGACACACGCCCATCGTGACAGGCATCTTCCAACTGGTCGGTACACGGAGGCAGCGATCACGGGCGTCCCGCTGCGGACCCTGAACCACCTCGCCGAGACCGGCCCGATCGCGGTTCGACGACCTCGTTCGGTGACACACCGCGGCGCTGGAAGGCGACGGCACTGACCCCTGCACTGACCCTGCACTGACCCTGCACCGACCGCACCGACCCTGCACCGAGCCTGGGCCCGTGTCGGCAGACCCCGTCGGCGCATGACGCTACCGCGCCCCATGGGGTCGACGCCATGACCGATCCGGCGGGAGGCGCCTAACGGTCGACGCGGGCACCGCCGCCCCTGGCCAGCTTCAGCACCTCTTCTTTGGTGGCCATCGACGCGTCTCCGGGAGTGGTCATTGCGAGCGCGCCGTGAGCTGCGCCCCAGTCGAGCGCCACCCCGAGCTCCTGGCCGGTCAGCAGCCCATAGATCAGACCGGACGCGAAGGAGTCGCCGCCACCGACCCGGTCGAGGATCTCAAGGCCGAGGCGGTGGGTCGCCTCCAGCAGCCCGCTCGACCGGGACCATGCCAGGGCGCCCCAGTCGTTACGTGAG
>DASWOL010000244.1:0-31973 GCA_036398695.1 Cellulomonas sp. | reverse complement strand
CGCTGGTGGCTGCCCTGGCCGTCGGCTCCCTGCTGGCCTCGTGCGGGCCGGTCGGCGCGCTGCCGTGGGTGCGATCGTCGGCTGCGACCGGTCCGGCCGGCGGGGCCGGCACGGCGCCTGCGCCCCCCGGGCCACCGGACGCGACGCCGCCGGCCGTCGACACGGCCGCGCTGGTGGGCGGCATCGACCACGAGGCGATCGCGACGATCGGCCCCGCGCGCCTCGCCTCCGGGCTTGTGCCGCCCACGAACCGGTGGTACTCGGGCCTGGTCTTCGGCTCCGCACCGCAGCCGGTCTTCCCGCTGCCGGAGTCGTTCGCCCTCACCGGCGCCGGGTTCGACATCGGCCTGCCGCACCCGGTGGCACAGGCGGCGGTGATCGCCGCGCCGCACGTGCCGCAGGTCACGGTGGACGCGGGGGCGACGGTCTCGCAGATCGTTGCCGCGGATTCCGTCGCCGTCACGATCGCCCTCCTCGACGCCGGCGGCGCACGGCTGGGCCGGGTGGCGCTCGCCGAGGGGTCGCCGTTCGTCTCGTTCACGGCCGACCGTGCGACGACGCTCACGGTCACCGTCGCCTCCGGCGCGGGCTTCGCAGCCGGGACCGGACCGGCGGCGACCGCCGTGGTCGACGGGACGACGTGGGGCCTCGTCGTGCCGCCCGGCGCGCTGGTCGGTGGCGTCGGTGGCGTCGGTGGCGCCGATGGCGCCGATGGCCAGGTGCGGCTCGACGAGGGGCAGACGGCGACGTGGTACCCGGTGCCCGACGACGCGACCGAGGCCACTGCGGGCGAGCTGGCCCAGGCCGCCGCCGCACCCGTCACGGGAGTCGACGTCAGCTACGGCGTCGGCGACGACGTGGTGCGCACGTCGCTCGACTACCGCACCGCGGACGGCACCGCGTCGGCCTACGTGCTCGCCCCGCACCAGCGCGCCGGCACCCAGCCGCAGCGGACCGGCTGCGGGCTGGGCACCTACCACAGCGTGCTCGGCGACCTCGAGCTGTGCCGTGGGTCGCGGCTCGACGCCTTCGCCCCCACGCTCCGGCCCACCGGGACCCTGGACCTGTCCGGTCTGGACGGCGATCGTCGCGCCGCGATCGTCGCCCAGCTCCGCCAGGACGTCTCCGCGACCAAGGACTTCCCCTCGGACACCTACTTCGGTGGCAAGGCGCTGTACCGCGCCGCGACGCTCGTCGTGCTCGGGGAGCAGCTCGACGCCTCCGACGCCGTCGCGGACCTGCGCGCCCGCACGGAGCAGGCGCTGCGCGAGTGGGCCCAGCCGGACGGCTGCACGCGCCGCGACACCCGGTGCTTCGTGTACGACGAGGCGGCGCGCTCGGTGATCGGCCGCGCGACGTCCTTCGGGTCGGAGCAGCTCAACGACCACCACTTCCACGACGGCTACCTGCTGTCCGCCGCCGGGCTGCTGGCGGTGGGCGACCCCACGCTCGCCGCCGACCTGCGCCCGGTGCTCGACCTGCTGGGCCAGGACATCGCGGCGGCGACCGCCACGCCCGAGCTGCCGCAGCTGCGCGTCTTCGACCCGTGGGCCGGGCACTCGTGGGCCTCCGGCACCGCGCCCTTCGCGGACGGCAACAACCAGGAGTCGGTCTCCGAGGCGGTCAACGCGTGGAACGGGCTCGGGCTGTGGGCGCAGGCGAGCGGGCAGGCGGGCCTGGCCACCGAGGCGACGTGGCTGGCGTCGACCGAGGCCGCGGCCGGGCGCACCTACTGGACCGACGCCGACCTGACGGCCTTCCCGGGCTTCGCCCACCACGTGACGGCCATCGTGTGGGGGGGCAAGCGCGACTGGGCGACGTGGTTCAGCCCGGACCCCGCTGCCATGCTCGGCATCGAGCTGATCCCGATGAACCCCGCGTCGGGCTGGCTCGGCGCCGGCGTGGACCCGAAGCAGATCCTCGCGGCGGTCGCCGAGGCGGCGCCGAACGGCTTCGGCGTCCAGTTCGGGGACTATCTCCTGGCCTACCGTGCACTTGCCGGCCCCGGCGAGGCCGCAGCCGCCTGGGACCAGGCGCTGGCCCTTCCCGACACGGCGATCGACGACGGCGACTCGCGCGCCTACCTCCTCGCGTGGATCGCCGCGCACGGCGGCTGAGCGGCGCCGCTCGGTAGGGTCGGGCCGTGGCTCTCGACCTGTCCAGCGACCTGCTCACCCTGACCCGGGCGATCGTGGACGTCCCGTCCGTGTCGGGCCAGGAGGTCGCGCTCGCGGACCTCGTCGAGGCGGCTCTGCGCGCCTGCCCGCACCTGGCGGTGGTCCGTGACGGTGACGCGGTCGTGGCGCGCACCGACGCCGGCCGGGCCCGCCGCGTGGTCGTCGCCGGCCACCTCGACACGGTGCCCGTCGCCGCCAACCTGCCCAGCCGGGTCGAGGACGGCGTCGTGTGGGGACGCGGCACGGTGGACATGAAGGCCGGCGTCGCCGTGATGCTGTCGCTGGCCGCCGAGCTCGCCGCGCCTGCGCTGGACGTCACGTGGGTGTTCTACGACCACGAGGAGGTCGCCGCCGAGCTCAACGGCCTGGGCCGCGTCGCCACCGCCCACCCGGAGTGGCTCGCCGCCGACTTCGCCGTGCTGTGCGAGCCCACCGATGCCGGCGTCGAGGGCGGCTGCAACGGCACGCTGCGCGCGGAGGTCGTCGTGCCCGGTGTCGCGGCGCACTCCGCCCGCGCCTGGACCGGCGTCAACGCGATCCACAAGGCCGGTGAGGTGCTGCGCCGCCTCGAGGCCTACCGGCCCGCGACCGTGACGGTGGACGGGCTGGACTACCGCGAAGGTCTCAACGCCGTCCTCATCGCCGGCGGCACCGCCGGCAACGTCATCCCGGACCGCTGCACGGTGACGGTCAACTACCGGTTCGCACCGTCGCGCTCGGTCGCCGAGGCGCAGGCCCACGTCCGCGAGGTCCTGGCCGGGTTCGACGTCGAGGTGGTCGACGCCGCCGCCGGCGCCCGCCCCGGCCTGGACCACCCCGCGGCGCGCGGCTTCGTCGACGCGGTGCTCGGCGCCACGGGCCGCGCACCCGTGGCCAAGCAGGGCTGGACCGACGTCGCTCGGTTCTCCGCCCTGGGCATCCCCGCGGTGAACTTCGGCCCCGGCGACCCGCTGCTGGCCCACACCGCCGACGAGCGCTGCCCGGTGGCGCAGATCGACCAGGTGCACGCCGCCCTGCGGGCGTGGCTCACCGCCTGACCACCCGGCCCTTTTCACCCTGGCCCACCGCCCGGCCGGCGCTCTCCTGCACGCCCGCCCGCCCGTCAGCGGTGCACCCGCACGCGTGCGGTGGACTCGCACGTCTGTGGTGCACGTGCGGGCGCACCGCACGCGTGAAACTGCACCGCGGACGGCAATCAGTCGCACAGTCCCCGGCCCTAGGCTGGCCGCCATGAGCGAGGACACCCCGGACGCCACGGGTGACGACGGCGCGGATCCCCGTCCGGCCAAGCGCCGCAAGGGCACCGGCTACCGGCGCGGTCCGGTTCTGCTGCGCGGCACGCAGATCCCCGCCACGACGTCCGACGAGCGCCTGCTCACCCGCGGCGACAAGGTCAGCTGGCTGCATGACGACCCGTGGCGCGTCATGCGGATCACCAGCGAGTTCGTCGAGGGCTTCGGTGCCCTGGCCGAGGTGGGTCCGGCCGTCAGCGTCTTCGGCTCGGCCCGCATCAAGAAGGACGACCCGGAGTACGCGCTCGCCCGCGACATCGCGGCCGGGCTGGTGCGGGCCGGCTACGCCGTGATCACGGGTGGCGGGCCGGGGATCATGGAGGCCGCCAACCGCGGCGCCGTCGAGGCGAACGGCCTGTCGGTCGGACTGGGCATCGAGCTGCCCCACGAGCAGGGCATCAACAAGTGGGTCGACCTCGGGGTGAGCTTCCGCTACTTCTTCGCCCGCAAGACGATGTTCGTCAAGTACGCCGAGGGCTTCGTCGTGCTCCCGGGGGGATTCGGCACGCTCGACGAGTTCTTCGAGGCGCTCACGCTGGTCCAGACCCACAAGGTGACGGGGTTCCCCATCGTGCTCGTCGGCACCGCGTACTGGGGCGGCCTGATCGACTGGATCCGCACCACGGTGGGCGAGCGCGGCCTGATCTCCCCGGGCGACGTGGACCTGCTGCACCTGACGGACGACCCGGAGGAGGCCGTGCGGATCGTCGTCGAGCGCGGCGCCGAGCTGCGCGCCCAGGAGGAGGCCGTCGCCCGGCGCACCGCGGAGGGCGACGCCGGGTGGTGACAGGAGTGACCGGGGTCCCGGCCGGCGCACCGCCGTTGCGGCTGCGTGGCCGCGAGCTGGCGGGGCCGGTGGTCATGGCGGTGGTCAACCGCACCCCGGACTCCTTCTACACGTCCGCGCGGTACGACGAGCGCGGGGCGCGCGACGCGGTCGCGCGAGCGGCGGACGAGGGTGCGGGGATCGTCGACCTGGGCGGCGTGCGTGCCGGCCGCGGTCCCGAGGTGGGACCGGAGGACGAGATCGCCCGCATCGTGCCGCTCGTCGCCTGGGTGCGCTCCGCCCACCCGGACCTGCTGGTCAGCGTCGACACGTGGCGCGCCGAGGTGGCACGCGCCGCGGCCGGCGAGGGCGCGGACCTGATCAACGACACCTGGGCGGGGCACGACCCCCGGCTGGTCGAGATCGCCGCCGAACGGGGCCTGGGAGTCGTGGTCTCGCACACCGGGGGAGCGGCCCCGCGCACGGACCCGTTCCGGGTGCAGTACGGCGACGGGCTCGACGGCGTGGTCGACGACGTGGTCGCGACGCTGAGCGCCGGCGCCGCGCGAGCCGTGAGCCTCGGCATCGACCCGGCGTCCGTGCTGGTGGACCCGACGCACGACTTCGGGAAGAACACGTGGCACTCCCTGCACCTGCTGCGCCGCACCGAGGCGCTCGTGGCGCTCGGCCACCCGGTGCTGATGGCGCTGTCCCGCAAGGACTTCGTCGGCGAGACGCTCGGCCTGCCGGTCGACGAGCGGCTCGAGGGGACGCTCGCGGCGACGGCCGTCGCCGCCTGGCTGGGTGCCCGCGTGTTCCGCGCCCACGACGTCGCCGCGACCCGTCGCGTGCTCGACATGGTGGCGAGCGTGCGAGGCGAGCGCCCGCCCGTCTCCGCGGTGCGGGGGCTGGCGTGAGCGCCGGCAACGCCGAGGCGACGGGCACGCAGGCCGCCGACGAGCGGGTGCTGGTGACGGGCCGCCGGCTCCACCCGCGCACCTGGCCGTGGTGGGGCCAGGTGCTGGGCGTCTACGCCGCCAGCCGGGTGTTCACGGCGGTCGTCTTCCTGTGGGTGGCCCGTCTGCAGGAGGCCAACCTGTGGACGGCGGCGCACCCGTCGTACTTCCCGTGGGTCGGGCTGATGTTCGACGGCTCCTGGTACAAGCAGATCGCGCTGCACGGCTACCCGTCGTCGATCCCCCTCGACGCGGCCGGTGGCGTCAAGCAGAACGCCTGGGCGTTCTTCCCGCTGTACCCCGTGCTCGCGCGCGGCGTCATGGTCGTCACGCGCCTGCCCTGGGACGTCGCGGCGCCCCTGCTGTCGACCGTGCTCGCCGCCGGCGCGGTGCTGCTGATCCACCGGTGCGTCGCGCACGGTGCGCCGAGGGCGGTCGAGCGCTGGCCCGGCCTGCCGTTGGCGACCGTCGCGTTGGTCTGCGTGTTCCCGACGTCGCCGGTGCTCCAGACGGCGTACACCGAGTCCCTGGCCCTGTTGCTGGTCGCGGGCGCCCTGCTGGCGATGGTGCGCCGGCGGTACGCCTGGGCGGCGGTGGTCATCGTGCTGCTAGGACTGACGCGGGCCGTCGCGCTGCCGATGGCCGTGGTGGTCGTCGCGCACGCGGGGGTGCGCTGGTGGGGGGCCCGCAAGGGGCGCGACGAGCTGCGGCCGCGCACTGCGCTGGCGCTGGCCGCCCTCGCGGTGCTCGCCGTCGCGTCCGGCTTCCTCTGGCCGGCGATCTGCGGCTGGGTGACCGGCGACCCGAGCGCCTACCTGGCGACGCAGGAGTCGTGGCGCGGGCTGCACTCGGTGACGCCGTTCATCGGCTGGACGTACGTGCCGCAGTTCTGGTTCGGAGGGACGTGGGCGCTCGTCGTCGTCCCGGCGCTCGTCTTCACCGCGGCCGTGCTGCTCGCGCCCTCGGCGTTCCGGCTGGGTCGCGAGCTGCACGCGTGGGCGGCCGCCTACGTCGTCTACATCGCGGCGGTGGTCGAGCCCGGCAGCAGCGTGGCGCGCTTCCTCATCCTCGCGTTCCCGCTCGGTGCCGCCACGGCGGGTGCGGTGGGGCGCACGCGGCGCGGGCGGGCGGCGTGGCTCGCCTTCGTCATGGTGCTGATGCTCGGCCTCCAGGTGCTGTGGGTGCGCCAGATCTGGCTGTTCAACCCGCACGGCGACTGGCCGCCGTGACCGCGTCCGCGCCGGTCGGAAAGCCGGGGCCCGGCACCCAGGAGGGTGCCGTGACCTAGAATGGGACCGGAATCCCGGCCGCCCACCCGGGCACCGGTGCGCAAGCGAAGGAGAGGCCCCGCATGGCCGCCATGAAGCCGAGGACCGGCGACGGACCACTCGAGGTGACCAAGGAGGGTCGGGGCATCGTGATGCGGGTTCCGCTGGAGGGCGGCGGTCGTCTGGTCGTCGAGCTGTCGGCCACCGAGGCGACCGAGCTCGGTGAGGCTCTCGCGTCCGCAGTCGGCTAGCTGCGGGCTGACCGGCATGGCCGCGCTGGATCTGCGCCACCGCACGCCTCCCACCGTCACTCTCTCCGGGGCCCATCTGGCGGACACGCCCCTGCTGACCGACGGTTCAGTCCAGGCGGTCGCGGTGCCCGTCGCCCCTGCCCGCCCCGGCGACGACGACGGCTCTCTCGTCCCCGGGGTCGGAACCGCCCAGGTCGCCGCCCGTTACGGCATCGACCTGTCCGAGCTCGCCGAGCGTGCCGGCCTGACCGGCGCGGCCGGCGAGGCGCACGTCGTCCACCTGCCGCGTCCCGCGGGTTCCGGCATCCGGCTGCCGTGGACCGGGCTCCCGCTGCGGATCGTCCTCGTCGGGACCGGCGCCGGCGATGCCGCGGCGCTGCGGCGGGCGGGCGCCGCGCTGGCGCGCGCGGTCCGTGGACTGTCCGCCGTCGCGACCACGCTGGGGGACGACGCGCGGGCCGACGCCTCGACCGTGGCCGGCCTCACCCGGGCCTTCGTCGAGGGCTACCTGCTCGCGGCCTACCGGATGCCGTCGGCGGCGGCGTCCGACGAGCCCACGGCGTCCGCCGACCTCGTCCTGCTGGGTCGGGACGGCCAGCGCGCCGGGGCGGCCGTGGTCGCTGCCCGCACGGCTGCCGCGGCGACGTGGCTGGTGCGCGACCTGGCGAACACGCCGTCGAACGTCAAGAACCCCGAGTGGATGGCCGAGCGGGCGCGCCGCCTGGGCGTCGCGGCCGGGCTCGGCGTCGACGTGCTGGGGCCTGCGGAGCTCGAGGCGCAGGGGTTCGGCGCCGTGCTGGCGGTCGCTGCCGGGTCGGCCAGCCCGCCGCGGCTCGTCGTGCTGCGCTACACGCCGTCCGAGCCGAGCGGCAAGCACGTGGTGGTGGTCGGCAAGGGCATCACGTACGACACGGGCGGCCTGCAGATCAAGCCGCGCGAGTCGATGGTGACGATGAAGACCGACATGGCGGGCGCCGCGGTGGCACTGGCCACGGTGATCGGCGCTGCGCAGTCGCGCTCGGTCCACCGCGTCACGGCGGTGCTGCCGCTCGCCGAGAACCACTTCGGCGGCTCGTCGTACCGTCCGGGTGACGTGGTCACGGTCTATGGCGGCACCACCGTCGAAGTGATGAACACCGACGCCGAGGGCCGCCTGGTGCTCGCCGACGGGCTGGCGTTCGCCGACGCGACGCTCGACCCTGACGTCCTCGTCGACGTCGCGACCCTCACGGGCGCCGCCCGCATCGGCCTCGGCACGGGGATCGGCGCGCTGTACGGCACGGACGACGACCTCGTCGCCGCCCTCGCGGCAGCTGGCGACGTCACGGGGGAGCGGCTCTGGCCGATGCCTCTGGTCGAGGACTACGCGCCGACGACCGACTCCGCGATCGCGGACGTGCGTCAGACGTCCAACGAGCCGAAGGCGGGCGCCGGCTCGGTGTTCGCCGCGCTGTTCCTGCGCCGCTTCGCCGGGGGGCGCCGGTGGGCCCATCTCGACATCGCCGGTCCCGCCCGCGCGAGCGCCGACAAGCACGAGGTCACCGAGGGCGCCACCGGATTCGGCGCCCGCCTGCTGCTGCAGTACCTCGCCGACCTCCACTGACATCAGTGGAGCCGACACGCGGCGACACGCCGCGTGAACCGTCCGTTCGGCTCCACTGGGTGGGGGCCCACCACCGAGTGGAGCCGACACGCCACGACTCGCCGCGCGGACGGTCCATTGGGCTCCACTGGGGGCCCACTACCGAGTGGAGCCGGCACGCGGCGCCACGCCGCCCGGACCGGCCGTTCGGCTCCACTGGGTGAAGTCGACTCGCGGCGAGGGCCAGGAGACGGGTCACCACGCCGCGCGGCGCGCGGCTCGTCACCCGTTCAGCGGTGGACGGCCACCAAGAGGCCGTCGCCCGTGGGCAGCAGCGCCGGGAGCAGGCGGTCGTCGTCGCGCACGGCGCGGCCCACGTCGCGGATGGTCGTCGTGATCTCGTCGCGCTTGGCCGGGTCCGCGACGCGGTCCTGCCACAGCGCGTCGTCGATCGCCAGCACGCCGCCGGGGCGGAGCAGCCGGACGGCCTGGGCGAGGTAGGCGGCGCAGCTCTCCGGGTCGGCGTCGATCAGGACGAGGTCGTAGCCCGCGTCCGTCAGCCGCGGCAGCACGTCGAGCGCGCGGCCGGCGATCAGACGGGTGCGGGTGGGCTTGACGCCCTCGTCGGCGAACGCCTCGCGGGCAGCACGCTGGTGCTCCACCTCGACGTCGATCGTGGTGAGCACGGCATCCGCCGGCATGCCCCGCAGCAGGTAGAGGGCGCTGACGCCGGCGCCCGTGCCGACCTCGACCACGGCCCGCGCCTTCGCGGCGGCCGCGAGCACCGAGAGCACCGCTCCGACACCCGGTGTCACCGGCGTGCAGCCGAGCTGGGCCGCTCGCTCGCGGGCCTTGAGCAGCACCTCGTCCTCGGTGCCGAAGTCCTCGCTGTAGGCCCAGGACAGGGCCTTGTCGGTGCTGATGGCGGCCTCCCGGTATCGGACCTGGCGCCCAGGGTATCCGGGCAGGTGCCACGGTGCGGGGGAACCGCCCGGACTCAGCCGTCGTTCAGACACTGCTGGAACAATGGGGCGACCCGACGACAGGAGAGCCGATGACCGCGCAGGCCGCCGAGTGGCAGGCGCCGACGTGGGAGGAGATCGTCCGCGAGCACTCTGCCCGTGTCTACCGGCTGGCCTATCGGCTGACCGGCAACCGGCACGACGCCGAGGACCTCACGCAGGAGACGTTCGTGCGGGTGTTCCGCTCGCTCGACTCCTACGTGCCCGGCACCTTCGAGGGCTGGCTGCACCGGATCACCACCAACCTGTTCCTCGACCAGGTGCGCCGCCGCAAGCGGATCCGGATGGACGTCACCGGCGACGAGGCCGCGGCGTGGCCGTCGTCGGACCAGCTGTCCTCGCCGGAGCGCGCCTACGAGCACGGCAACCTCGACTCCGACGTCCAGCGCGCGCTCGACGCGCTGCCGCCCGAGTACCGGGCCGCCGTGGTGCTGTGCGACATCGAGGGGCTGTCGTACGAGGAGATCGCCGTCACGCTCGGCATCAAGCTCGGCACGGTGCGCTCGCGCATCCACCGGGCGCGGGCCCGGCTGCGCGACTCCCTCGAGCACCGCCGGCCGGACCTGGTGCACGACGAGGCGGCGGCGCGCCCATGACGCACCTGGGGCCGTGGCTCAGCGCGCTCGCGGACGGCCAGCTGCCGGCCGACGAGACCGAGCGTGCGCTGGCGCACGTCGCGACCTGCCCGCGGTGCGCCGCCGAGCTGGCCGCTGCGCGCGACGCACATCGCACCCTCTCGGCGGCCGCGGCAGCCGAGAGGCTCGAGCCGGCGCCCGACCTGACCGCCCGGCTGCTCTCCCTGGCGCCTGCCGGCGCGCCCGTCCTGGGCCCGCACCCGGATCCGTTCGTGCCGACCACACCTCTGCCCGGGCGCTCGTCCGGCATCCTGCCGGGACGCTCCTCCGGCGTGCTGCGCGGCGACGTGCTCGGCGGCGGACGCGCCGCGTCGCGGGTCCTCGTCAGCTCGGTCGCCGGGATCGGGCTCGTCGCCGCCAGCCTCTTCTCCCTGGGTGCGCGGCCCGCCGTCATCCCGTCCACCCATCCGGGCACGGCGCTGGGCGTCCTGGGCGAGGCCTCGGTCAGCGCGCCCGCGGACACCACCGACGTCTCGCGGCTGGCCTCGGCCGGCTGGACCGTGCCGGACCTTCCGTCCGGATGGCAGGTGGCGGCGACGCGCGCGCAGTCCGGCGGGGTCGAGGTCGACCTCACCGGACCGTCGTCGACCGCGGTCGTCAGCGAGCGGCGCGGACGGCTGGACGTCGCGGCGCTCGCCGGGCAGCCGACCCAGCGGGTGGGCAGCCGGGACGTCTACCTGCTCTCCGCCGAGCCGTGGCACGTCGCCTGGCAGGCGGACGACACCGTCGTCGAGGTGCTCGCTCCCACGGCCGGCAGTGACGTCGACGCGCTCGTCGCCGCGTTCCCCGCGGGCCCGTTCGACGACGGGGTACCGGCGCGGATCGGCCGTGGCTGGTCGGTCGTCGCGCGGGCCTTCGAGACGCCCTGACCGGGCTGCCCCGCGGGGCCGTCCGTGGCCCGATGCGTGTGGACTAGCCTGTGCCGGTGTTCGGAATCAACGGTGGCGAGCTGATCATCCTGCTCGTCGTCGTCGCGCTCGTGGTGGGCCCCGAACGCCTCCCCGGCTACGCCGAGCAGCTCGCCAAGTGGGTGCGCAGCCTGCGCGGCTACGTCCAGGACGCGCGCCGTCGGGTCGACGACGAGCTGGGTGACGCCGGACTCGACTGGGAGGCCCTCGACCCGCGCCGGTACGACCCCCGGCGCATCGTCCGGGAGGCGCTGCTCGACGACCTGCCGGCGGACGGGCAGACCGTCACGCCGCGCCCGCAAGCTGCGGCGGGACCCGCCGGGACGCCTGTCCCGGTGCAGGGCGGTCCTGCGGTGGCGCACCAGATCTCGTCGCAGGCGCCCGCGCCGTACGACGACGAGGCGACCTGAGGAGAGGAAGTTCGATGGCCGGTGACGCTGGGCTGCCCCGCGTGTTTTCCGGGATGCAGCCGACGTCCGACTCGCTGCACCTGGGCAACTATCTCGGCGCGCTCATCCACTGGGTGGCGCTCCAGGACGGGCACGACGCGATCTACTGCGTGGTCGACCTGCACGCGTTGACGGCGCACCCGGACCGGGCCGTGCTGCGCGAGCGGACGCGGCGCACGGCGGCGCAGTACCTGGCGGCCGGCGTGGACCCCGAGCGCTCGATCCTCTTCGTGCAGTCGCACGTGCCCGAGCACGCCGAGCTGTCATGGGTGCTGTCCTGCCACACCGGGTTCGGCGAGGCCAACCGGATGACGCAGTTCAAGGACAAGTCCGCCCGGTACGGCTCGGAGGGCCAGAACGTCGGGCTGTTCACGTACCCGGTGCTCATGGCGGCGGACATCCTGCTGTACGACACCGCGTACGTGCCGGTGGGCGAGGACCAGCGCCAGCACCTGGAGCTGTCGCGCAACCTGGCGCAGCGCGTCAACGGCCAGCTCGGCGCGGACACGTTCGTGGTGCCCGAGCCCTACATCGTCAAGGACACCGCGAAGATCTTCGACCTGCAGGACCCGACGGCGAAGATGAGCAAGTCCGCGGAGAGTCCCAACGGCCTCATCGAGCTGCTCGACGACCCCCGGGTGATCGCCAAGCGCATCAGGTCCGCCGTGACGGACGCCGAGCGCGAGATCCGGTTCGACCCGGAGCACAAGGCGGGCGTCTCCAACCTGCTGTCCATCTACTCGGCGCTGTCCGGCAGGGCGATCCCCGACCTGGAGGCCGAGTACGCCGGTCGTGGTTACGGCGACCTGAAGAAGGACCTCGCCGAGGTGGTGGTCGACGCGCTGGAGCCGTTCCAGGAGCGGGTGCACCACTACCTGGCCGACCCCGGCGCGCTCGACGACGTGCTGGCGGCGGGGGCGACGCGGGCGCGCGACATCGCGGCGGTCACCCTCGACCGGGTCTACGAGCGGACGGGGCTGCTGCCGGGTCGGCGCCGTGGATGAGGGCGCCCGGCACACACCCTCGCCACGCCTGCGAGCGCGCGGGGCCCGGGACATGACGTTGCCGGCGCCGGGGGCCGACGAGGTGGTGATCGGGGTGGTCGTCACCGTCCCCGTGCCGCACGCGGACGTGCTCGCCGCGGCCCGGCTGGCCAGCGGTGACCCGGAGGCGGCGACGATCGCCCCACACGTGACGCTCGTCGGGCCCGCGGTGGTCGCGCGCGGCGCGCTGCCGGAGATCGACGATCACCTGGCCCAGGTGGCGGCCGCGAACGGACCGTTCGTTGTGCACCTGCGCGGGACAGGGACGTTCCGGCCGGTGTCTCCCGTGGTGTTCGTCGCCCTGGCCCGCGGCATCGCCGACTGCGAGCAGCTCCAGCGGGCGGTGCGCCGCGGCCCGCTGAACGGTCCGCTGCGGTTTCCGTACCACCCGCACGTCACGGTGGCGCAGGGCGTGGACGACACGGCGCTGGACGCCGCGGAGAAGGAGCTCGGCGACTACGACGGCACCTTCGTGGTCAACGCCATCGACCGCTACGTCAACGACGACGACGGCATCTGGCGACCGGTGCGCAGCTTCCCGCTCGTCGGGCGGGCCGGGCACCTGACGGACGTCTCGGGGGTCAGCCCTTAGGCTCGCGAGGGTGCGCGCTCTGCGGAAACGCATCGACAAGGTGTCGGCCTGGTGGCGGGCCACTCGGCCTGCCCGTGCCCTGGCGCGCTTCGGCTCGGCCGGCGGCGGGCTGCTCACCGGCGGCATCGCGTACGCGACGCTGTTCTCGATCTTCGCGGCGCTGACGCTCGGTTGGACGGTGTTCGCGGCCGTGCTCGGCAGGCACGAGGCGTTGCGGACGCAGGTGGTCGACACCATCGACGCCTCGCTGCCCGGCCTGGTCAACAGCGGCAGCGGCGGTCTGATCAAGCTCGACCAGCTGCGCCTGTCCACCGGCGTCTCCGTCACGGGCGCGCTGGCGGTGGTGACCCTGGCGGTGAGCGCGGTGTCGGCCGTCTCCGCGCTGCGCACGGCGGTGCGCGCGATGCTCGGCGCGCAGGACAAGCCCAACCTCGTGGTGGGCAAGCTCCACGAGCTGGCGGGGCTGGTGGGCATCGCGCTGGCGGTGTTCGTCTCGGCCGTGCTGACGCTGAGCCTGTCGACCATCACCGACCATCTCGCTGCCTGGGTGGGCCGTCCTGACGTGGCGGGCCCCACCGTCCGGGTGCTCGGCGTGCTGGTCGCCTTCGTGGTGGACACGGCGACGTTCGTGCTCGTCGTGCGCGTGCTGGCCGGTCAGAAGCCGCCGTGGAAGGACCTGTTGGCCGGCGCGGCGTTCGCCGGGGCGGGGCTCGGCGTGCTGCGGCTGCTGGGCGCCTCCGTGGTGTCCGGGAGCCTGCGGAACAACACGGCGCTGGCGCCGTTCGCGGTGATCGTCGTGCTGCTCGCGTGGGTCAACCTGGTGGCTCGGATCGTGCTGACCGCCGCCGCATGGACGGCCGACCCGCCGCTGCCCCCGGCCCCGGCCCCGGCCCCGACGCCGGCCCCAGCGCCGGCGCCGGACCCGGCCCCGGCCCCAGCGCCGGCCCCCGCCCCACCACTTCCGCGCACCCCCGCCCCCCGCCCCTCCCCATCAAGTGGAGCCAGCTGATCTTCAGTGGAGTGGTTCAGCCACGGCGCGCCGCGCAGGAGTGTCGGGAGGCTCCACTTGTTGCCGCTGGTGGTGTCAGCGGCTCCACTCGTCGTTGCCGGCGGTGGTGTCACACACTCCACGCGTTGCCGGCGGTGGTGTCCGAGGCTCCACTCGAACCCGCGGGGGTGTGAGGCGTCCACAGGCTCGGCCGGAGCTGCGGACGTCCACCGATTGCTCGGGCTTCGCGGCAGCAACCCCGCGTAGTGGTGTGCCGTGGCCCGATGGACGAGCTTCGGGTGGCCATGCGATCGGCGGCGGTGCGCGATCAGGGACTTCGGCCGCGGCAGCTGCGAGCGCTCGGTTATGCCCATCCTGCCCACGACCTCTACGTCGCTGAATGGGTCGAGCAGAGTGATGCGCTCGTGCGGCTCGCCGTGGCCACCGAGCTGGCGACGGACGGCGTCACCATCGGCGGTTGGGCGGCCGCCCGCGTCCACGAGGATCGGCTGTGCGCCGCTGACGACTTCGTCAGGGTCTTCGACGGGCGGACCGCGTTCGACGAGCCGTCCGGCATCGCGCCACTCCTCGTGCTGGCCCCGCCCGAGTCCCGGATCGTCGCGCGTGCCGGGCAGCGGGTGTTCCGGAGCCGGGTTCCGGACGAGGACCGCGAGGCGTATGCCACCGCTCACATCACGAGTCCCTTGCGGACCGCCTTCGACCTCGCGCGTCTCTCGTCACCCGGAGGTGCCGTGACAGCGCTCGACCGGCTTCTCAGCCTCGGACTGGTCCACGCGGAGGATCTTCGCCGGATGCTCTCCGAGCGGCCGCGATGGCGGGGGCTGATGCGTGCGCGTCGCGCGCTCGCCCTGGCCGACGAGAACGTGCGCTCACCGATGGAGACACTGATGCGCCTGGAGTGGCTGGCTGCTGGGTTGCCTCGGCCGCGCTGCAACGTGGTGGTCGAGGACCTCGATGGCAGGTTCGTCGCCATGGTGGACTTGCTCGACGAGCGAACGGGTCTCGTCGGCGAGTACGACGGGGCACACCACGCACCGGCCGAGCAGCGACGGTCCGACGCGGTGCGCCGCGAGCGGATGGTCGGCGCCTAGCTGACTCCGGTGACGATGACCGGGGCCGACCAGCGCAGTGCCGTCCGGCGCCAGCAGTGGCGCGAGCGGCTCGTCCAGCAGCGGCGCGTGGCGGCACGGGCCCGGCGCCGCTGGCGTGTGCGGTCAGGGGTCTGAAGCGGTGGCGCGAGTGCGCGTGAGCGGCGATGAGTGGAGCCACTTGGCGTGCCGCCGCGGCGTGTCGCGCGCAGGCGACTCCACTGAAGGGCGGGTCACTCCAGGGGGGCGCCGAATGACTCCACTCAAGGGCGGATCACTCCACTGGAGCGCAAAGTCACTCCACTGGATGACGGGTCACCCCAGGGGGAGGCCGTGGCTCCTGTGGAGGCACAGGGGTGCGCATCCATGGGTGGGCCAGAGGCCGGGCTCCATTTCGGATCGGAGCGCACCCGGACGGGGGGCTCGTGTGCAGGCCCCGTGGGCGGGCGCCGCTCAGGGCGCGCGTGGGTCCTCAGAAGGCGCGCGTGATCATGGCGCGCTTGACTTCCTGGATCGCCTTGGTCACCTCGATGCCGCGCGGGCAGGCATCGGTGCAGTTGAAGGTGGTGCGGCAGCGCCACACCCCCTCCTTGTCGTTGAGGATCTCCAGGCGTGCTGCGGCACCCGAGTCGCGGCTGTCGAAGATGAACCGGTGCGCGTTGACGATCGCCGCCGGGCCGAAGTACTGGCCGTCGTTCCAGAACACCGGGCAGCTCGTGGTGCAGCAGGCGCACAGGATGCACTTGGTGGTGTCGTCGTACCGGGCGCGCTGCTCGGGGGACTGCAGGCGCTCGCGGGTCGGCTCGTTCCCGCTGGTGACGAGGAACGGCATGATCTCGCGGTAGGACGCGAAGAACGGCTCCATGTCCACCACGAGGTCCTTGACCACTGCGAGGCCCTTGATCGGCTCGATGGTGATCGGCTTGCTCGGGTCGAGGTCCTTGAGCAGCGTCTTGCAGGCCAGCCGGTTGCGGCCGTTGATGCGCATGGCGTCGGACCCGCAGATCCCGTGCGCGCACGAGCGGCGGAAGGTCAGCGAGCCGTCCTGCTCCCACTTGACCGTGTGGAGCGCGTCGAGCACGCGGTCGGTGCCGTGCACCTGGACCACGAACTCCTGCCAGTACGCCGTGCCCTCGGGCGCCGGCGTGCCGTAGGGCGCTACCTCGTCGGTCTCCGGCGGCAGGTAGCGGCGGATCTTGAGGCGCACCTCGAAGGTGGGAACCTCGCCCAGAGGAGTGGGGGCTTCCAGGGTGGCGGTCATCAGTACTTGCGCTCCATCGGCTGGTAGCGGGTAACGGTGACGGGCTTGGAGCCCAGGACGAGCTGGTAGTCGTCGAACTGCGTCACGGCGTGGAAGGGGCCGCGCTTGTCGCCGTCGGTGTCGCCGGGCTTGACCGACAGCGGCCGGCGGTACGCGAGCGTGTGCCGCATGAAGCCCTTGTCGTCGCGCGCGGGGAAGTCCTCGCGGAAGTGGCCCCCGCGCGACTCCTTCCGGTTGATCGCGCCGACGACGACGGTCTCGGCGACGTCGAGCAGGAAGCCCAGCTCGACGGCCTCGAGCAGGTCGGTGTTGAACGTGCGCGACCGGTCCTGCACGCCGACCGCGGCGTACCGCTTCTGCAGCGCCTTGATGTCCTCCAGCGCCCGCTCCAGCGACTCCGCCGTGCGGAACACCTGGGCGTTGGTGTCCATCGTCTGCTGCAGCTCGGTGCGGATGTCCGCGACGCGCTCGCCGTCGGAGCGGGTGCGGATCGCCTCGAGCTCGGCGACGGTGGGACCCGCCGCGTCGTCCGGCAGGTCGACGAACCCGTTGGCCGCCGCGTATGCCGCGGCCGCCACCCCGGACCGCTTGCCGAACACGTTGATGTCCAGCAGCGAGTTGGTGCCCAGCCGGTTGGAGCCGTGCACGGACACGCACGCGCACTCGCCGGCGGCGTACAGGCCGCGGATGACGTCGGTGCTGTTGCGCAGCACCTCGCCCTTCACGTTGGTGGGCACCCCGCCCATCATGTAGTGGGCGGTCGGGTACACCGGGACGGGCTCGGTGTACGGCTCGACGCCGAGGTACGTGCGGGCGAACTCGGTGATGTCCGGGAGCTTGGCGTCGATGACGGCCGGGTCGAGGTGCGTCAGGTCGAGCAGCACGTAGTCCTTGTGCGGCCCGGCGCCGCGCCCCTCGCGCACCTCGTTGGCCATCGCGCGGGCGACGATGTCGCGCGGCGCGAGGTCCTTGATGGTCGGCGCGTAGCGCTCCATGAACCGCTCGCCCTCGGAGTTGCGCAGGATGGCACCCTCGCCTCGCGCGGCCTCGGACAGCAGGATCCCCAGGCCGGCGAGCCCGGTCGGGTGGAACTGGAAGAACTCCATGTCCTCCAGCGGGATGCCGCGCCGGTAGGCGAGCGCGATCCCGTCCCCGGTGAGGGTGTGGGCGTTGGAGGTGGTCTTGAAGATCTTCCCGGCGCCGCCGGTGGCCAGGATCACCGCCTTCGCCTGGAACACGTGGATCTCGCCGGTCGCCAGCTCGTAGGCGACCACCCCGGAGACGTGCACCTCCTCGCCGGCCGGCACGTGCGTGGCCGCGAGGTCGTGGTCCACCAGCAGGTCGAGGACGTAGAACTCGTTGTAGAACTCGACGTCCTGCTTGACGCAGTTCTGGTACAGCGTCTGCAGGATCATGTGCCCGGTGCGGTCCGCGGCGTAGCAGGCCCGGCGCACCGGGGCGTCACCGTGGTTGCGGGTGTGACCGCCGAACCGGCGCTGGTCGATCTTGCCCTCGGGCGTGCGGTTGAACGGTAGGCCCATCTTCTCCAGGTCGAGGACCGCGTCGATGGCCTCCTTGGCCATGATCTCCGCGGCGTCCTGGTCGACGAGGTAGTCGCCGCCCTTGACCGTGTCGAAGGTGTGCCACTCCCAGTTGTCCTCCTCCACGTTGGCCAGCGCGGCGCACATGCCGCCCTGCGCCGCGCCGGTGTGGGACCGCGTGGGGTAGAGCTTGGTGATCACCGCGGTGCGGGCCCGGGTCGAGGACTCGAGCGCCGCGCGCATCCCGGCGCCCCCGGCGCCGACGATCACCACGTCGTACTGGTGTGTCTGCATCGTGTGTCAGTCCTCGTCAGGCCGTGCAGAAGGAGGGCAGCAGGTCCGCCGGGGCGTTCGGCGGGCACGGGTTGAAGGTGAAGATCACCAGGGTTCCGAGCACGACGACCACGGTGAACGCCAGGTAGAGCAGCGACTTGAGCACCAGGCGGGTGCCGGTCCTCTCGGCGTAGTCGTTGATGATGGTCCGCACGCCGTTGGTGCCGTGGATCATCGCCAGCCACAGCATCAGCAGGTCCCAGACCTGCCAGATCGGCTGGGCCCACTTGCCGGCGACGAACCCGAAGTCGATCGCGTGGACGCCGCCGCCGCTGACGAGGTTGGTGAACAGGTGGCCGAAGATCAGCACGACGAGCAGCACGCCGGACGCGCGCATGAAGATCCAGCCGACCATCTCCGAGTTGCCGCGGGTGGTCTTGCGCGTGGGACGTGGCCGGGGCTCGGCGATCGTGGTGGTCATCAGTGGCTCCCGAACACGCTCATCAGGTGCCGCGGCAGGAAGCCCGCCATCAGCACCACCCACAGCCCGACGACCACCCAGAGCATCACGCGCTGGTACCGGGGCCCCTTGGCCCAGAAGTCGACGAGGATGATCCGCAGCCCGTTGAGCGCGTGGAACACGATCGCCGCGACCAGGCCGGCCTCGCCGAGGCCCATCACCGGGTTCTTGTACGTCCCGATCACGTCGTTGTAGGCCTCGGGGGACACGCGCACCAGCGCGGTGTCGAGCACGTGCACGAGCAGGAAGAAGAAGATCGCGACGCCGGTGATCCGGTGCGCGACCCACGACCACATGCCTTCCCGCCCGCGGTAGAGCGTTCCGGCCGGCCTCGTGGGTGCAGGTGCTGCGGCTGCCACGGTCGGGGCCTCCTGGCGAATGGAGAGGGGTGGACGGCGACGTCCTCGGGCCACTGTAGTGACTCGATGTCGAGATATCCCACCTGTCCGGGCGAGTCGTGGGACGGCTCGGTGGCCGGACCGGCCCCGCTACCCTGACCCCCATGGCCGACGATCGTCCAGGACCAACGCCCCCCGTCGCTCCCATCGAGGGGTTCTACGCCGTGGTCCCGGCAGGCGGCGCCGGCACACGGCTGTGGCCGCTGTCCCGCTCCGCACGCCCCAAGTTCCTGCTGGACCTCACCGGTTCCGGTCGCACGCTGCTGCAGGCCACGGTCGACCGGCTGGCGCCGCTGACGGGCGCCGGCGGGGTGCTGGTCGTCACCGGTGCAGGCCATGCGGACGCGGTGCGCGCGCAGCTGCCGCAGGTGGCCGCGGGCGACGTGCTCGCCGAGCCGTCGCCACGCGACTCGATGGCGGCGATCGGCCTGGCTGCCGCGGTGCTCGAGCACCGGCACGGCCGGCAGGCCGTCCTGGGCTCGTTCGCGGCGGACCACGTGATCTCCGGGTACGACGAGTTCGCCCGCGCGGTGCGCGAGGGCGTGGCGGCCGCGCGCGCCGGGTACGTCGCGACGATCGGCATCGAGGCGAGCGAACCGTCGACCGCCTTCGGGTACGTCCACGCGGGCGGCCCGTTGGGCCTGGCGGACGCGCCGAGCGCCCGGCACGTCGTGGGCTTCACGGAGAAGCCGGACGCGGCGACGGCGGCGCAGTACCTGGCGACGGGGGAGTACCGGTGGAACGCCGGGATGTTCATCTCCCAGGCCGGCGTGCTGCTCGACCACCTCGCCGCGCAGATCCCGCCGCTGGCCTCCGGGGTGCGCCGGATCGCCGCCGCCTGGGACGGGCCGGGGCGTGACGACGAGCTGGCGGCGACGTGGCCGGGGCTGACGAAGATCGCCATCGACCACGCGATCGCCGAGCCGGTCGCCGCCGCCGGCGGCGTCGCGGTGGTGCCGGGCGCCTTCGGCTGGGACGACGTCGGCGACTTCGCCTCGCTGGCGGGCCTGCTGGCCTCGTCGGGCGCCCGCACGCTGGGGGACGACGACGCGGTGCTGCGGATCGGCGCGGACGGCGCGCTCGTGGTCACGGCGGGCCGGACCATCAGCGTGATCGGTGTTCCGGACGCCGTGGTCGTCGACACCGCGGACGCCGTGCTGGTGACCACCACGGCGCACGCGCAGGCGGTCAAGGCGGCGGTCGACGCCTGGCGGGCCGCCGGCCGCGACGACCTCCTGTAGCCGCCGAGGTCGCCGCCCGCGACCCCGCCCCCGTCGGGGCGTCGTCCGACGAGGGCCGCACCCGGAGGTTTGCCCTGCCGGCGACGCCGCGATGCCGCGGTGCGTCACGTCCGGGGCGAACCCGTACCGGGACGCGGCGTGCCTCGGACGTGGGGACAATGGACGAGTGGTGGCGCAGCCGGTGGGGCACGACGAAGGTTCGCGAGCAGTCGCCGGGAGTGCCGGCGGGGACGACAGCGGGCACGACGACCTGCCACGCCCGGCGCTCCCGCGCGTGCCCAGTGCCGCCGAGCCCGTCGCCCCGGTGACGTCGCTCGTCCCGGTGCCCGAGGACCCCGCCGTCGTGCGGCTGCACGCCCTCGTCGCGGCGCACCGCGACGAGATGGTCGCCCTGCGCCGCGACCTGCACGCCCACCCCGAGCTCGGCCGCACCGAGGAGCGCACCACGACGGTGGTCGCCGACCGCCTGGCCGCCGCCGGGCTGACGCCGACGCTGTTCCCGGGCACGGGCCTCATGTGCGACATCGGACCCACGAGCGCGCGGTCCCGGCTCGTCGCGCTGCGCGCCGACATCGACGCGCTGCCGGTGCCGGACACCTGCGGCGAGCCCTACGTGTCCACCGCCCGCGCCGTCGCGCACGCCTGCGGCCACGACGTCCACACCGCCGCCGTCCTCGGCGCCGGGCTGGCGCTCGCGGACCTGGCCGCCGGCGGCGAGCTGGCCAGCGGCGTGCGGCTGATCTTCCAGCCGGCCGAGGAGGTGCAGCCGGGCGGCTCCATCGACGTCATGGGCGCCGGCGCGCTGGACGGGGTGAGCCGCATCTTCGCGCTGCACTGCGACCCGAAGGTCGACGTCGGGCGTCTCGGCACCCGGATCGGGCCCATCACGTCGGCGTCCGACCAGGTGCACGTCACGCTGCGTGGGCCGGGCGGCCACACGTCACGGCCGCACCTGACGGCGGACGTCGTGTTCGCGCTCGGCCAGGTGATCACCCAGGTGCCAGCTGTGCTGGGCCGCCGCCTCGACCCGCGCTCCGGCGTCAACCTCACCTGGGGGTCGGTGCGGGCGGGCAGTGCGGCCAACGCCATCCCGTCGTCGGGCATGGTCACCGGGACCCTGCGGTGCCTGGACGTGCGCGCCTGGGAGACTGCCGCAGAGGTGTTCGAGGCCGCGGTGCGCGAGGTGGTCGAGCCCTACGGGGTCGAGCTCGAGGTGCGGTGCCAGCGGGGCGTGCCGCCGGTGGTCAACGAGGAGGCGAGCACCGGGCTGCTCGAGGCCGCGATCCGCGACGTGCTCGGCCCGGAGGCGGTGGAGCTGACGGAGCAGTCGCTCGGCGGCGAGGACTTCGCGTGGTACCTGACGCGCGTGCCGGGGGCGATGGCGCGGCTCGGCACGCGTGTGCCGGGTGGCCACACCTACGACATCCACCAGGGCGACCTGCGGGTCGACGAGCGCGCGATCGAGGCCGGTTCGCTGGTGCTCGCACGCGCCGCGCTCCTCGCCGGGCGGCACTGAGCCGGTCCCGGCCGGGCTGCGCGTGACCCGGGCTCCGTCCACGCTGCGATCCGATGTACCAATGCGGTAACGGATGCCCTCCCGACGCCCCTGCGTCATCGCCAGGACATCCGTCGCTCACTAGGGTCGTTGCGATTAGTGCCGGTCGGCCCCCGCCCCCACGGCGGCTCAACGATGCGCCGCCGTGGGGCGGATCTGGCCCCTCGGCCTGGGCACGACGACCAGGAGAGTCCGTGAAGAAGATTCTGAGCATGGCCGCGATCGGAACGGTCGCGGCGCTCGCACTCGCCGCCTGTGGTTCCGCACCGACGACGACACCGTCCGCCGGGGCGAGCAGCGGCGGAACCGAGACGACCGCGGCGGCGACCCCGTCCGCGACGCCGATCAACTTCAAGGCGTGCATCGTCTCCGACGCCGGTGGGTTCGACGACAAGAGCTTCAACCAGCTCTCGTTCGAGGGCGTCCAGAAGGCCACCAAGGACCTCGGTGCCCAGTTCGCGTCCGCCCAGTCCAACGCGGCCACCGACTACGCGCCGAACCTCCAGGCGATGGCGACCGAGAACTGCAACCTCATCTTCGCGGTCGGGTTCAACCTCTCGGCCGACACCGTGACGGCCGCCCAGGCCAACCCGACCCTGAAGTACGCGCTCATCGACGACGCCGCCGACAACAACCAGGACGGCAAGACCGACGCCCCGAACATCAAGCCGATCCTCTACGACACGGCTCAGGCCGCGTTCCTGGCCGGCTACCTGGCCGCGGGCTACTCGAAGGTCGGCAAGGTCGGCACGTTCGGCGGCCAGCCGTACCCGACCGTCACGATCTTCATGGACGGCTTCCTGCAGGGCGTGAAGTACTACAACCAGCAGAAGGGCAAGAGCGTCCAGGTGGTCGGCTGGGACGGCACCAACGGTCTGTTCACCGGCGGGTTCGACGCCAACGACACGGCCAAGGGCGTCGCACAGCAGGTCATCGACCAGGGTGTGGACGTGATCCTCCCCGTGGGCGGTCCCATCTACCAGTCGGCGCTCGCGGCGATCCAGGACTCCGGCAAGGACATCGCGATGATCGGCGTGGACGCGGACCAGTACGTCACCGACCCGAACGTCGACAAGTACATCCTCACCTCGATCGAGAAGAAGATGGACACCTCGTCGTACGACACCGTGACGGCCGCGGCCAAGGGTGACTTCGACCCGACCGCGTACATCGGCACGCTGGCGAACAGCGGCGTGGACATCGCCCCGCTGCACGACTACGAGTCGAAGGTCGACCCGGCGCTCGTCACCGAGGTCACGCAGCTCAAGCAGGACATCATCGACGGCAAGGTGAAGGTCACTTCGTACCTCGACAAGTGACTCGAACGCTGCCGGGGAGGTCGCAGCTGCGGCCTCCCCGGTAGCGTGTCTGCGCACGTCCACCGTCGGGCCGAGGGAACGGGACATGAAGCTCGAGCTGCGCGGCATCACGAAGCGCTTCGGTGCGCTCGTCGCGAACGATCACATCGACCTCACGGTCGAGCCGGGCGAGATCCACTGCCTGCTCGGTGAGAACGGCGCCGGCAAGACGACCCTGATGAACGTCCTGTACGGCCTCTACCAAGCCGACGAGGGCGAGATCGTCCTGGACGGCGCCGCGCAGCACTTCTCAGGCCCGGGCGACGCGATCGCGGCGGGCATCGGCATGGTGCACCAGCACTTCATGCTGATCCCCGTGTTCACCGTGGCGGAGAACGTCATGCTCGGCCACGAGCAGACCAAGGGCGTGCGGCTCGACCTCGAGGCAGCGCGGGCCCAGGTCCGCGAGATCGCGGCCCGCTTCGGGTTCCACGTGGACCCGGACGCCCTCGTGGAGGACCTGCCGGTCGGCGTGCAGCAGCGCGTCGAGATCATCAAGGCGTTGTCCCGCGAGGCCCAGATCCTGGTGTTCGACGAGCCCACGGCGGTGCTCACGCCGCAGGAGACCGACGAATTCATGGCGATCATGCGCCAGCTGCGGGACTCGGGGGCGGCGATCGTCTTCATCACCCACAAGCTCCGTGAGGTCCGCGAGGTCGCGGACCGCATCACGGTCGTCCGGCGCGGTGCGATCGTCGGCGAGGCCCAGCCCGGCGCCAGCGACGCCGAGCTGGCGTCGCTGATGGTCGGCCGCGCGGTCGAGCTCACCGTGCACAAGGACCCGCCGCGGTACTCCGACGCGCTGCTGGAGGTCTCGGGCCTGACGGTCAGCGACCCGCACGGCGCCGTGCTGGTCGACGACGTGTCGTTCACCGTGCGTGGCGGCGAGGTGCTCGTCGTCGCCGGCGTGCAGGGCAACGGGCAGACCGAGCTCGCCGAGGCGCTCGCCGGGCTGGCGCCCGCCGCCGGTTCGGTTCGGCTGGCCGGGCAGGAGCTGCTCGGCAGGACCGTGCGGGGCGTGCTCGACGCGGGTGTCGGCTACATCCCCGAAGACCGCTCGACCGACGGCCTCGTCGGGTCGTTCTCGGTGGCGGAGAACCTCGTGCTGGACCGCGTCGACGGGCCGCCGTTCGTCCGGGGCGGTGCGCTCCAGCTCGGCGTGCGCGACGAGTTCGCCCGCGGAGCGGTCGAGGAGTTCGACATCCGCACCCAGGGCATCGCCGAGCCGGTCGGGCAGCTGTCCGGCGGCAACCAGCAGAAGGTCGTCGTCGCACGTGAGCTGTCGCGCGAGCTCAAGCTCCTCGTGGCGGCGCAGCCGACCCGCGGCGTCGACGTGGGCTCGATCGAGTTCATCCACAAGCGCATCGTCGCCGCGCGCGACGCGGGAGTTCCCGTGGTGGTCGTCGCGACCGAGCTGGACGAGGCTGCCGCGCTCGGCGACCGGATCCTCGTCATGTACCGAGGCAAGGTGATCGGCATCGTGCCCGCGACCACGGCGTGGGACCAGCTCGGTCTGATGATGGCGGGCGTCGTGCCCGAGGGGACGGTGGCCGCATGAGCGCGCAGGACACGGCGACGGCGCCGTCGGAGCAGCCCGCCAAGGAGGACGACCGCTGGCGCGAGGCGTTCCGCCGGATCGTGTCGGGAAGCTGGGCGGTCTCGCTCGGCGCGATCGTGCTGGCGGTGCTCGTCGGATCCATCATGATCGCCGCGACGGACGAGGGGGTCCGCACGGCGATCGGCTACTTCGGCAGCCGCCCGTCGGACACGTTCGCCGCGGTCGGCAAGGCGGTCGGCGGTGCCTACTCGTCGCTGTTCCGGGGTGCGATCTGGAACTACGACAAGAAGGACTTCGTCTCGCAGATCTACTCGCTGACGAACACGTTGACGCAGGCGACGCCGCTCATCACGGCCGGGCTCGGCGTGGCGCTCGGGTTCCGGTCCGGCCTGTTCAACATCGGTGGCCGCGGCCAGATGCTCGCGGCCGCGATCGCCGGCGGCTGGATCGGGTTCGCGGTCGACCTGCCGCCGGTGCTCCACATGGTGGTCGCCATCGTCGCCGGACTCGTGGCCGGCGCGGTCTGGGCGGGGATCGCGGGCGTCCTCAAGGCGACCACCGGGGCGCACGAGGTGATCGTCACGATCATGCTCAACTACGTCGCCTTCTACATCCTCGGCTATCTGCTCGCCACGCCCGGCCTGCTCCAGGCCCCCGGTTCGTCGAACCCGAAGACGCCGCCGATGAAGAGCAGCGCGATCATGCCGCACCTGTTCGGCCCGCGCCTGCCGCTGCACTGGGGCTTCGTGTTCGCCCTCGTCGCGGTCGCCGTGGCGTGGTGGCTGCTGGAGCGCTCGAAGCTGGGCTTCCAGTTCCGGGCGGTGGGCGAGAACCCGGCCGCGGCGCGGGTGGCCGGCATCGACGTCAGGCGCACGACGATCTACTCGATGCTCGTCGGTGGCGCGCTCGTCGGCCTGGCCGGGGTGACCCAGGTGCTCGGCACGACGACCACGGGGTTCGGCGACGGCATCGACGCCGGCGTCGGGTTCGACGCGATCACGGTCGCCCTGCTGGGGCGGTCCTCGCCGTTCGGGGTGCTCGGGGCGGCCATCCTGTTCGGGGCGTTCAAGGCGGGCGGCGCCACGATGCAGGCCGCGCAGGGCGTACCCATCGAGATCGTCCAGGTGGTCCAGGCGCTCATCGTCCTGTTCATCGCCGCCCCGCCCCTGGTCCGCGCCGTGTTCCGGCTGCCGCAGCCCGGGCCCCGCACCAGGCGCGCCAAGCGCGGTGCGGCGCGGCCGGCGGAGGTGGCGGCGTGAGCACCCTCACCGCCCCCGCGCCGTCCGAGTCCGTCTCGGCGGACCTGCGGCACGTCGTCGTCGTCAGCCGCAAGACGCCGATCGCGCTGGGCATCATCACGGTGCTGGCCGCGCTGCTGTACGCGCTCGACCCCCGTCACGGCTACACGCACTTCCGGTTCGCCGAGAGCTCCGACCGGGTGCAGGTCCCCACGCTGTCGGTGGACGGCATGACCACGGCCTGGCTGAGCGTCGTGGTGCTCGCCGTGCTCACCCTGGGTGCCGTCGCGTTCGTGGTGCAGCGGCGCAAGGCGCCGATGTGGCTGCCCCTCGTGTTCGCGCTGGCGGCCATCGTCGGCTTCCTCGCGTGGGCCGGAGCCGGTTCGTCCGCGGAGTTCCCGGTGGTCTCGCTCGTCGGCGGCTCCGTGCTGCTGGCCGTGCCGCTCGTGTTCGGTGCGCTGGGCGGCGTGATCGGCGAGCGTGCCGGCGTGGTGAACATCGCCATCGAGAGTCAGCTGCTGTTCGGTGCGTTCGGCGCGGCGATCTTCGGCTCCCTGACGCACAACCCGTTCGTCGGGCTCCTCGCCGCGATCGTTGCGGGCGTGCTCGTCGCCCTGGTGCTCGGCGTGTTCACCATCACGTACAAGGTCGACAAGGTGATCGTCGGCGTGGTGCTCAACGTGCTGGTGTACGGGCTGACGGACTTCCTCTACTCGCAGGTGCTGGTGCCCAGCGGGCAGCGGCTCAACACCACCACCCGGTTCCTGCGGGTGGCGATCCCGGGGCTGTCGGACATCCCGGTGATCGGTCCCGCCCTGTTCCGGCAGACGATCCTCGTGTACGTCATGTACGTCGCGGTGCCGGTGGTGTGGTTCGCGCTGTACCGCACCCGCTGGGGGCTGCGGCTGCGCGCGGTCGGCGAGCACCCGCAGGCCGCCGACACGGTCGGCATCAAGGTGGAGCGCGTCCGGTACCGGGCGCTGGCGATCGCGGGTGCGGTGGTCGGCGTCGGCGGCGCGTTCTACACGGTGGTGTCGATCTCGTCGTTCGGCCGTGAGATGACCGCCGGCGCCGGGTACATCGCCCTGGCCGCCGTGATCTTCGGCAAGTGGGACCCGGTGCGCGCCGCGATGGCCGCGCTCCTCTTCGGCGCGGCGACCAACCTCCAGGGCACGCTGTCCGTGGTCGGGGCCCCCGTGCCGAGCCAGTTCATGCTCATGCTGCCGTACGTGGTCACGGTGCTCGCGGTCGCGGGCTTCGTCGGGCGCTCCCGGGCGCCGGCGGCGGACGGCACGCCGTACATCAAGGAGTGACGTGACGGATGTCGACTGGTCCGCGCTGCGCGCGGCGGCCACTGCGGCCATGGCGCACGCCTACGCGCCCTACTCGCACTACCCGGTCGGGGCGGCGGCGCTGGTCGACGACGGCCGCGTCGTGGCCGGCTGCAACGTGGAGAACGCCTCGTACGGCGTGACGTTGTGCGCCGAGTGCGGGCTGGTCTCGGCCCTGCACGCGAGCGGCGGCGGGCGCCTGGTGGCGTTCACCTGCGTCGACGGGCGCGGCGAGATCCTCGCCCCGTGCGGGCGGTGTCGGCAGCTGCTCTTCGAGCACGGCGGCCGCACCCTGCTCATCGAGACGGCGGCCGGGGTGCGGACGATGGACGAGGTGCTGCCCGGTGCGTTCGGGCCTGACGACCTGGCGGTGCGACCGTGAGCGCGGAGCGGTTCGACGCCGTCGACGTCATCGTCGCCAAGCGAGACGGTCGGCCCCTCACCGACGCGCAGATCGACTGGGTGGTCGACGCGTACACGCGTGGCGTGGTCGCCGAGGAGCAGATGTCCGCGCTGCTCATGGCGATCCTGCTCAACGGCATGTCACGCACCGAGATCGCGCGGTGGACGGCGGCGATGATCGCGTCCGGCGAGCGGCTGGACTACTCGGGGCTGGGCCGCCCCACCGCCGACAAGCACTCGACGGGTGGCGTCGGGGACAAGATCACGCTGCCGCTGGCACCGCTCGTGGCGGTGTTCGGGGTGGCGGTGCCGCAGCTGTCCGGCCGCGGGCTGGGGCACACCGGCGGCACGCTGGACAAGCTGGAGTCGATCCGCGGCTGGCGCGCGGCACTGACGAACGACGAGATGCTCGCCCAGCTCGGCTCGGTGGGCGCGGTGATCTGTGCGGCCGGCACCGGCCTGGCGCCGGCGGACCGCAAGCTCTACGCGCTGCGCGACGTGACGGGCACCGTCGAGGCGATCCCGCTGATCGCGAGCTCGATCATGAGCAAGAAGATCGCGGAGGGCACGGGCGCCCTGGTGCTGGACGTCAAGGTGGGCTCCGGCGCGTTCATGCACGACGAGGCCCGCGCGCGCGAGCTCGCCGAGACGATGGTGGCGCTGGGCACCGACGCCGGCGTGAAGACGGTGGCGCTGCTGACGGACATGGACACCCCGCTCGGCCTGACCGCGGGCAACGCGCTCGAGGTCCGCGAGTCGGTCGAGGTGCTCGCCGGTGGCGGCCCGGCCGACGTCGTCGAGCTGACGATCGCCCTGGCACAGGAGATGCTGGCGGCCGCCGGCCGGCCCGGCGAGGACCCGGCCGCCGCGCTGGCGGACGGGCGCGCCATGGACTCCTGGCGCGCGATGATCCGGGCTCAGGGCGGCGATCCCGACGCGCCGCTGCCGGTGGCACGGCAGACGCAGGAGGTCCGCGCCGTCGCGACGGGCGTGCTCGCCGAGGTGGACGCGATGGCGGTGGGCGTCGCGGCCTGGCGTCTCGGCGCCGGACGGGCCCGCAAGGAGGACGCGGTGCAGGCCGGCGCGGGGGTGGAGCTGCTGGCGCGCCAGGGGGACCACGTGGTCGCAGGCCAGGTGATCGCCCGGCTGCACACGGACACCCCGGAGCGCTTCGCGCGCGCCACCGAGGCGCTCGCGGACACCTTCGTCGTGCGCGACGAAGCCCCTGCCCGGCGCCCCCTGCTCCTCGCCCGCATCGCCTGACCTGCTGGGGGCTGGGGGCACCCGCCGGCGGCGCCCCCGAGATCCTCGGCCGCACCGCCCGGACGGGCGACACTTGCCGAGAAGGGGAGGCAAGTGTAGGGGGCGGCGGCGCGCCCACCCAAGGGACCATCGGGGGTGGCGGCGCCGACGGCTGCGGGTCAGGATGGGCTCTTGGAGCTCGACGTGGAGCGACGCGCAGGGGAGGTGGGGCGATGAGCACCGTTCCTGGGGCGGATGCCTGGCGCGATGCCGGGCTGGTGCCGGTGGGTCCCGACGAGCCGAGGCGACTGGGTGACCCGGACGCCGCGTCCGACGAGCCGTCGACCGATCCGGAGGACTACGCCCCGGACTTCCCGCGAGGCGACCTCGACGACCGTGCGGACGAGGCGGACGTGGTCGACCAGGACACCGAGGTTCCCGCCGACGACGACGTCGACGACGACTGAACGCCGGGGCTGAGCACTACGGTGAGCGCATGACGAGCCAGCCGGCCGGTCGGGCAGAAGCAGGCGAGTCGCCCGAAGGGTCCATGCAGGTCCCGTCCACCGGTGCCGACCGGCGGCGGGACCTGCTGGCCGCGATCCCCGGCCTGCCGAAGGTGCTGCTGCACGACCACCTGGACGGCGGCCTGCGGCCGGCGACGGTCGTCGACCTCGCCGCCGACCTGGGGCACCAGCTGCCCACCACCGATCCCGACGAGCTGGGCACCTGGTTCCGCGCGGCGGCGTACTCCGGGTCGCTCGAGCGCTACCTGGAGACGTTCGCGCACACGGCCGGCGTGATGCAGACCGCCGACGGGCTGCGCCGCGTGGCCCGCGAGGCGGTCGAGGACCTGGCCGACGACGGCGTGGTCTACGCCGAGTCGCGGTTCGCCCCCGAGCTGCACACGGAGCGCGGCCTCACGCTCGAGCAGGTGGTGGACGCCGTGCTGGCGGGCTACCAGGACGGGGTCCAGGCCGCGGCCGCGCGGGGTCGCACCATCGTCGTGCGCGGCCTGCTGACCGCGATGCGCCAAGCGGACCGCTGGGACCAGGTCGCCGCGCTGGCGGTGGCCTACCGCGACCGTGGGGTGGTCGGCTTCGACATCGCGGGGCCGGAGGCGGGCTTTCCCGCGGACCGGCACGTGACGGCGTTCGACGTGGTGCACGGCGCATGGCTGCCCGCCACCGCCCACGCCGGTGAGGCCGACGGGCTCGGCTCGATCGCCGGGGCGCTGCGGGTGGGCGCCAGCCGGCTGGGCCACGGGATGCGGATCGCCGACGACGTCGACGGCTCGACGCTCGGCAACCTCGCGCACTGGGTGCGTGACCGGCGGGTGCCGCTGGAGCTGTGCCCGACGAGCAACGTCCACACGGGCGCCGTCGCGTCGGTCGCGGAGCACCCGATCACGCACCTGCTCCGCCTCGGCTTCGCCGT
This sequence comes from Cellulomonas sp., assembly GCA_036398695.1. Taxonomy (GTDB): domain Bacteria; phylum Actinomycetota; class Actinomycetes; order Actinomycetales; family Cellulomonadaceae; genus Cellulomonas. The sequence goes on along the minus strand of DASWOL010000244.1, from coordinate 1,580 downwards.
GACGGTGAACACCGACAACCGCCTGCAGTCCGGCACGTCGATGAGCGCGGAGTTCGCCGCCCTCGTCGAGCAGGCCGACTGGACCCTGGCGGACCTGCGGCAGGTCACCCTGACCGCAGCGCACCACGCGTTCGTCCACGAGGACGTACGGACCGCACTCATCGACGAGATCATCACGCCCGGGTACGCCCGGGCCACTGGCGGGAGGCACCAGGCATGAACCACGACATCACCTTCGAGAGCGGCCACCACCGGCTGGACGCGGCGGCGCTCGCGAACTTCGTCGACCACACGCTGCTCAAGCCCGAGGCGACGCGGGCGGACGTCGACAACGCGGTGGCCGAGGCGATCCGGCTCGGCGCGTACTCGGTGTGCGTCTCGCCCTCGTTCCTGCCACTGGACGTCCCGGTGGACGAGCACGGCCGGCGCAAGGTCCGGGTGACCACGGTGATCGGCTTCCCCTCGGGCAAGCACACCACCGAGATCAAGGCCGCCGAGGCGGCCCGCGCGGTGGCCGACGGTGCCGACGAGGTCGACATGGTCATCGACATCGGCGCCGCCAAGGAGCGCCGGTTCGCCGACGTCGAGGCGGACATCCTCGCGGTGCGCGCCGCCGCCCCTCGCCCGACGGTGCTCAAGGTGATCCTCGAGACGGCCGCGCTGTCCGACCACGAGATCATCGAGTCCTGCCGGGCCGCGGCCTCGGCCGGCGCGGACTTCGTCAAGACGTCGACCGGCTTCCACCCGGCGGGCGGGGCGTCGGTGCGTGCCGTCGACATCATGGCCGGCACCATCGGCGGGCGGCTGGGCATCAAGGCCTCCGGGGGCATCCGCACCGCCGCGGACGCGATCGCGATGATCAACGCGGGTGCGACACGGCTCGGCGTCTCGGCGACCGCGGCCGTGCTGGCCGGGCTCGACGAGGAGCAGCCGGCCGAGGTGCTGGCCGACACCAGCTACTGACCGAGCGCCACCCGACCCCGCCCCGCCTGGCTCGGCGGGTGCGGGTCGGTGCGCCCTCAGCCCGTGGGCAGGTCCAGAGCGGTCCGGATGTCGGCGGCGAGGGCGTCGAGGCGGTGGCGCGCCGTGGCGCGGGCGGCGGCGACGTCCTCGTCGGGCGCGGCCGGCGCGAGCGGGACGACGACCTCGAGGTAGCACTTCACCTTCGGCTCGGTGCCGCTGGGGCGCACCACGACGCGGTCGTCGGCCTCGGTGAACAGCCGGAAGCCGTCGGTGGGCAGCAGGCCGTCCACCCCGGCCGACAGGTCCGTCACCCTGGTGACCGGCGAGCCGGCGAGGGTGGTCGGCGCCGCGGTGCGCAGCCGGTCGACGACGGCGGCGATCCTCGCCGGGTCGTCGAACCGCGCCGCCACCTGCCCGGTGAGGTAGAGGCCGTGGCGGCGGGCGATGGTGTCGAGCTGGTCCACCAGCCCGCGGCCCTGCGCCTTGAGCGCGGCGGCGAGGGTGGCCACGCGCAGCGACGCGGAGATGCCGTCCTTGTCGCGCACCAGCGACGGTGCGACGCAGTAGCCGAGCGCCTCCTCGTAGCCGAACACCAGCCCGTCGGTCCGTGAGATCCA
>DASWOL010000243.1:0-5722 GCA_036398695.1 Cellulomonas sp. | reverse complement strand
TACTCGATCGGCAGGTGGCCGTCGGCGTTGTCGATGGTCAGCGACACCTCGGCGCGGCCCAGCGGGGGGCGCGCGGACGTGCCGGCGAAGATGACGTCCTCCATGGTGCCGCCGCGCAGGGTCTTGGCGCCCTGCTCCCCCATCACCCAGGTCAGCGCGTCGACGACGTTGGACTTGCCGGACCCGTTGGGACCGACGACGCACGTGATCCCGGGCTCGAGGGTCAGCGTCGTCGCCGAGGCGAACGACTTGAACCCGCGCAGCGTCAGGGTCTTCAGGTGCACGGGGGCAGCCTAGGCGGGACGGGCGGCGGGATCGGGGAGGCGGGTGTCGGGGAGGCGGGTCAGGAGCCTGTCAGAGCCGGGAACCACAGGGCGATCTCGCGGGCGGCCGACTCCGGCGAGTCGGAGCCGTGCACCACGTTCTCGATCACCGAGGTGCCCCAGTCGCGGGCGAGGTCGCCGCGGATGGTGCCAGGCGCCGCCGTGGTCGGGTTCGTCGCGCCCGCCAGGGCTCGGAACCCCTCGATCACGCCGTGCCCCTCGACGACGGCCGCGACGAGCGGGCCGGACGCCATGAAATCGACGAGAGGAGCCAGGAAGGGCTTGCCGGCGTGCTCCGCGTAGTGCTCCTCGAGCAGGGCCGGGTCCGCGGTCCGCAGCTCCAGCGCCACGAGCGCGTAGCCCTTCGTCTCGATACGGCGCAGCACCTCGCCGACGTCCCCCCGCCGCACGCCGTCGGGCTTGACGAGGACCAGGGTGCGCTGCAGGTCGGCCATGGACGGCACCCTATCGGCCCCGCGGCCGGGCCTTGGGTGCCGCAGCCGGTGACGGATCCGTCGTCGGGGCCGGCGCGCGAGCCGCCCGACACCACCGCCCGTGCGACAGGTCGCCGGTGCACCGTACCAGTCAGTGCGCGCGCGGGGGTCGCGGCGGCTCGACCGCGTCGGGGTGGGCGGCGTCGAACACGGCCCGTTCCCGGTCGATGCGCGCACCCAGGCGCAGCATCGCAACCCACAGGACGACGAACAGGCCGCCGATGAGGAACATCATCGGGACGACGAACCCGCCGGCCAGCATCACCACCTGCGCCACCGAACCGGCGACACGTCCCCGGTGCCACCTCTGGACGCCCGAGAGCAGGGCGAGCACCACGGCGAGCCCGAGACCGGCCCCCCACACGACGCCGGGCGATGCCACCCGCAGCCCGTAGGCGACGAGCGTCGCGAAGACGACGAGCACCGCCTCGAGCACCAGCATCGCCTCGGCGAACACGATCGTCGCCGGGCGCTTGCGCCGGATCTCGGTGCGGGGCCCCGCGGGTCCCTCGGCGCCGGTGGCGCTCACGCCGCCGCGGCGGCCTCCGCTGCCGCCCGCAGGATCAGCTCGCTCGAGCGCGCCCCCGGGTCCAGATGACCCGCCGACCGCTGCCCGAGGTACGACGCGCGACCCTTCGTCGCGACCAGCGGGATGGTCGCCAGCGCCCCGGCCTCGGCCGCGACGCCCGCCGCGGCGAGCACGCCCGCCGGCGACGCGCCGTTGTCCGCCGCCTCGACAGCCGCGTCGACCGCCGGCGCCCAGGCGTCCACCATCGTCTTCTCACCCGGCGAGGCGTTGCCACGCGTCACGATGCCGTCCAGCGCGGCCTCCAGCAGCGCGACGATCGCCGTCGCGTCGAGGTCGGCGGCTGCGGCCGTCTTCGCCGCCCGCAGGAACGCGGTGCCGTACAACGGCCCGGCCGCGCCGCCGACGGTCGACATCAGCGTGGTCGCCACGAGCCGCAGCACGTCCCCCACCTGAGCCGGCGGGACCTCCAGCGCGTCGAGGCGGGCGACCACGGCCGTGAAGCCGCGGTCGAGGTTCGACCCGTGGTCACCGTCGCCGATCTGCCGGTCGAGCTCGATCAGCTCGTCACGGTGCTCGGAGATCGACTTCGCCGCGCCCCGCACCCAGCCCAGCGCCCAGCCCACGTCCAGCGTCATGCTCCTCCTCCGGGTCGCCACGCACGGGGATTCGCGGCGCCGGAGACGAGCGGGCAGGCCGGACCCACGGTGCGGGGCACGCTGCCGACCCTAGACGACGAGGCATCGCCTCGGCGTCTCGGTCCGGAAACGTTGGCAAACGGCAACCTTCGCGCGACTGCTGAGCCGACAACTGCCGACAACTGCCGACAACAGCGCGACGACCGCCGACAACGGCGCGACGACCGCCGGCCCGACCCAGGCCACGGCCGGGCCGATCGACGTCACGGCCGGCCGAGCAGGATCCGCGCCTCGGCGACCAGGTAGAGCGACCCGGTGACGAGCACACCGGCCCCGTGCTCGACCTCCGACTCGGCGCGCTCGACCGCGAGCGTCAACGCGTCGTCGAGCCGCTCGGCGCGGTGCACGCGGTCGGGTCCGAAGACCTCTTCGGCGATCTCCGCCAGCTCGTCGACATCCATCGAGCGGGACGTGCCGGCGTGCGTGACGACGATCTCGTCGAGCGCCGGCTCGAGCACCCCGAGCAGCCGCTCGGGGTCCTTGTCGTTCATCACCGCCACCACGCCGACCAGCCGGTCGAACGCGAACGCCTCGCCCAGCGCGGCGACCAGCGCCTCGGCTCCGTTCGGGTTGTGCGCGCCGTCGACGAGCACCGTCGGCGACGTGCGCACCACCTCGAGCCGGCCCGGCGAGGAGGCGTCGCCGAACGCCGCCTCGACCACCCCGGCGTCGAGGGCCGCGCCCCCGGTGAGCAGCGCCTCCTTGGCGATCAGCGCCAGCAGCGCGTTGTGCGCCTGGTGCTCGCCGTGCAGCGACAGGTAGATGTCGGTGTATACGCCGCCCAGGCCGCGCAGCATCACCATCTGCCCGCTGACAGCCACCACCCGCTCGGTGACGGCGATGTCGACGTCCTCGCGGATCACACGCGCGCCCTTGGTGGCGGCCTCGGCGAGGATGACGCCCTCGGCCACCTCGTCCTGCCGCGCGACGACGACCGTGCCGCCGTCCTCGATGATCCCGGCCTTGTTGCCGGCGACCTCGGCGAGCGTGTGGCCGAGGTAGCGCTCGTGGTCCATCGAGACCGGTGCGATCACCTGGACCTGCGAGTGGACCACGTTCGTCGAGTCCCAGCGTCCGCCCATGCCCACCTCGACCACGGCGACGTCGACCGGCGCGTCGGCGAAGGCCGCGAACGCCATCACGGTGAACACCTCGAAGAAGCTCAGCCGCGGTCCGCCGCGCTCCAGGCTCCGCTGGTCGACGATGTGGACGTACGGGGCGACGTCCTGCCACACCCGGACGAAGTCCTCGTCGGAGATGGGTTCGCCGTCGATGGCGATGCGCTCGGTCACCCGCGTCAGGTGCGGGGACGTGAACCGCCCGGTCCGCAGGCCGTGCTCGCGCACCAGCCGCTCGATCATCCGCGTCGTCGACGTCTTGCCGTTCGTGCCGGTGACGTGGATCACCTGGTAGTCGAGCTGCGGGTCGCCCAGCAGCTCGCACACCTCCCGCACGCGGTCGAGGGTCGGGTCGATCTCGTGCTCGGGGGCCCGCTCGAGGATGCCTCGGTACACCTCGTCGGCAGCCTCGCGGGCGGCGCGTGCCGCCTCGTCCCGGTTGTGGTCCGCTCCCGGCGAACGTTGCGTCATGCCTGCGCCACCTCCAGCTCCACCGTGACCTCGTCGGCCGGCCGCACGACGAGCGAGACCGCCAGCGTCTCGCGCGCCACGAACCCGCGGTGCGTCTCGATCGCGGACACCTGCTCGGCCGGCACGCCGAGCGCGAGGTCGATCCGGTCGGAGACGTTGAGACCGGCCGCCTTGCGGGCGTCCTGCACGGCACGCACCACGTCGCGGGCGACTCCCTCGGCGCGCAGCTCACCGTCCAGCGCGAGGTCGAGCACGACGAAGCCGGCGCCGCCCGGCAGCACGGCCGCCGCCACGTCGGGGCCCGCGTGCTCGTCGACCACGGTCGTCAGCTCGTACTCGCCCGGTGACAGCGGCACGGTCTCGCCCTCGACGACGACGACGACCTGCCCGTCTCGATTCTCGTGCCAGGACCCGTCCTTGGCGGCGCGGATGACCGCCTGCACCGCACGGCCCAGGCGCGGACCGACGGCCCGCGCGTTGACCGACAGGCGCCGGGAGATGCCATAGCGGATGCGCGCCTCCTGGTCGTCGCGCACCAGGTCGATGCGCTTGACGTTGAGCTCGCCGGCCAGCAGGTCGGTGTAGCGGGCGGTCTGCGCCAGGTCGCCCGTCACGGCCAGCGTCAGGCTGCGCAACGGCTGGCGCACGCGGATCTGGTGCGCCTTGCGCAGCCCCAGCGCGGTGGACACGGCCTGCCGCACCTGGTCGATGGTGCCCGTCAGAGCCTCGTCGGCGACCAGCGCGGGATCGTCCGCCGCCGGCCAGTCGGTCAGGTGCACGCTGCGGCCGCCCGTCAGACCGCGCCAGATCTCCTCGGCCACCATCGGCGCCAGCGGGGCGATCAGCCGGGCCAGCACCTCGAGCGCGGTGTACAGGGTGTCGAACGCGTCGTCGTCCTCCGCCCAGAACCGGTCACGCTGCGTGCGCACGTACCAGTTGGTCAGCACGTCCAGGTGCTCGCGCACCAGGGCGCACGCGCCGGCGATGTCGTACGTGTCCATCGCCGCGGTGACGGCGACCACGAGGTCGTGCGTGTGCGCCAACAGGTAGCGGTCCATGGGCGGCAGCCCGCTGACACGCTCCGGCGCGACGGCCTTGGCCACATAGCCGGTCCCGCCGCCGGCCGCGTCGGCGTACAACGTGAAGAAGTAGTACGTGGACCACAGGGGCAGCAGCACCTGGCGCACGCCCTCGCGGATGTTCTCCTCGGCCACGATGAGGTTCCCGCCGCGCAGCACGGGCGAGCTCATGAGGGCCCAGCGCACCGCGTCGGAGCCGTGGGTGTCGAACATCTCCATCGGGTCGGGGAAGTTGCGCAGCGACTTGGACGCCTTGCGGCCGTCGTCGCCGAGCACGATTCCGTGCGACACGCACGAGCTGAACGCCGGCCGGTCGAACAGACCGGTGGCCAGCACGTGCATCAGGTAGAACCAGCCCCGCGTCTGCCCGATGTACTCGACGATGAAGTTGCCCGGGTTGTGGTGCTCGAACCAGTCGCGGTTCTCGAACGGGTAGTGCACCTGGGCGTACGGCATCGACCCGGAGTCGAACCACACGTCGAAGATGTCGGTGATGCGCCGCATCGTGGCCCGGCCCGTGGGGTCGTCCGGGTTGGGTCGCGTCAGCTCGTCGATCCACGGCCGGTGCAGGTCCGGTTCGCCCGCCTCGTTGCGCGGCAGCCGGCCGAAGTCGCGCTCCAGCTCGGCGAACGAGCCGTAGACGTCGGTCCGCGGGTACGCCGGGTCGTCGGACACCCAGATCGGGATGGGCGTGCCCCAGTAGCGGTTGCGGGACACCGACCAGTCGCGCGCGCCGGCGAGCCAGTTGCCGAAGATCCCGTCCTTGATGTGCTCCGGCACCCAGGTGATCTGCTGGTTCAGCTCGACCATGCGGTCCCGGAACTCGGTGACCCTGACGAACCACGAGGAGACGGCCTTGTAGATCAACGGGTTCCGGCAGCGCCAGCAGTGCGGGTAGGAGTGCACGTAGGACGCCTGCCGCAGCAGCCGGCCGTCCTCACGCAGCCGGCGGATGATCGGCATGTTCGCGTCGAACACCTGCAGCCCGGCGAAGTCCGGAACCACCGAGGTGA
>DASWOL010000242.1:0-10606 GCA_036398695.1 Cellulomonas sp. | reverse complement strand
CCAGGCCGGTGAGCGGGTCGTCGGCGACGAGGTGGCGCACCTGACCCTCCAGGTCCACACGCGCGATCGCGCCCGCCACGAGCCCGGCCAGCACCTCGGCGGCGGCGACGTCGCGCTCGCCGAACGGGTGACCCTCGAGACGGCGCAGCGCCGTCACCTCGCCCCACACGGCACCGTTGACCACCACCGGCACGCCGAGCGCTGCGGTGACACCCAGCTCGCGGAGCGTGGTCACCTCGGTCGCGTCCGACTCCGGGTCGGCGACGTCCGCACGCCACGGCGCGCGCTCGCGGATCAGCGAGCGCAGCGCGGGACGGTTCTCGGCACGGGACGACGTCTGCGCCCACAGCACCTCGCGCACGTCACGCGAGGGTGGTGCGGCGGCGAGCACCCGGCACGTGTCCTGGGCGATGCGGCACAGCGCCGCGCTCGACGCGGCGAGGATCTCCAGGGCGCATTCCGCGGCGATCTCCGCCACGTCGTCGACGTCGCGCGCCATCTCCAGCCTGCGGCCGGCCGCGGCGATCTCCAGCACACCGGCGACGGGTACGACGAGTGGATCCACCTCGCGTCCCTCCTCCGTGCCGGGTCGGATCACCGACCCATCATCCCTGAAGACGGCATGCCGAACGGTGCCCTGGAGGGGCCGATCGGGTGACATCACCCGGCTGAATCCTGCTCCTCAGCCCAGCAGCCGGGGGTACTCCGCCACGGTGTCGCCGAGCACGTGCTCGGCGAGGAAGGCGAACACCGTGCCGTACCAGATGGCCGCGTGCTGCGGGGTGAGCACCCAGTGGTTCTCGTCGGGGAAGTAGAGGAACCGGTGGGGCGTGCGGCCCTCGTCGTCCGCCGCCAGCTGGGAGTGGCTCAGCAGCTCGTACCACAGCCGCAGGCCCTCCCCGATGGGCACCCGGTAGTCGTGGTCGCCGTGCACCACGAGCATCGGCGTGCGGATGTCCCCCACGTGGAGGTGCGGGGAGTTCTCCAGCGCCATCTGGGGCGTCATCTCCTGGCGCCAGTAGAAGGCGGCGTCCGTGGTCCCGCCGAACTGGTCCAGCGCCCACAACGACGCGTGCGTGACGATCGCCTTGAACCGGTCGGTGTGGCCGGCCACCCAGTTCGCCATGTAGCCGCCGAACGAGCCGCCCATCGCCGCCGTCCGCTGCGGATCCACGTCGTCCCTGGTCAGCGCCTTGTCCGTGGCTGCCATGAGGTCCGTGAACGGGTTGCCGCCCCACTGGCCCCAGCCGCGCTGGACGAAGTCCTGGCCGTAGCCGAGCGACAACGCCGGGTCCGGCAGCAGCACGGCGTAGCCGCGGGCCACGAGCAGCCACGGGCACCAGCGCCACGACCAGTCGTTCCACGACCCGAGGGGTCCGCCGTGGATCCACAGCAGCAGGGGCGCCTTGTGGTCCGGCGACGCGTCGTGCGGGAGCGCGAGCCAGGCGCGCACCCGGGTGCCGTCCAGGCCCGTGGTCTCGATCTCCTCGAGCCGGCCCGGCAGCTCCGGCAGGGGCGCCGGGGCCGGGAGCGGCTCGGCCGCCACCGGGAGCGCGGCGGTCAGGTCGATCGCCACCGGGTGGGCCGGGGAGAGGTACGACGAGCGCAGGGCGTACGCGGTGCGCCCGTCCGGTGCGACCTGGACGTGGTGGAACGTGGCGTCGTCGCTGGTCACGCGGGTGACCGTGCCGTCGAGCGACAGGAGGAACACCGGCGCGCGGCCGTCGTCGTCCGCCACCACCAGCAGGCCGTCGGAGCCCGGCAGCCATTGCACCGCGTCCGGCCAGCGGTCCCATCCCGCGGTGAGGGGACGCACCTGCCCGCCCGCCGACGGCACGATCGCCAGGTCGATGTGCGGCGCGCGGTCCGGTGCGGCGACGAACTCGCGGTGGAACACCACCCACCGGCCGTCCGGCGAGATCGACGGGCCGAAGACGTCGTAGCCCTCGTCGGACACCAGAGTGCGCCGCTGCTTCGTCGCGACGTCGATCGCCACGAGGGACACGCGCTGGTCGGCCCTGGCGCGTGGCTCGGTCCAACCGGTGACGAGGGTGGAGCCGTCGGGGCTCAGCGCCGCGTGCTGCTCGTCGAGCGCCCGCCCGGCGTCCGGCGTCACGTCCGTCAGCGCCACCTTCGCCTCCGCGGTTCCGGCTGTCGCAGCCGCCGCGTCGAGCGTGCCGACGAACCAGTGCGGCTCGTCCGGTCCGAGGTCGTGGTCCCAGTACCGCACCGGGTACCCGGTGTGGAGGATCGCGGCGACCTTCTTCTCCTTGCGGTCCTTGCGCAGCTGTTCGTCCTGCTCGTCGTCGCCGGCGTGCGGCAGCACACCGGAGCTGACCACCAGCGTGGCGGCGCCCTTCGCGACGCCCAGGTCGCCGAGCCCGGCCTTGCGGTGCGCGACGACGCGCGCCTCCCCTCCGGCGGCCGGCAGCAGCCACAGATCGGGGGCCTCGTCGTCCCCGTCCTTGGACTCCGGGTCCGGGCGGCCCGAGGTGAACAGCAGGTCTCCCGCGGGGGTGAACGCCGCACCGCCCTCGCCCTTGGCACTGCGCGTCAGCCGCCTGGCGGGCGAGACGCCGGCGGGGTCGACCTCCCACAGCGCGGTGACGTACGTGGTCGACTTGGGGTCGAGCGTCGAGACCGCCGTCACCAGGCGCGTGCCGTCGGGCGACAGCACCAGGCCGGACAGTCGGGGAAGCGCGATGTAGGACTCGAGGTCGTCGAAGGCAGTCACGCGCCCCTGTCTATCACCTCCGCCCACTGCGATTCCCCACCCGCGACGGCGGCGGCTCGCGCCGCGGCTGAACCGTCAGAAGCCGTCAGGAGGAGCCGGGCGGGCGGGGTGCGTCGCGGTCGGCGAGGCGCGTCAGCATCGCGTTGTAGTCGTCCATCTCGGTGTCGCCGTCGCGCGCCACCCGCCGGTCGCGGCGCCGCGCCGAGCGCTCGTCGTCCCGCGCCCACGCGGCCGCGACGCCGATGGCGAGCGCGAGCGTGGGCAGCTCCCCGATGCCCCAGGCGATCGAGCCGCCGATGCGCTGGTCCGCCAGGGCGCTCGGCCCCCAGGGCCGGCCCATGAGGCCGAACCAGTCGGCGGCGAGCAGCGCGTTGCCGCTCATCAGGGTGATGCCGAAGAAGGCGTGGAACGCCATCGTCGCGAACAGCAGCAGCAGCCGCTGCGGGTAGCCAGGGCGCCTGGGTCCGGGGTCGATGCCGATGAGCGCGTTGGCGAACAGGTACCCGGCCAGGCTGAAGTGCACCACCATGAACAGGTGCCCCTCGGGGGTGCGCAGGGCCCACCCCAGCACGTCCGAGTAGTAGAAGACCACCATCGACCCGGCGAAGTTCACCGCCGCGACGATCGGGTTCGAGAAGAACGCGGCCACCCGGCTCTGCACCAGCGTCAGCAGCCACTCGCGCGGCCCCCGGGACGCGTCGCCCGGGTGGGTCGAGACGCGAGCGGGCAGCGCCCGCAGAGCGAGCGTCACGGGCGCGGCGAGCACCACGAGCACCGGCACCACCATCACCAGCACCATGTGCTGCACCATGTGCGCGCTGAACAGCACGTGGCCGTACACGTTGGCCCCGCCGCTCGTCGTCCAGCCGAAGACCACCATCCCGGCGACCCACGTCAGCGTCCGGACCCACGGCCAGCGGTCCCCCCGCCTTCGCAGCCGGTGCACCCAGCGCAGGTAGACCACGAGCCCGGCGAGGGCGGCCGCCGCGGTGATCGGACTGATGCGCCACTGCGTGAGCCAGTGCAGCGCCGTCGGGGCGGGCGGCAGCTGGTGACCCGTGAGGAGGTAGGCCGGGGTCGGGTCCACGGGCGCGGTCTCCGCGACGGGCGGGGCCGAGCCGGCCAGCGCCACCGCGACCCCGGACACCGCCCCCATCATCATCAGCTCGACGAGCACCAGGCGCCAGAACGGCCACTGGCGGCCCTGGCCGATGCGCGGGATGGTCACCCAGCGGTGCCCGAGCCCGAGCAGGCCCAGCGCCGCCAGCAGCTCCGCCTTGATGAGCAGCAGCACGCCGTAGCGCGTGCCGAGGTCCGACAGGCCGTCCACCCGGATCAGCCCGCTGACCACTCCGGACGTCCCCACGATCACGAGGCACCAGGCCGCGACCACCGAGTAGCGGCGGACGGCGGCGTTGAGGTCCGGACCCAGCCGGCGTTGCAGCACCGCGAGCCCGCCGAGCCCGCCCACCCACACCGCCGCACCCACCAGGTGCAACATCAGCGACTCGGTGGCGAGCTCGTGGTTCGCCGCACCGGCGGCGTGACCGGTCCCCGCCTCGAGCCACAGCGCCGCCAGCGCCAGGAGGCTCGTCCACGCGGCACCGGTCGGCGTGCGCACCACCAGCGCACAGGCCGTCAGCACCGCGACCGCGACGACGATGCCGGCGAGCGCCCGCCCGATGCCCACCTGCGTGGCGAACAGCCACAGCTCGTCGCCGAACTGGGCGGAGGTCGGCGACCGGCCCGCCACCGACCCGTACGTGAACACCAGCTCCGCGACGGCGAGCACGGTCCAGGTCCCCGCGGCGATCGCGAGGAGCCGGCCACCGGTCGACCACGCGTCGCCGGGCTCGTTGTGCGGCCGCCGGGGGAGGACGGCGGCGAGCAGCACCAGCGCGCCGGTGGTCATGGCCGCTGCGATCCGCGTCAGCGACGACACCACCGGAAGCCCCCAGCGGACCAGGGCGCCGGGGTCGCCGAGCAGCACCGCCGCCGCGGCGCCCGTGAACGCCACCCCTGCCAGCGCTGCCGCGACGGCGAGCGCCGCAAGGACGGCGGGGAACGCGGCGAGAAGGCCACGCCCGGCGGCGGGGACGGATCTCGGGCGTCCGGGTGGCGGCTGCTCAGGTGCCGTCGAGGTGGTCGTCGCGGTCATGCCGCCGGCCTAGACCCCGCCGGGGGGTCCGTCAGCGCTGCCGGAGGAGGCAGGATCGCCAGCCGTGCCGGGCGGCGTGGCGTGCTCCGCGGCGATGCGCCGCAGGCTGCGCATCCGGCCGATCCGTGTGACGACAAGCGCCACGACGACGAGCACGAGGATCACCAGCGGCGCGAGGTTGCGGTGCAGGGGCTCGAGGGTGGCTGTCGGCTCGGTGACGAGGGCGGACGTCGCCGAGGGGCTGGGCGCCGCCGCCGGCGCCGGGCTCGAGGTTGGCGTCGAGGTTGGAGCGGTCGGCGTCGGCGTGGCCGGTCCCGTCGCGGCGGTCGCCGTGAACGTGAACGACCCCGTCACCGGGTGCCCGTCGTCGGAGGTGACGCGCCAGTCCACCGTGTACGAGCCGGCGGGCCGGGCGGCCGCGAGCGCCTGCACCACCGTCGAGCCGACGAGCTGCGCGTCGCCCTGCGACAGGCTGGCACCGTCGGGTCCCGTGACCACGACCTGCGTGCCCAGCGCCACCGCCGGCTCGGCGAACGTCAGCACCACCTGGTCCGGGGCCGTGGCGACGGTCGTCCCGTCCGCGGGGGTGGTGCCCACGAGCTCGTCGTGCGCCGCGGCCGGCGCGGCGGCCAGCGCGGTCGCCGCGACCACACAGGCCAGCACCACGAGCACCCGTCGCATGCGACCCCCACCTGTCGACATGGCATCACCGTAGTGCGGGGCGCCTGGAAGGCAGCGGAACGGCTGGCGACGGCCCGGCTGGGCGACGAGCCTGCCCGCCTGAACACGTCCGGCACGCCCGCACTCCCAGCGAACGCACAGGTCGCCCGCCTCGCCACGGTCGCGACGCCGGATTACGTTCGCCTGACCAGAGCCTCGGAGGTGGCCAGATGGGCAGCACGACACCCGGCGCGGTCGCGGTGGGTCCGACGAGACGCGAGGTGCTGGCGGGGGCGGGCCTGCTGGCCGGCGCCGGCGTGCTGGTCGCCTGCGGCGCGGGGTCGTCTCCCGGAGGAGCGGGCGGGGGCGGCGCGGCGCCCGGCGCGCAGAGCACCGGTCCGCTCGCCGCGGTCGCCGACATCCCCGTGGGTGGCGCGGTCGCCGCGATGTTGGACGGCAAGCCCATCGTGCTGACGCAGGCGCAGGCCGGGACGATCGTCGGGCTCTCGGCGATCTGCACCCACCAGGGCTGCACCGTGGGGCCGCACGGCGGCGAGCTGCTGTGCCCGTGCCACGGGTCCGTGTTCGCCCTGGACGGCTCGAACGTCGCCGGCCCGGCGCCGAGCCCGCTGCCGGCCGTGCCGGTCCACGTCGTGGACGGCGAGGTGCTGGCCGGTGCGGGCTGAGTCGAGGATGGTGCTGCTCGGGCTGGTCGGCGGGCGCGTAGTCGCTCTGGTTGGCCGCGCATCCAGGGTGTGATGCCGCGCGTTACGTGAAGATCCCCCAAGCGCGCGGCGCGCTCGCTGTCCTGCGCGGCCCACAGGCGCGCAGTCAGCTGGCGCAGTGTCGGTCTTGGCGCCGCACGACCCTCTTGTCGTTGCGGCTCGACTCCATCTACCTCGCAACTGGCCCCCGTGGACGCTGCGTGGCAACCCCGACCCAACGCTCGACAACATCCCGAACGTGTGATCGGGTCGCTTCTAGGCCCCGCGAACGACAACGGCCTGCGGGTGCACCGCACTTCGGCGGCGGTCCCGCGGCACCAAGTTCCGACCACCCACCGCCCGGGCGAACGACCTGCCCACTATCGTCAGGCTGGCGGCAGCACGGAACGGAGCCCAGAGATGCAGAGCGCGCGCCTGTTGGTCAAGGTCCTCCGCGAGGACGCTGATTTTCGCGTCCGAGTCATGGTGGCCTCGGGCTCGATCGTGTTTGTGGTGCTGGAGCCCAACTACCTCAGTGCTGCGGTCCTCTGCGGCGCTCTGCTGTTGCTCGTGCCGAGATCGATTCATCTCCTACGAGATCGCGACGGTGTTGCTCGTGTCGCCCGCCCGCATGAACTCGATTGAGCCTAGGGCTGCGAAGTCGGGTGTCACGAGCAGCGCCTGATACGTGCCCATCCCGGCGTCCGGCAATCGCAGCCGCTGGCTCCACAGATGATCCGGAACACGCCTTAGCGAGTGAACTGGTGAACGTTCTGCTCCCGCTACGGCAACCCCGGGGCCCTGCAGCGGGCGTCGCAGTGCCGTCGGCACGGCGCAGTCCCGACGATCGAACGACCTCGCCGGGCTGATGCGCACATGCCCCCGCCAGAGCCATAGCGGCTAGGGCAAGGCGTCAACGCCCGCGGCCCGCGCGGCGTCTAGGACGGGGGTCGCCGGGGGTGCGGGAGCGACTAGCCCCAGACCAGCCCGTGGGCCGGGTCCTGGAGCACGGCGGCGACGTCGGCCAGCAGGCGTGACCCGAGTTCGCCGTCCACCAACCGGTGGTCGAACGACAGTGCCAGCTGCGTCACGTACCGCTGCTTGATCTTCCCCTTGTGCACCCATGGCTGGAGCCGGATGGCGCCGAACGCGAGGATCGCCGCCTCGCCCGGGTTGAGGATCGGCGTCCCGGTGTCGATGCCGAACACCCCGACGTTGGTGATGGTGATGGTCCCGTCGGCGTTGTCCGCCGGAGTCGTCTTCCCGGAGCGCGCGTTGGCGGTCAGGTCGGCCAGGCCTCGGGCCAGGCCGAGGAGCCCCAGCCGGTGCGCATCCTTGATGTTCGGCACGATCAGCCCGCGGGGCGTCGCCGCCGCGATGCCCAGGTTGACGTAGTGCTTGTAGACGATCTCCTGGGCGTCCTCGTCCCACGACGCGTTGATCTCCGGGTGCCGGCGCACCGCCAGGAGCAGCGCCTTCGCGGCGATGAGCAGCGGGGTGACGCGCACGTCGGCGAACTCGCGGTCGGCACGCAGCTTCTCGACGAGCTTCATGGTCCGGGTGACGTCGACGGTGTGGAACACGGTGACGTGGGGCGCGGTGAACGCGCTGGTCACCATGGCCTCGGCGGTGCGCTTGCGCACCGAGCGGACCGGGACGCGGGTCTGGCGGCCGTCGGCGGAGACCGTGCCGCTGGTCAGCCATTGCGTGTCGTCGTCCGCGTAGGTCGCCAGCTCCTTGGCCTGCCCCCGCGCGGCGACGTCGAGCACGTCCTCGCGCGTGACGATGCCGCCGGGGCCGGTCCCGGCGACGGCATCGAGGTCCAGCCCGAGGTCACGCGCCAGCTTGCGGACCGGCGGCTTCGCCAGGGCGTGGCCGGACTTCCCGGCCGTCGCCGCGCCCGACGAGCCCGAGGACCCGCGCGGCGATGCTGCGGCGGACGACGGGGCGACCGGTGCGCCGATGCGCCGGCGGGCGGTGGCCGCGGCGGACGTCCCGTACCCCACGAGGACCGCCTCGCCGGCACCGGCGTCGTCCCGCACCTCCGCGACGCCGGAGGACGTCCGCGACGACGCCGGGCCCTCCCCGGCAGCAGACGAAGGACCGGGGGCGGCGACGGCAGAGGCGGGGGCGGGGGCCGGGACGGGAGCAGCGCCGTGGGGGTCGGTGTCGATCTCGACGATGGGCGTGCCGACGGGCACGGTGGCGCCCGGCTCGACGAGCAGCGCGGTGACCACGCCCGCCCACGGGGACGGCAGCTCGACGAGCGACTTCGCCGTCTCGATCTCGACCAGCACCTGGTTGACCGCGACGGCCTCGCCGACGGCGACGTGCCACTCGACGATCTCCGCCTCGGTCAACCCTTCCCCGGCGTCCGGGAGCGGGAACTGCTGCAGCACCGGCATCTCAGAACCCCATCGCCCGGTCGACCGCGTCCAGCACGCGGTCGAGGCTCGGCAGGTAGTCGTGCTCGAGCTTCGCCACCGGGTACGGGATGTGGAACCCGCCCACCCGCAGCACGGGCGCCTCCAGGTGGTAGAAGCACTCCTCCGTGATCCGCGCGGCGACCTCGGCGCCGGCGCCGTAGAGCACCGGCGCCTCGTGCACCACGACGCAGTGACGCGTCTTGCGCACCGACGCCGCCACGGTGGGCAGGTCGAGCGGCGAGAGCGTCCGCAGGTCGACCACCTCGACGGACGTGCCCGACGACGCGGCGGACTCGGCGGCCGCGAGCGCGGTCGCGACGGTGGGGCCGTAGGCGACGAGCGTCAGGTCGGTGCCGGTGCGCACCACACGCGCCGTGTCGAGCACGCCGAGAGCGGCCACCTCGTCCGGCGTCGCCGCCGACCCGAGGTCCACCTCGCCCTTGTCCCAGTACCGCACCTTCGGCTCGAAGAAGAGCACCGGGTCGGGCGACGCGACGGCCGCGCGGATCATCGCGTAGGCCTCCGCGGGCGAGGACGGGGAGACCACGCGCAGCCCGGGGGTGTGCGCGAACAGCACCTCGGGCGACTCGCTGTGGTGCTCCACCGCACCGATGCCGCCGGCGAACGGGATCCGGATGACCACCGGCAGCGTCAGCGCCCCGCGCGAGCGGTAGTGCATCTTCGCCAGCTGCGTGGTGATCTGGTCGAACGCGGGGAAGACGAAGCCGTCGAACTGGATCTCGCACACCGGCCGGTAGCCGCGCAGGGCCAGCCCGATCGCCGTGCCGACGATCCCGGACTCCGCCAGGGGCGTGTCCACCACCCGCGACTCGCCGAACTCGGCCTGCAGGCCGTCGGTGACCCGGAACACGCCGCCGAGCCGGCCGATGTCCTCGCCCATGAGCAGCACGGACTTGTCGTCGGTCATCGCCCGGCGCAGGCCGGCGTTGATCGCCTTGGCGAACGTCAGCCGCTGCACGCCGGTGGGCGCCGGGGCCGTGGGCCGTGCCTCGGTCGTGGTCATCGCGTGCTCCCCTCGAACGAGGCCTCGTAGCCCTCGAACCACGTCCGGTCGGCCTCGACCACGGCGTGCGGTGTGGCGTAGACGTGCTCGAACATCTGCCCGGACGCCGGCCGGCCCATCGCCCGCACCTGGGTGCGCAGCCGCTCGCCGAGCGCGTCGGCCTCGTCGGCCAGCTCGGCCTGGAACACCTCGGGCAGCTCGCCGAGTGCCTCGAGGTAGACGCGCAACCGGTCGATCGGGTCGCGCCGGCGCCAGAACTCCTCCTGCTCGGAGGTCCGGTACCGGCTGGGGTCGTCGGACGTGGTGTGCGCGCCCATGCGATAGGTGAGCGCCTCGACGAAGGTGGGGCCGCCGCCGGAGCGGGCTCGCCCGAGCGCCGCCGCCGTCACCGCGTAGACGGCAAGGACGTCGTTGCCGTCCACCCGCACCGACGGGATGCCGAACCCCGGTGCGCGGTCGGCGATCGGGACGATGGTCTGGCTCGTCGTCGGCTCGCTGATCGCCCACTGGTTGTTCTGGCAGATGAAGACCACCGGCGCACGGTTGACCGCGGCGAAGACGAGCGCCTCGTTGACGTCGCCCTGGCTCGTCGAACCGTCGCCGAAGTACGTGACCACCGCGGTGTCCCGCGACGCGTCGCCGGTGCCCACGAGCCCGTCGCGCTGCACGCCCATCGCGTACCCGGTGGCGTGCAGGGGGTGCGCGCCGACGACGAGCGTGTACAGGTGGAAGCCGTGCGCCACCGGGTCCCAGCCGCCGTGGTCCACACCGCGGAACAGCCGCAGCACGTCGACCAGGTCCACGCCGCGCACCAGGGCGACCCCGTGCTCGCGGTAGGAGGGGAACACGTGGTCCTGGGGCGCCAGCGCGTAGGCGGAGCCGATCTGCGCGGCCTCCTGG
>DASWOL010000241.1:0-27420 GCA_036398695.1 Cellulomonas sp. | reverse complement strand
TCGATGGCAGCACGCTGCCTGCAGAACTATATCTCGAGTTTGACGAATGGCTGAAGGAGACGCACGTCGAGTCACATCGCGACGCCCGCGTGCTCCCCTTGCACATGTTTGCGCCGCGTCGGGATTGGCCGGACCTGGCGTCGCCCGGGGGGCTGGACGCGTTCGAGCGCGCACACGGCGGTCCGTCGAGACTCTCAGACGAGGCCTCTCGCTTGTGGAAGCAGCCGAACGGGCTACACGGCAACGACGTGCTTGTCGTCGCGAACCACGAGCTGCCGATGGGGTACCACTGGGACGTCGGCGCGGCGCAGACAGTTTCTCACCTGTCATCGCTGGTCGAGCGTTGGAAGTTCGAACGCGGCTCCTACGCCAACGTCAGCCCGGACGGCTACGTCCGAGGGGGCCAGAGCAGCGCCGAGTCGGCTCGCCGCGATGGTGTCGCTCCCCGTCCGCCAGCGCCGACACTTGAGGCGACCCCGAAGCAGAGGCGCCGACACTCCCGCCAGAAGGGCTGACAGTTGCCCGGGGCGGTACCTGCCAGCTATACTCAGCAGTGATCCGGCCCGCCTGCGGGTTGGAAGGACGGCGCGGAATGATCGCCGCGCCCGAAGACACCAAAATAGAAGAACGCGAGCAAGCCGCGGCCGTTTCGAGCCGTGAATATCATTCATTGATGTCCGCGGGGACCTCGCGCAAGCGCACTTCGTGCGCCTCTATTGGTTGTCTGGGATAGGCTCGATCCATATCCCAAGTGCCCCGGATATCTCCGGGGCACTTGTCTTTCCAGACAGACGACACCCGGCGACGTCCGGGCACGGGGTGGCCGCGCCACGCGTCGAGGTCGTCGTCTCGCGCGGGCGCAGCCTTGGCGCGGACCGCGCCTGGATCCAGCAGTGCTCGGTGGACCGTGCGAACCAATCGCCACACCACTTCGGATTCCAGGACTCTGCCTACTGACCGCAGGCCGGGCGTTGCGTCGGTGTATCGCAACCAGTCCCCTACTCGTGCCGCCCTGGCTCAGCGGGGCTCTCTGCGACCGAGGTCCTCGAGACGCCTGGCAGTCGAGGTCACGGTTCGACCGGAGCGGCTGTCCAGCGACGGGCGCAAGGATCTGGTCGAGATGCGTCGTCGCATCTGGGCTCAGAGACGGAACTGGAGATCCTCACGTGCGCCAGCGCCTACATCGCCCGCGGGACGTCCGACCAAAGAGAGCGCTGGCTGGTCCAGAAGCCGGCCGTACACGGGTGTCCGTCGCGGCGATCCGCCTGCTGGGGATCTCGCGATCGGGACTCTGCGAATCCGCCGGGCGGGCACCGAGCGCGCGCCGCCTCGCCGGACCAGGCGCTGCCCGCCACGATGGGCCTCATGACCACGTCCGCGGCGGGCGCGCACAGTGATCCCGGATTGATCCCTGTTTTCTGCCGTGATCCCTCATTGAACCCGGATTCGGTAGACCTCCGTGGCGCGCCACACCGCCCCGTCGACCTTCCGGGTGTCAGACGCGGCAGAGCCGTGAACAGCACAAACATGCACTCTTGACCGCCATAGACCGCCGTATGGCATCATCGCTGACAACAGCAGATCAGACCCAAAGGCTCGATTCCTCTGCGGAGGGTTACTGGTTCGAGTCCAGTCGGGGGAGCAAGACAGGGTTGCTGAGCGGCACACATGCTCGGTGACCCTTTGTCGTTCTAGCGCACTCACCCCGGTGGGGTGCACGTCGGGCACCCGGGTCGCCGGCGAGCCAGGGCGACGGCGGAGAGGGACGCGGCCAGCCACGGCGCGATGGCGGGGTTGGGGCCGCCGGAGCCGAGGTCGTAGGAGAGCACCCAGTGGTCGGCTCGGAACGCCAGGACGAGCATGGCGGCCGCTGCCACGACCGCGGACACCACCGCTGCGACCTGTCGCCGGCCGGCGTTCTCCGCCACCGGCACCCCGGACGCCACCTGCGCGACGTTGAGCATCTGCCGACCTTCTGCCGTCGGCGGGAGGCGCCGCCCGAACGGCGCCGGTCGTCCCGCCGGGGAGCGCCAATCCGGGGCTACCCGGTCACCGATCGTCGTCGGCACGGGTCGGCGCGAACCATCGGAGATGGCCCTGATCCGACCCTGATCCGGCGCCACGCGCGGGTCAGGTGAGCCCTGCCGCTCCCCCTGATCCGGATGGCGACGACCTCAGTGCGCCAGCTCCCAGACATGGCCCGCCGGGTCGCGGAACGCCGCCGTGCGGATGCCCCACGGCCGGTCCGTCGGGCCGTTGAGCAGCACCGCGCCGCGCGCCACCGCCTCGGCAGCTGCCGCGTCGACGTCGTCGACCTCGATGGTGAGCTGGAACCGGACGCCGCCGTCGGGGCCCCCCACCGGCGCCGGGGCGATCAGTTCAGGCGCCTCGCCCACCTC
This sequence comes from Cellulomonas sp., assembly GCA_036398695.1. Classification (GTDB taxonomy): domain Bacteria; phylum Actinomycetota; class Actinomycetes; order Actinomycetales; family Cellulomonadaceae; genus Cellulomonas. Next base: position 25,021 of record DASWOL010000241.1, on the reverse strand, counting down.
GAGCAGGTTGACCAGCGTGCCGCCGAACGCGAACACCGCCGAGTTCGGGTCCTCGAAGTGCACCGGCAGGCCGAACACCGTCTGGTAGAACGCCCTGGCGGCCGCGAGGTCCTCGACGAAGAGCGTGATCGCGGTGATGCCGCCAGGTCGCCAGTCAGCCATGTGCCGTCCTCTCGTGAGAGTGAGGGTCCAAGCCCACGCGACGGAGCGCCGCCCGTCAACCGCTGGGTGGAGCCGGCGCGGCGCGGACCCGCGGCGTTCGAGTGGTGGCGCCGACGAGGGGGCCGCCCCGGCGGAGCCGCCTTGCGCGTGGGAACGGCACGACGACCCGTGCCATCCTGGCCGGGTGCCCGAGCATGAGCCGCGCGTCGTCGTCGCACGAGCGAGCGACCAGCACGGAGAGGTCGCACTCGCGCGGCGCGGCGAGGTGGTCGAGCTGATCGTCGACGGCGCGTTCGCCATGGACACCGTGCACACCGCCACCGAGCGAGCGCTGGCGAGCCTTGCGCTGGCGCGCGTGCCGGGCGACGCCCTGCGCGTGCTCGTCGGCGGCCTGGGACTGGGCTTCACGGTGCGCGCGCTGCTCGACGAACCCCGGGTGGCCCACGTCGACGTCGTGGAGCTGCACCCGGCGCTGGTCGCCTGGGCACGCGAAGGGCTGGTCCCGCCTCTCGCCGGGCTGCTGGATCACCCACGCGTCGCCGTCCACGTGACGGACGTCCTCGCCGCGGTGCCGGACCTGGCGCCCGCATCGCTCGACGCCCTGCTGCTCGACGTCGACAACGGCCCCGGCTTTCTCATCCACCCGGGCAACGCCGAGGTGTACAGGCGGGACTTCCTGACCGCGGCCGCCCGGGCGCTCGCACCGCGCGGCGTGCTCGCCATCTGGTGCGCGGATCCCTCGCCGCAGCTGGCCGACGACCTGGCGGCCGTGTGCGGCGCGGTCGAGACAGTGACGCTCGACGTCGAGCGCGACGGGCGGGCGTTCACGTACACCGTCTACCTCGCCGGACGCCGGCTCGTCGCAGCGGGACACACCGAGGCTTGCGCGGCACGCGACAGGCTGCCATCCTCCCCGCCATGGCCACCACCACCGCGACCCGCCTCCTGACCGCCGCTGCCGTCCCGGCGCGCGGCCAGCAGCAGGCCGCCCGCGGGAAGGTGCGACCCGTCACGCTCCCGTGACCGCCGCGCTGCTGGCCGGCGTGGTCGCCGGCCTGGGCGTCGCGATGCCCGTGGGGGCGATCACCACCCTCATCGCCCTGCTGTCCGCCCAGCGGGGCTGGCGCGTCGGCGCGGCCGCCGGTCTCGGCGCGGCGACCGTGGACGGCGTCTACGCGACGGTCGCGCTGTTCTTCGGCGCACTCGTGGCACCGCTGCTCGTCGCCTGGCGCGCACCGCTGCACTGGGTCGCCGCCGGCGTGCTCGTCGTCATCGCGGTCCGCCTGCTGCGGCCCGCCTGGCGTCCGCCCGCCGACGACGCGACCGCCCCGGAGGGAGCCGAAGGCGGTAACGCCGCCCGGCCGGGAACGACTCCGGCGCAGGCCACCGGTACCGCTCCCCCGGCCACGGGGCCGAGCCGGACCGCCACGGCGACGCGCCCGGCGCGCGCCTACCTGACGTTCCTCGGGTTGACCGCGGTCAACCCGACGACGGTGGTGTACTTCGCGGCCCTCACCACCGGCGGCTCCGCGGCGGGCGCGGTCACCTCGGCCACGAACGGCGCCGCGTTCGTGGTGGGCGCGTTCGCCGCCTCGGCCGCCTGGCAGCTGGTGATCGCGGGCGCGGGGCACGGTGCCGGGAAAGCCCTGACCGGGCCTCGCGGGCGGCGATGGACCGCGATCGTCGGCGGCGCGATCGTCGTCGTCCTCGCGGTGCGGACCGCCCTCGGGATCTGACCGAGGCCGGTGACGGTTCTGTGACAACCGCTCACGTGGCGACCGTCACGACGGTGCTCACGACCGCCTGGCTAACGTCGTCGGACATCCGCCCCTCCTTTAGAGGAGTTCGCCGCATGTTGTCGCTCACCGCACCGCGCCCCGTGCGCGTGGCGATGAGCTGCTGCATGCCCTGGCGCCTGGCCTGAGCCCACCGGCTCGCCCAGGCGCGCCCCGGCCCCGGGCGGGCTGCCCCGTCGTCCTCTCCCGTCGCATCGACTCCCGTCGCATCGACGCAAGGGCGCGCGGCGCCATCGAGAAGCCTGCCCGTGGCATCCCCCGACGGAACCACCACGAAAGGCATCACCCATGAAGCGCCGATTGTCCTTGACCCTGCTCGCCTCGCTCACCGTCGCGGCGCTCGCCGCCTGCGCGGGCGGCGGGACGGCCGGAGGTTCGACGACGGGCGCCGCCGGAGCCAGCGCGACCACCGCGGCCGGGACGTCGACCAGCGCGCCGGTCACCGTGACCATCGGCGTCACCGACGAGGGCAAGGACTACTGGAAGATCTTCACCGACCTCGCGGCCAAGCAGGGCATCACGGTGAAGCTGCAGAACTTCACCGACTACCAGCAGCCGAACCCCATCCTGTCCCAGGGCGACCTCGACCTGAACCAGTTCCAGCACCTGCTGTTCCTGGCGAACTACAACGTCAACGCCAAGGACGACCTGGTCCCGATCGGCGCCACCGCGATCTACCAGCTGGGCCTGTACACCACGAAGGGCTACGCCACCCCGGCGGACATCCCCGACGGTGGCGAGGTCGCCATCCCGAACGACCCGACGAACCAGGCGCGCGCGCTACTCGTGCTGCAGTCCGCCGGACTGATCAAGCTCACGGACGGCGGCAACGCGTTCTCCACGCCGGTGGACGTCGCCCCCGGCTCGAGGGTCAAGGTGGTCCCGGTCGACGCGAACCAGACCGCCGTCCAGCTGCGGACGCTCGACGCGGCGATCGTCAACAACAACTTCGCCGCGGACGCGAACATCGACCCCACCACGGCGATCTACTCCGACCTCAAGGACCCCGACGCCGCAGACCCGTACATCAACGTGTGGGTGGCCCGGGCGAAGGACGCCGACAACCCGGTCTACAAGAAGCTCGTCGAGATCTACCACGACCCGTCCGTCACCGCCGAGCTGCTCAAGGAGAACGCCGGCACCGCGCTCCTGTCCGACAAGACGCCCGAGCAGCTGCAGCAGATCCTCAGCGGCCTCGAGGACCTGGTGAAGAAGAACTCCTGACGGGCGACGCGGTCCCCGGGGCGGGCTCCCAGCCGCCCCGGGGACCACGCCGTGTCCGGGAGGTCCGAGCGAAGGGTGGTGCCGCCGTGGCGGCGATGGTGGAGCTGCGAGGCGTGACGAAGGACTTCGTCGACGGCGACCGCACGGTGCGGGCGGTCGACGACGTGTCGCTCGACGTGGAGCGCGGCGAGGTGTTCGGGGTGATCGGCTACTCCGGCGCCGGCAAGAGCACGCTGGTGCGGTTGATCAACGCCCTCGAGCAGCCGACCGCGGGCACGGTGGCAGTGGGGGGGACGACGATCTCCGGCCTGCCGGAGCGGCGCGTGCGACCGGTGCGCGCCGGGATCGGCTTCATCTTCCAGCAGTTCAACCTGCTGTCGTCGCGCACCGTGGCAGGCAACGTGGCGTATCCGCTGGCGGTTGCCGGCTGGTCCAAGGAGCGGCGCAAGGACCGCGTCGCCGAGCTCCTCGACTTCGTCGGGCTGACGGACAAGGCCGACCAGCGGCCCAGCCAGCTGTCGGGCGGGCAGAAGCAGCGCGTGGGCATCGCCCGGGCGCTGGCGACCTCACCGGCCCTGCTGCTGGCCGACGAGGCGACGAGCGCGCTCGACCCCGAGACCACCCGCGACGTCCTCGACCTGCTGCGACGGGTCAACGCGGAGCTCGGCGTGACGATCGTGCTCATCACCCACGAGATGACCGTGGTGAGCTACCTGGCGCACCGCGTCGCGGTGATGGACGCGGGCAGGGTGGTGGAGCAGGGCGGCGTCTACGACATCTTCGCCTCGCCGCGTCACGACATCACCAGGCGGTTCATCGCCACGGCGCTGCACGATCGGCCACGCAAGGACGTCGTCGGGCGGCTGCGCCAGCGGCACACCGGGCGGATCGTCACGGTCGCCGTCGCCGAGGGGCGCGCGTCGACCACCTACCTCGCCGAGCGGTGGCAGGCCCACGGCGTGCGCGCCGAGATCGTCTTCGGCGGCGTCACCGAGGTGGGTGCCCGCCCGCTCGGGTCGCTGACGTTCGAGCTCGTCGGCGAGGCGGCCGGGGTGGAGGCCGCGATCGCGGAGGTGCGGAGCCGTACCGAGGTGCTCGACCACGGCACCGCCGCCGACCCCCGGGACGGTGACCTCTGATGGACTGGCACCGGCTCGGTCCCCAGCTCACCCTGGCCATCGGCCAGACGCTCTACATGACGAGCATCACGCTCGTCATCGGCGGCATCCTCGGCCTGGTCCTCGGCATCGCCCTCTACGTGACCAGACCCCGCAACCTGCTGCCCAACCGCGTGGTCGCCGGCGTGCTGAGCGTGCTGGTCAACATCGTCCGGCCCATCCCGTTCATCATCTTCGTCACGGCGGTCCAGCCGGTCGCCATCGCGGTGGTCGGCAAGAGCTACGGACCCAACTACGCCATCGTCGCGATGTCCGCCATGGCGACCTTCGCCACGTCACGGATCGTCGAGCAGAACCTCGTCGCGCTGGACCCGGGCGTGGTGGAGGCGGCGCGTGCGATGGGCGCCGGACGGCTGCGGACCATCCTCACGGTGGTGATACCCGAGGCGCTGGGCCCGCTCATCCTCGGGTACACGTTCATCTTCGTCGCGATCGTCGACATGTCGGCCGTCGTCGGCATCATCGCCGCCGGCGGGCTCGGGGAGTTCGCGCTCGTCGAGGGGTACCAGCGCTACAAGTACGCCGTCACGTGGACCGCAGTGGCGGCCATCGTGGTCATCGTCCAGCTCGCCCAGCTGCTGGGGAACACCCTGGCCCGGCGGGTGCTGCGCCGGTAGGGCCGGAAACGTTGCTTGCCCGGATGCCGTGGGAGCTCAGGAGACGGGCGACCCGAAGTCGGCCTCCGCCGTGGTCACGACCGCGGCAGTGCGCCCGGGCGCCGTCTGGTAGCTCCAGTACAGGTTGGTGTGGGCGATGACCTTGTCAGGCGTGGGCGCCCCCCACGAGGACAGGTCCTCGGTGGTGTGGGCGTCCGACACCAGCGTCGCGTCGTACCCGCGGGTGAACGCGCCGTGCAGCGTGGAGCGGATGCACGCGTCCGTCTGGGCGCCGGCGACGACGAGCCGCCCGACGCCGAGACCGGCAAGCACCGACTCCAGCGTGGTGTCCTCGAACGCGTCGCCGTAGTGCTTCTCGACGAGCGCCTCGCCGTCACCGCGGACCAGCTCGGGGACGTACTCCCACGCCTGGCTGCCCCGTTCCAGCTCGTCGCTCCAGTGCTGCACCCAGACGACGGGCACGTGCCGCTGCCGCGCCCTCTCGACGAGCGTGGCGACGTTCCCGACCACCGCATCCCGCTCGTGCGAACCGGCGACGACGCCGTTCTGGACATCGATGACGACGAGGGCGGTGTTGGGCCGGTTCTCCAGCGTGGTCACGACCTTCTCCTTCCGGTTGACCGATGCGCACCACCGTAGGCACACCCACCGACACCCGCGCCCGCACCGGCAGCGGCCGTCCCGCCGCACCGGGTCGCGCCCGGTTGGACCTGGCCACCGCACAGCGCACACTTGCCCCTACCCAGGTCGGCCCGCTGAGGTGGCCGCCGTGCCCGCCGGTCGCTCGAGGCCGAGGAAGGAGCCCGCTGCCGTGCCGCGCATGGTCTCCGCCCACCTGGACCTCGACGTGCAGACGCCCACCGAGCTGCTGCTCGCCGTCGCGGTCGCGCACGGCTCGTGGGATCGCGAAGAGCTGCTCGAGGTGCGTGGCGAGCACGGGCTGCTGGCGGTCGAGGAGCTGAAGACGACCCACGGCGGGCGGATGCATCGGCTGCAGGCGCCCACCGGCACGGTCGTGGTGGACTACCGGGCGACCGTCGTCGGGCAGGCCGAGCCGCCCACCGTGGACGACCTGGACCTCGTCGAGTACCTGCGTCCCAGCCGGTACGCCGACTCCGACCGACTGCTGGACTTCGCACGCGACCAGTTCGGCGACGCCCGCGGCGCGGACCTGCTCCACGAGGTCACCGGGTGGGTGGGCAACCACGTGCGCTTCCTGCCCGGGGTCAGCCTGCCCACCGACGGCGCCACCGACACGCTGCTCAAGCGGCGTGGGGTCTGCCGGGACTTCGCCCACCTCACCATCGCCCTGCTGCGCGCCCGGGACATGCCGGCACGGCTGGTCTCCGTGTACGCCCCCGGCCTGGACCCGATGGACTTCCACGCGGTGGTCGAGGCCTACGTCGACGGCGCCTGGCAGGTGGCCGACGCCACCGGGATGGCGCCGCTGGACACCATGGTGCGGATCGCCACCGGGCGCGACGCGGCGGACACCGCGTTCTGCTCGTCCTACGGGGGTGCGGCCTTCCTCCGGTGGGTGACGGTCGCCGCTCAGGCCTACGACGTCCCGGCGCCCGACGACCCGGCCGCGCCGGCCGTCCTGCACTGAGAGCGAGGGCCTCAGGCGCTCTCGCGCAGCGTCCGGCGGCGGCCCTCCAACGCGACGAGCTCGGCGAACGTCGCACCGTAGGCCGGATCGTCCTCCGCCATCCGCTGCAGGCGGCCACGGGCCTCGGCGATGCGGCGCGTGAAGCCGATCTCGACGAGCCGGCGCACCACGCCACGCACGTAGTCGCCCAAGGCGTCAGGACGATCCTCGGGCAGCGGGGCGACGGCGAGCTCGGTCACCAGGGGACGCACCGGCTCGGCGGCCTCCTCCAGCACGCGGCCCACCCAGCCGGTGGCGTTGCCCACCTCCGCGACCAGCCGGCGGGCCTCCGCCGGTCCTCCTGCGGCACCGATCGCCTCGTGCACGGCCCGGTAGGCAGGGACGCCGAACGCGTCGGGCGCCAGGTCGTCGGCGTCGAACGGCACCAGGCCGGGCACCTGGAGCAGCACCTCGAGGGTGGTGCGCTCCACCTGCGCGACCGGGTCGCGGCGGTCCGGCATCGGCAAGGTGGACCGACGAGTCTCCCCGACGTCACCCGGCGCGGCGGACCTCGTGCTGCCGTATGCGCCGGGGCCGCCCGGTCTCGTCGTGTCGCCTGTGCCGCGAGCGCCACCGGGTTGCCCGGGGCGGGCCTGGGCCGGCGGGCCGCCGGCCCTCGACACGCCCGACGAGCCCGACGACCCCGACGATCCGGAGGCACCGGACCGCGCCGCGCCGGCGGCGCCGCGCCCGGACCGGACGGCAGCTGCGACGGCGTCGCGCACCTGACGCTCGTCGGCCATGCCGAGCCAGCCGGCCAGCTCACGCGTGTACTCGGGCCGCAGCGCGGTGTCACGGATGGAGGCGACCACGGGGGCGGCGGCGCGCAGCGCGCCGATGCGACCTTCCACGGTCGACAGGTCGTACGTCTTGAGGGTGGAACGGATCACGAACTCGAACAGCGGCTGCCGGCCGGCGACGAGGGCCCGCACCGCGTCCGGTCCGGAGGCCTGCCGCAGCTCGCACGGGTCCAGGCCGGACGGCTCGACCGCCACGAACGTCTGCGCCGAGAACGACTGGTCCTCGCCGAACGCCCGCAGCGCGGCCTTCTGCCCGGCCGCGTCACCGTCGAACGTGAACACGACCTCGCCGCCCACGGACTCGCCGCTGGCGAGCTGCACCCCACCCGCTCCCCCGGCGTCGCCCATCAGGCGCCGCACGATCCGGGCGTGGTCGGCACCGAACGCGGTGCCGCACGTCGCGACCGCGGTGCGCACCCCTGACAGGTGCATCGCCATGACGTCCGTGTACCCCTCGACGACGACCACCTGCTTCTCACGGGAGATCTCCCGCTTGGCCAGGTCGATCGCGTAGAGCACGTGCGACTTGCGGTAGAGGGCCGTCTCCGGCGTGTTGAGGTACTTCGGGCCGGTGTCCTCCTCGAACAGGCGGCGCGCGCCGAACCCGACCGTCTCGCCGGTCACCTCGCGGATGGGCCAGACGAGCCGGCCGCGGAACCTGTCGTAGACGCCGCGCTGACCCTGGCTCACCAGCCCCGACGCGACGAGCTCCGCCTCCGTGAACCCCCGTCCCCGCAGGTGGCGGGTCAGCGCGTCCCACCCCTGCGGGGCAAAGCCCACCCCGAAGTCGTCGGCCGCCGTGCGGTCGAAGCCGCGGGCCGACAGGAACGCCCGCCCCGCGGCCGCCGCCGCGGAGGCGAGCTGCTCGCGGTAGAACTCCTCCGCGACCCTGTGCGCGTCGAGCAGCCGCCGGCGACGACCGGGCTCCTCGCCTGGCCGCGGCGCCCCACCCTCCTCGTAGCGCAGCGTCACGCCGACGGTGCCGGCCAGGTACTCGACAGCCTCGGAGAACTCCAGGCCGACGATCTTCATGACGAAGTCGATGGCGTCGCCGCCCTCGCCGCACCCGAAGCAGTGGTACCGGCCCACCTGGGGACGCACGTTGAACGACGGGCTCTTCTCGTCGTGGAACGGGCACAGCCCCTTGAGGGACCCGACTCCCGCGGGCTTCAGCGCGACGTGCTGGCCGACGATCTCCTCGATGCGCACGCGCTCGCGGACCGCCTCCACGTCCTCCCGCCGGATGCGACCCGCCACGGGCGTGAGTCTAGGCGGCGGCGCCGACGCCGCCTCGTGCCCGCTGCGGATCGCCTCCGGTGGTGCCCGGCGCACGGCTTGGCCGCAGCACTCGGCGGGCGCCCGTCAGGCGCGCGGCGTCAGCAGCCGGGCGTGCCACACGCCGGCCGACACGTCGGTCAGCGACGCCACCTGGTCGATGACCACCCGGAGCCGCGCCGCGTCGTCGGACGCTGCCGTCCAGTCCGCGGCGAACGGCGGCTCGAGGGCCAGCGGCGCCCGGTGCGACAGCACCCGCACCAGGTCGGTCAGCATCTCGCGCTGGCGGGCGTACAGCGGCTCCAGCTCGCGCGGCGCCATCACGTACGCCACGGCGAGGCCCTTGAGGACGAGGATCTCCGCGGTCGTCTCCGGGGGCACCACCAGCTCGGCGGCGTACCTGGTGAGGGGCCCGGGGCCGTAGCGAGCCCGCGTGGCGCGCTGCGCCGCCTTGGCGAACCGGCCGATCAGCTGGCTCGTCGCGTCCTTGAGCACCGCCAGCGCCGCGCGCGAGCCGTCGAACCCCGGCCGCCACAGACGCGCGCCGACCAGCCGGTCCATCGCGGCGTGCAGGCCCTCGGCGTCGATCTCGTCGCCGTACCAGGCCTGGATCGCCTCGACCACGCGATCCCGCTCGCCGTCCTGCTGGAGCACGCCGAGGTCGAACCGGGCGCCGACCACCGCGTCCTCCACGTCGTGGACGGAGTACGAGATGTCGTCGGCCAGGTCCATCACCTGCGCCTCGAGGCACTTGCGCACCCCCGGTGCGCCGGCGCGCAACCAGGTGAACACGTCGAGGTCGTCCTCGTAGACGCCGAACTTCTGGGTAGGCCGGCCGGAGGCGGCGCTGACCGGGCCTGCCCCGAACCGCCACGGGTACTTCACCGACGCGTCGAGGCTCGCCCGCGTCAGGTTGAGACCCACCGGGCGGCCGTGGTGCGAGAACACCTTCGGCTCGAGCCTCGTCAGCAGGCGCAGCGTCTGGGCGTTGCCCTCGAAGCCGCCGATGCCCTTGGCGGCCTCCGCGAGCGCGCGCTCGCCGTTGTGCCCGAACGGCGGGTGGCCCAGGTCGTGCGCCAGGCACGCGGTGTCCACGACGTCGGGGTCGCAGCCCAGCGCCTTGCCGATCTCGCGACCCACCTGGGCGACCTCGAGCGTGTGCGTCAGCCGGGTGCGCACGAAGTCGTCGGACGCCGGGCCGAGCACCTGGGTCTTCGCACCCAGCCGGCGCAGCGCCGAGGAGTGGACGATGCGCGCGCGGTCCCGCTCGAACGGGGTGCGGGAGCGGTTCTTGGAGCCCTCCGCGACCCAGCGCTCGCGGTCCGCCTCGCCGTAGCCCGACGGGTCACCGATCACCCGGGGCCTGTCGGCGCGCGCCACCTCGCCAGCCTATCGGCGCAGCCGTCGGGCGCCGCCCTCCCCTACGTCGGCGCACGTGCGGGCACATGCAGGCACGTCCGGAAACGTCCGGCCGCGTCTGGGCAGGTGCGGGGGCGCCTCTGGGCACGTCCGGGCATGTACCGGCACGCGCGTGCACGCCTGGGCATGGGCGCGCACGTCCGCCGCGTACAGTGACACGCCGATCCCCCGACATGTCGAAGGCCCCCACGCGCATGACCTCTGCCGACACCCCACCCGTGCACCGCGCCGGCTCGCCCGACGAGCCCTGGTGGCGGCAGGCGGTGATCTACCAGGTGTACCCGCGGTCGTTCGCGGACCATGACGGCGACGGGATCGGTGACCTGCCGGGGGTCACCGCGCACCTGCCACACCTTGCCGAGCTCGGTGTCGACGCGCTGTGGCTGTCGCCCTTCTACCGGTCGCCGCAGGTGGACGGCGGCTACGACGTCGCCGACTACCGCGACGTCGACCCGCTGTTCGGCACCCTCGCCGACTTCGACGGGCTCCTCGAGCGCGCCCACTCGTCAGGGCTGCGCGTGGTGGTCGACCTCGTGCCCAACCACACCTCCGACCAGCACGCGTGGTTCCGTGCCGCGCTCGCGGCCGCGGCCGGCTCCCGCGAGCGCGCCCGGTACGTGTTCCGCGACGGACGCGGACCGGGCGGCGACCAGCCGCCCAACAACTGGCGCTCGGTGTTCGGCGGCCCCGCGTGGGAGCGGGCCGCGGACCCCGACGGCGCGCCCGGGCAGTGGTACCTCCACCTGTTCGACGCCCGCCAGCCCGACCTGGACTGGGCGAACCCCGAGGTCCGGGCCGAGTTCGAGTCCGTGCTGCGGTTCTGGCTCGACCGGGGGGTGGACGGCTTCCGGGTCGACGTGGCGCACGGCCTCGTCAAGGCGGACGGACTGCCCGACTGGGACGGGCCCGCGACCATCGGCACGTCCCGCGAGCCCGGCGCCGGCAGTGCCCTCGCCGCGCTCGACGGCGGCGGCGCCCTCGCAGCCACCGACGTCAGCAGCGCCACCAGCGCCACCAGCGCCACCGAGGAGCCGCTCACCGGCTCGGGCAACCACGGCCCGGCCTGGGACCAGGACGGCGTGCACCAGATCTACCGCTCGTGGCGGGCGGTGCTCGACGAGTACCCCGGCGAGCGCGCCATGGTGGCCGAGGCGTGGGTGGAGCCGCTGTCGCGGCTGGCCCGCTACGTGCGGCCCGACGAGATGCACCAGGCCTTCAACTTCGCCTACCTCACCGCCGGGTGGGACCCGTGGATGCTGCGCCGCGTCATCACGGCGTCCTACGCGGCCAGTGACGCCGTCGGCGCCCCCACAACGTGGGTGCTGTCCAACCACGACGTGGTTCGCCACGCCTCGCGGCTGGGGCTCGTGGACCCCACGCGCCGGCCCAACGGCATCGGCGCGCGCGACGAGCAGCCCGATGCCGCCCTGGGTCTGCGCCGCGCCCGCGCCGCGACGCTGCTCACCCTCGCCCTGCCCGGCTCGACGTACCTCTTCCAGGGCGAGGAGCTGGGCCTTCCCGAGCACACGTCCCTGGACGACGATCTGCGACAGGACCCGACCTACCGGCGCACCCGGGGTGCGGAGCTCGGCCGCGACGGCTGCCGCATACCCCTGCCGTGGGCCGCCGACGAGCCGGCGTTCGGCTTCTCCCCGACCGGCGCGGCCTGGCTGCCTCAGCCCCCGGAGTTCGCACCCCTCGCGCTCGACCGGCAGCGTGGCGTCCCCGGCTCGACGTACGAGCTGTACCGCGCGGCACTGCGCCTGCGCCGCGAGCACGCCCTGGGCACCGGCGGCCTCGCCTGGCTGGCCGGGTATGCCGACGACGTCCTGGCGTTCGTTGATCGCGACGTGCTCGTGGTCGCCAACCTCGGCGCCGTCCCAGTCAGTGCTCCCTCGGGGGCGCATGTCCTCCTCGCCTCGAGCGACGTGCCCGAAGGCTCCGCGGTGCCCGCCAACACCACCGTCTGGTTCTCGCGGTGAACGGCTCCTCCAAGCAGAGCTGACGCCGGTCAGCCACTCCAGAGGTCGAGCTGCTCGTCGGGTGCAGCAGTGCCACCTCGCTCGCGCACGCCACAGTCCGCGCGTGCGCCACCGCCCGCGGGCACGCCATCTCCAGCGAGCACGCCACCGGGATCGCGCACAGCGCCGGCAGCGGCGCCGGCGACCTCGACGTGAGCCGTCACCCCGGCGCAACCCGCGTCGGCCCTCGTCATGTCCTCACCCGGCGGGTCGCCGCGCGCCACGACGCCGCCCGGTGGGTGGTCCGGACGGTGCGGGCGGCTGATGCCGACGAGATCTCCGTCCGGCTTGCGATGCTCGTACCCACCGTCCGCCAGCCGCCGGATGCGGATGTCCCGGTCGTGGATCACCCCGTGGTGGAAGCAGCAGTACGGGCCGAGGTTGTCCCAGTTCGTTCGGCCGTCGCGACTCCACCAGGTGAGGTGGTGCAGCTGGCACCATCGCAACGGCATGGAGCAGCCCGGGTAGGCGCAGGTGCGCCAGCCGGACGCCAGCAGCGCCTTCCAGTGCCTCCGGTCGAAGCAGCGCTCCTTGTAGCCCAGGTCGAACACCTGACTCCCGGCCCCGATCACCGCGCGGGTCAGGTCGCACTCGCACAGCAGGCGAGCGACCTCGCTCGCCGGCCAGGTGCTCCCGGTCTCGTCGAGCACCGCCGTCCGCCCCCGCAAAGCGGTCACCACGTCGGCGGTCGAGCCCTTCACCGGTGTGCGACCGTCCGCCTCGGGACGCCGCCCGCGCAACGAGCTCCAGGTGTCCTCGCTCACCGTGACGATCACCTGCGCCGGCACCACCGCTCCCGGGGTCGTCTCCGGGTCGCGCAGCGCGTGCTCCGCCATGGCGACCAACGCGTCCGCCAGCCGCTGCTCGCGGCTGCGGTCGTCGTCGAGTGCGGGACGTGCGTCGAGGGCCTCGATCGCCTTGACGAACCGGTAGCCGGACACCGCGTCGAGGAACCCCTTGAGGTGCGTGCCGTGCGGCCCGGCCGAGACGTGCAGGTAGCGCTCGGCGCGCTGCCGATCGTGCTCGCGCTGCCGCGAGGCCGGGTCCAGGCTCGCGCTCATCGACCTGAGCTCCTTGCCGAACGCCGCCCCGTCGAAGCGCTCCGCCATCTCGACGAGCCGGGCCTGGCCCACCGGCGTCGCGAGCTCGGCGGCGAGCCGGGGCGACACCGCGGTCGCCCGGGCGATCTGCTCGACGTGCGTCACCGTCACCGGCCCGTCGACGAGAGCCCCGGCGACGACCGGCATCGCGGTCAGCGTCGCCGCCTGACCGGCGACCGACGCTCCCGCGAAGCGACCCTGGTGCGACTCGCGGCCGAGGAACCCGGCAAGGTCGCGGTCGCCCTTGAGCCCCCACGTGCCGGCCGCCTGCTCGGCCGCCACCAGCTTGAGGTTCAGCGCAGCCGCCGCGTCTTGGTGACGACGCACTCGCGCCATCGCGAGCTGACGGGTGCGCGCGTCCCACGCGTCGGCACTCTCGACGGCGGCGAGCGCTGCGGCCATCGCGACATCCAGCGCGTCGAACTGTGCCGGGAGGCCCTCACGAATCGGCCGCGCGCCGCGGTGGCTCGCCGCCCCGGCACTCTCCGCGACCGGCACGTGCGCGCGCGACGGGTCGTCGAGCATCGTGGCGCACCTCCCACCGCGGATCGAACGTGTGTTCGAGTCTATCCGATCCACCGATTCGAGGCAAGGCAAAAGGCCATCTGACCTGCACAAGCAACCTAGCCCGAGCCGGGCTGTCCACGGTTCGGCCGCCGGGAGACCGACGTTCGTCGGAGGTTCGCCTCGGAGGTTCGCGTCGCCGGCCCGGGGCCGTCACCGGAGTCAGCCGCCGGAGACCGACAGCTCCGCCTCGCCCAGCTGCGCCCGGAACTCGTCGGACAGCTCGCGGTCCTCGAGCCACCGGTACGGCACGTGCGGCGTCTTCGGCGAACCGGCCCGGCCGCGCTGCCCCTCCGCCGCGGGCCCCGGGTAGGGCTGGTCCGGGTCGAGCTCCGCCAGCAGCGAGCCCAGCTCCGCGAGGGAGGACACCATGGCCAGCCGCGCGCGCAGGTCCCCGCCCACCACGTACCCCTTGAGGTACCACGCCACGTGCTTGCGCAGCTCCCGGCAGGCGCGGTGCTCGTCGGCGAAGTACGCCGCCATCAGCGTCGCGTGCCGCTGCAGGACTCCCGCGACGTACCCCAGCGACGGCCGCACCCGCTCGTCGGAGCCGGAGAACGCCGCGGCGAGGTCCGCGAACAGCCACGGCCGACCCTGGCAGCCGCGCCCGACGACGACGCCGTCGCACCCGGTCTGCTCAACCATCGCCAGCGCGTCCTCCGCGGACCAGATGTCGCCGTTCCCCAGCACCGGGACGTCCGGCAGCGCCTCCTTCAGACGCGCGATCGCCGACCAGTCCGCGGTGCCGGAGTAGTAGTCGGCGGTGGTCCGCGCGTGCAGGGCCACCGCGGCCACCCCGAGGTCACGCGCGATGCGGCCGGCGTCCAGGTAGGTCAGGTGGTCGTCGTCGATCCCCTTGCGCAGCTTGACGGTGACGGGTACGCCGTACGGCGAGGCCTCCCGCACCGCGGCCGCGACGATGGCGCGGTACAGGTCCGTCTTCCACGGCAGCGCCGAGCCCCCGCCGCGCCGGGTCACCTTGGGGACCGGGCAGCCGAAGTTCAGGTCGACGTGGTCCGCCCGGTCCTCCGTGACGAGCATCCGCACCGCGGCACCCACCGTCGCCGGGTCCACCCCGTAGAGCTGCACCGAGCGCGGACGCTCGTCGGGCTCGAACGCGACGATGTGCAGCGCCTCCGGGTTGTGCTCCACGAGCGCACGTGACGTGGTCATCTCCGCGACGTACAGGCCGGCGCCGGACTCCCGGCACAGCCGCCGGAACGCCGCGTTGGTCACGCCCGCCATCGGCGCCAGCACCACCGGCACGTCCACGGTGAGGGGGCCCAGTCGCAGCGGCGGCAGCACGCGGGTCGCGGTGGTCATCGGTCGATTGTCCCGCACCGCTGCGGCTACGGCAGCAGCCAGCCGTTGTCCTGCGCGATCCGCGCCGCCTCCGCGCGCGTGCGCCCACCCGTCTTGCCCATGGCCGACGAGAGGTAGTTGCGCACCGTCCCCTCGGACAGGAACGTGTCACGGGCGATGTCCGCCACCGTCCCGCCGGTCGCCGCCGCACGCAGCACGTCGGCCTCGCGGTCGGTCAGCGGGCTGGTCCCCACGGTCAGCGACTCCACCGCCAGCGACGGGTCAACCACCCGCAGCCCCGCGTGCACGCGGCGCACCGCGTCCGCCAGCTGCTCGGCCGGCGTGTCCTTGACGACGAACCCGCTCGCCCCCGCCTCCAGCGCCCGGCGCAGGTACCCGGGCCGGCCGAAGGTGGTGACGATCAGCGAACGGCAGCCCGGCAGCTCGCGGTGCAGGGCCGCCGCGGCCGCGATGCCGTCGAGGCCGGGCATCTCGACGTCGAGCAGCACCACGTCGGCGCGGTGCTCGCGGGCGGCGCCGACCACCTCGTCGCCTCGCCCCACCTGCGCCACCACCTCGAGGTCGGCCTCCAGGTCCAGCAGCGCGGCGAGCGCGCCGCGCACCAGCGCCTGGTCGTCGGCCAACAGCACCCTGATCACACCGGCACCGTCCTGACGCGCAGCCGGTACCCACCGGCCGGCCCTGGCCCGGCGTCGACGACGGCTCCGACGGCCCGCGCCCGCTCGGCCAACCCGGTCAGCCCGTGGCCGGCGCCACCGGTCGGGCCCCGGCCGTCGTCCTCGATCACCAGCTCGTCGGGTGACAGCGCGATGCGCACCGTGCGAGCCGCGGCGTGCCGCAGCACGTTCGTCGTGCCTTCGCGCACCGTCCAGGCGAACAACGGCCGCAGCCGGTCCGGCACCTCATCGGCCGCGCTGGGCACCTCCGCCGCGATGCCGGCGGCGTCCAGCGCCTGGCGCGCACCGGCGAGCTCACCGACCAGCGTCATCTCGCGCGTCGCGGCCACCATCGACCGGACGTCCGCCAACGCGCTGCGCGCCAGCGACTGCACCTGCCCGATCTCGTCACGCGCCCGCTCGGGATCCAGGTCGACCAGCCGGCCCGCGAGCTCCGCCTTGACCGCCACCACGGTCAGCGTGTGGCCCAGGATGTCGTGCATGTCGCGGGCGATCCGCTCCCGCTCACGGTCCACCGCCAGCGCCGCGACCTCGTCCTGCGCGGCCCGCAGCGCATGGTTGGAGGCCAGGACCTGGCGAAAGCCCCAGACGGCCAGGACCGCGAGCACGAGGGACACCGACAGGTCGTCGATCGGCTCCCAGCCCGGCACCAGGCGGGGCACGGTGTGGATCGCCAGCAGGCTGAGCAGCGTGAGGACGATGGCGGGCCGGCCCGGCAGCATCAGCACGCCCGACACGGCCACGAAGACGAGGCCGATGAGCCCGTCCTCGTGCGCGGCGAGCGTCGCGAGGGCGACGCACACCACCTGGACCGCGACGATGCTCCACGCCCAGGGCAGCAGGATCCCGCGCCGGCGCGCCGGGCCGCCGGCCAGGCTCAGCGAGGCGAACGCCACCGCCTGCACGACGATTGCGGCGAGCGACACGTCCCGCGCCGTCCCGGCCGGCGCGTCCCACGCCGCCTGGAACGGCTGGACGAGGAAGACGAGCCACACGATCCCCATGAGCGGGCCGGCGACGTGCATGATGCCGCCGCCGGTCACCCCCGGGCTCCGGCCGACCTCGCTCACGGTGGTCAACCTAGCCGGGTCACACGCGTGCGGTGTCGCGCCGGAACCGCCACGCCGCGCCGGAGGCGAACAGGGCTCCCCAGGCGATGACGTTGACGTAGGCCCACACGCTCGGCGCGGCCCCGACCAGCGGCGCCCGGGTGAGCTCGGCGAGCCCGTACGTGGGCATGAACCTCGCGATCGTGGCGAACACGCCACCGTTGAGCGGCGTGAACAGCCCCCCCGCGAAGGCCAGCACCGCGAGCACCGGACCCAGGATCTGCATGACGTTCTCGGCGGGCAGCAGGTAGCCCATGAACAGCCCGAACGCGGCGAACACCGCCGACCCGACCCAGGCGATCGCCACGCACGCTACGAGCCGGGGCCCGTCGATCTGCGCGCCGGCCGCCCGCCCGACGAGCACCGTCATGGCCATCGACGCCAGCCCGAAGACCATCGCGACGACCACCTTCGTCACGACGTACGCCGCCGGGCGCAGCGAGGTCAGACGCAGCTGGCGGCTCCACCCCTGGGCACGTTCCACCGAGACGCTCGCGCCGCCGCTCGTGGTCGCCAGCAGGGTTCCGTACAGCGCCATCGAGATCATGATGTAGCCCGTGACGTTGCCGTGGCCCGCGGACTCGGTGCGGTAGGCGGTGGCCGTGCCGAACAGCAGGAAGAACGCCGCGGGCATCACCAGGGCGATGATCACCGAGCGCCGGTTGCGCAGCAGGCGGCGCAGCTCCGTGCGCAGGTAGACGGGCTGGATCAGGCGAGTCCCACGCCGTGCGGGGACGGCCGGGAGGGCCGCCGTGGTGGCGGGCAGGGTCGTGGTCATCGAGCGCTCCGAGCGGTCGCGTCGTCCGCCGAGCCGGCGGACGTCAGGGTGAGGAATGCCTCCTCGAGGCCGAGGGACGTGATCTCGACGTCGTGCGCCGGCGTCGTGTCGAACAGCGTGCGGGCGAGGACGTCGGAGGCGTGGGTGTGCAGCAGCACCCGGTCGCCGCGGCGCTCGATCAGGTCGACGCCCGGCAGGGCCGCCAGCTCGTCGTCCGCGGGCGGTCGCCCGTCGAAGGCGGCGGAGACCACCCGGCCGGACGTGATCGCCCGGATGTGGGCCGCCGTGCCGTCGGCGACCACACGGCCGTGGCTGACCAGCACGATCCGGTCGGCGTAGGCGTCGGCCTCCTCGAGGTAGTGCGTGGCGAAGACCACCGTGCGGCCGCCGGCCGCGTCGGCGCGGATCGCGTTCCAGAAGTCGCGGCGGCCGCCGACGTCCATGCCCGTGGTGGGTTCGTCGAGCACCAGCACCCGGGGATCCGGCAGGAGCGCGAGCGCGAAGCGCAGCCGCTGCTGCTCCCCGCCTGAGCACTTGCGGACCACGCGCCCGGCGATCTCGGTCAGGCCCGCGCGCGCGAGCACCTCGTCGACGGACCGCGGCCGGTCGACGAAGGACGCGACGAGCTCGGCGGTCTCGCGCACCGTCAGGTCGCGCAGCAGGCCGCCGGTCTGGAGCACGGCCGCGATGTGGCCCGCCGCCACCGCGTCCTCGGGCGACGTCCCCAGCACGCGGACGGTGCCCGCGTCCGGCCGGGCCAGGCCGAGCAGCACGTCGATGGTCGTGGTCTTGCCGGCGCCGTTCGGGCCGAGGAAGGCGACGACCTCGCCGGGCTGGACGACGAGGTCGAGCCCGTCGACGGCGCGCACGGCGCCGAAGGTCTTGACGAGGCCCCGCAGCTCGAGGGCGGGGGCAGTGGTGGGGTTCATGGCAACGAGCGTCGCGCCGCGCGAGTGCGCGCTCCCCCGCCGGCCGTCACCGATCGCGGATGACAGATGTCATCGGCGGGCGGCTGTGGTGCGTACGCGGTACGGACAGCCGAGAAGTGGACTCTCCGCGAGCGCTCAGCGGGTGGCGCGGGCCAGCCCCCGCAGCAGGGCCCGGTAGAAGACGACTCCGCGGCCGAGCGCGTCCACCGTCACGTGCTCGTCCACCCCGTGCAGCGTCTCGCGCTGCTCGCGCGTCATGGCGAACGGGCTGAACCGGTAGACGTGGTCGGCGATCTGGGTGAAGTGGCGCGCGTCGGAGGCGCCGAGCATCACGTACGGCGTCGCCAGCGCCTGGGGGTAGGCCGCGGCGACCGCCTGGCGCACCAGCGTGAACTGCGGACCGTCCGCGGGCGACACGGGCGACGGCTCGCTGCTCGCGACGATGCGCAGGTCCACCTCGTCGTCGTCGATCACGCGCCGCAGCCGGGCCATGACCCCCGAGACGCTCTCGCCGGGCGCGATGCGGACGTTGAGGTTGGCCTTGGCCGAGGTCGCGACCACGTTCGCCCCCGGAGCGCCCTGGAGCATGGTGGCGACCACCGTGGTGCGCACCATCGCGTTGGTCTCCGGGGAGATCCGAGTGAAGGCGCGGGCCAGCGCGGGAGCCAGCGGCTCGGAGTACGCCAGCAGGGGACGCAGCCGCGGCGAGTGGCGGCCGAGGAGGTCGACCATCGCCAGCGCCGGACCGTTGAGCGACGGCGGGAACGGGTGCTCCTCGACCTCCGTGATCGCCCTGGCCACCCGCCACGTCGCGCCGCCGCGCTCCGGCATCGAGGCATGGCCGCCCGTCGCCGCGGCGGAGATCTCGACGTCGAGGATGCCCTTCTCCGTCACTCCCACCACGGCCACCGGGGCCTCCACTCCGGGGAACGCGCCGGTGACCACCGCGCCACCCTCGTCGAGCACCAGCCAGGGCCGCACGTCCAGGGCCTTCAGCCGTGCGACCGCCGCCTCGGCGCTGCTCCCGGCGATCTCCTCGTCGTCCCCCAGCGACAGCCACACGTCCTGCGGCGGCACGAACCCCTCGGCGAGCAGCGACTCGACCGCCTCGAGGAGCACCACGAGCGAGCCCTTGTCGTCCAGCGTCCCGCGGCCCCACACGGACAGGTCGCGGACGTCGCCGGAGAACGGGTCGCCGCTCCACTCGGCGGGCACCGCCGGCACCACGTCCTGGTGCGCCATGAGCACCACCGGCCGCTCGTCGGAGGCGCCGCGCCAGCGCAGCAGCAACGCGCGCTCGGGGATCTGCTCGAGCTCCAGCTGGGCGTGGACGCGCGGGTAGAGCCGGGCGAGCGCGGTGCGCAGCTCGTCGAACGCCGTCGCGTCCGCCTCGCCCGGCACGCGCGACGAGACCGTCGCGATGCGGACCAGCGCCGACAGGTGCTCGGCGGCCGGCGCGGCGTAGTCGCCGGGCGGCTCGGAGAACGGGGCGGGACCTGCCGGGGCCACGGGCGCGTACTGCGCGACCCGGCGCCGGACGGCGACCGCACCGGCGACCCCGGCGGCCGCCACCGCCGCACCCCCGACCGCCAGACCCCACCCCTTGCCGCTCACGACACTCTCCCTTCGTCGATCATGCCGGTACCTCGTCTACCTCGTCCGACGCGGACTCGGCGGAGCGGTCCGCGAACGCGAGCTTCGGGACGACGACGAGGCACAGCGCCGCCACGACTGCGGTGAGGCCGCACACCGTCCACACGGTCATGTACCCGGACAGCGACCCGGCCGTCCCGTCGGTGCCTTCCAGCGTGGTGTGCACGCCCGACGACAGCGCGAGCGCGAACGTCGCCGACGCGAACGTGCCGCCGACCGTCTTCGTGGTGTTCGTCAGCCCGGTCGCCACCGCCGTGCGGCCGGTGGGCGCGGCGGCTGCGGCCGCGGACGGCAGCGCGGCGACCAGCGCGCCGGACCCCAGCCCCGCGATCGCCATGTTGGTCAGCAGCTGCCCCGCACTGTGGTGGAACGGCAGGAACAGCAGGTACCCGGCAGCGACGAGGCACGTGGCGAGGATCAGCGTGCGACGCGGCGTGGTCAGCCGCGAGACCACGGGGAACAGCAGGGCGCCGGCCAGGCTGAAGATGACGTACCCGCCGACGAGCAGCGACACGACGAACGCCGACGCGCCGAGCCCGTACCCGTAGAGCGCCGGATCGGTGCGGGCGAACGTCGACAGCGGCCCCTGCGCGCCGAGCACGGACACGCCGAACAGCAGGGCGGTCAGCTGGAGCGGCCACATGGTGGGGCGTGCCAGGACCCGCAGGTCGATGAGCGGGTCCGCCTGCCGCAGCTCCCAGCGGCCGAACGGCACCAGCACGAGGACGCCGAGCACCACGACGAGCCACGGCCACCACGCTCCGGCGCCGTCGAGCCGCATGAAGGTCAGCCCGCCGCTCATGAGCACCAGCGCGAGCGAGATGAGCACCACCCCGCCACCGTCGAGGCTGCCGCCCACCACCTGTCGCGGCGGCTCGGGCACCCGGCGCCAGACGATGACGACGACGCCCGTGACGAAGACCGCCGGGACGCACAGCGCGAGCCACAGGCGGTCCGGCCCCAGATCGCCGGCCTGCCCGCCCATGAGGGCGCCGACGATCGCCCCGGCCTGGAGCGCCGCGACGATGAACCCCGTCGCCCGGCGGGTGGCGGACGGCGCGTCCGGCCGGCCCCGCCCCCGCGCATGGATCAGCGCCACCTCGAGCGGCAGCCAGGCCACGTAGAACGCCTGCAACGCCCAGGCGACGACGAAGCTCGCGAAGTTCTGCGCGAACGCGAGGCCCCAGGAGGCCACCGCGGTGATCCCCGCGGTGACCAGCAGCATCCGCCGGTAGCCGTACAGGTCACCCAGCTTGGCCACGGTGGGCACCACGAGCGCCGAGAGCAGCAGGCCGGCGGCCTCGAACCAGTTGACGTCGGCGTCGTTGATCCCCAGGTGCCGGGCGATGTCGGTGAGCAGTGGCGTGTAGTAGCCCTGGATGATGCCGCTGGTCAGCTCGACGCAGACGAGGAAACCGACGAGCCCGCCCGCGCCGACCGCCGCGCGTCCGGACCTCGTCGCGCCCTGCGTCGCGTCCACGCCACCCTCCGCTCGTCGCGCGCCTGCGGGTGCCGCACGCACCGCGGTGGACGCGGGCACGATGCTAGGACCAGACCGTTTCCGGGGCGTGACGGAACACGTCGGGCGCCTGGCTGGACCCGCTCCTCAGGCCCCGAGCAGGCGCTGCGCGAGGTAGCCGGCCACCTGGTCCAGCGCGACGCGCTGCTGGCTCATGTCGTCGCGGTGCCGGATCGTCACCGCCTGGTCCTCGAGCGTGTCGAAGTCCACCGTGATGCAGAACGGCGTGCCCACCTCGTCCTGGCGGCGGTAGCGACGCCCGATGGCACCGGCGTCGTCGAAGTCGACGTTCCAGCTCTTGCGCAGCTCGGCGGCCAGGTCACGCGCCTTGGGCGACAGGGCCTCGTTGCGGCTCAGCGGGAGCACGGCGGCCTTGACCGGCGCCAGCCGAGGGTCGAGTCGCAGCACGGTGCGGACGTCGACCCCGCCCTTGGTGTTCGGCGCCTCGTCCTCCGCGTACGCCTCGACGAGGAACGCCATGAGCGAGCGCGTCAGGCCGGCGGCGGGCTCGATGACGTACGGCACGTACCGCTCGCCCTTGGTCTGGTCGAAGAACGACAGGTCGACACCGGAGTGCTTGCTGTGCGTCGTCAGGTCGAAGTCGGTCCGGTTGGCGACGCCCTCGAGCTCGCCCCACTCGCTGCCGACGAAGCCGAACCGGTACTCGATGTCGACGGTCCGCTTCGAGTAGTGGGACAGCTTCTCCTTGGGGTGCTCGTAGTGCCGAAGGTTCTCGCGGCTGATGCCGAGGTCCGTGTACCACCCGGTGCGGGTGTCGATCCAGTACTGGTGCCACTCCTCGTCGGTCCCGGGCTCGACGAAGAACTCCATCTCCATCTGCTCGAACTCGCGCGTGCGGAAGATGAAGTTGCCGGGTGTGATCTCGTTGCGGAAGCTCTTGCCGATCTGGCCGATGCCGAACGGCGGCTTCTTGCGTGCGGCGGTCAGCACGTTCTGGAAGTTGACGAAGATGCACTGTGCCGTCTCGGGCCGCAGGTAGTGCAGGCCGGACTCGTCCTCGACCGGGCCGAGGTACGTCTTGAGCATCATGTTGAAGTCGCGCGGCTCGGTCCACTGGCCGCGGGTGCCGCAGTTGGGGCACGGCACGCCCGCCAGGCCGCCTTCGGGCGCGTGGCCCTTGCGCTCGGTGAACTCGTCGATCAGCTGGTCCTCGCGGAACCGCTTGTGACAGGACAGGCACTCGGTGAGCGGGTCGCTGAACACCCCGACGTGGCCGGAGGCCACCCACACCATGCGCGGCAGGATGACGGAGGAGTCGAGGCCGACGATGTCGTCACGGCTGGTGACCATGAACTTCCACCACTGCCGCTTGATGTTCTCCTTGAGCTCCACGCCGAGCGGCCCGTAGTCCCACGCCGACCTGGTCCCGCCGTAGATCTCGCCGCTGGGGAACACGAAGCCACGGCGCTTCGCGAGGGAGATGACGCTGTCCAGGCGGGACTGCTGATCGGCCACGATGGGTGTGCTCCTGGGTCGGGTAGGCGCCGCTGCTGGGTGCCGCGGGCAACGGCGCCAAGGCTACCGGGCGCACGACGAGCCCACCGACCCGCCCCTTCCGCCCGCCCGTCGATCGGCGGGGATCTGACGCTGCGTAACTTAGGCATGCCTAACCTCCGCGTATCCTCGGCGTCGTGATGCGGGCCTCGACCGATGTCGCGGCTGCCTACGGGCTGACCGGCAAGCCGTTCGTCGTCGTGCTCGTCGTCCTCTTCGCCATCGTGCTCGCGCGCTCGCACCTCACCTACTGGGCCGGCCGCGGCGTGCGGCGCGGCGCCATGTACGGGCAGGAGCGGATCGGCGGGCCCGCCTGGTGGCAGCGCATGGTGATGCGCCTCGGGGCGTTCGCCTCGTCTCCCCCGGCGCGGCGCGGTCTGTCGCTGCTCCACCGCTTCGGCCCGACGGCCGTGACGCTCGCCTACCTCACGGTCGGCGTGCAGACCGCCGTGTTCGCCGGCGCCGGGCTGATCCGCATGCCGTACGGCCGGTTCACGGTCGCGTCCGTGCCCGGGGCCGCCGCCTGGGCGGTCGTCTGGTCGACCGTGGGGTTCGGCGCCGTGTGGGCGGCGTTCGCCCTGGCGGCACGTTCCCCGTGGATGCTCGCGGGAGTGCTCGTCGTGCTGGCAGCGCTCGTCGTCACGCTCGTCATGCACGCACGACGCCGGCGGGCGACCGCCTCGGTCGCCGCCGACTGAGCCCGCCGCTCCACGCCGCCGCCAGCCCGAGCGCGGCGAGCACCAGCACGGCGGCCACGGCGACGAACCATGCCGTGAGCTCTTCCTCCTCGTGGACGACGACCAGCGAGCTGGGCAAGCCGTTGAGCACGGCCGTGAGCTGCCGGGCGTCCTGCGCCCGCACGTAGGCACCGCCGGTGGTGGACGCCACGGAGGACAGCGTCTGCTCGTCGAGCTCGAGAGCCCCGGCGCCGCCCCGGCCGCCGCCGTACCCGCCGTTGTACCCGCCGCCGTTGCCCGCGTACCCGCCGCCGCGGCCGAATCCGCCCACGGCGCCGGCCTGGAGCTGGTCGGCCGTGCACGCCGACGGCCCGGGGGTGTCGGTTCCGAACCCGATCGTGTAGACGCGCAACCCGCGAGCGGCCGCCTCCTGCGCCGCGGTCACCGGGTCGACGCCCTGGGTGTTGGCGCCGTCGGTCAGCACCACGATGACGTCCGGCTGCTGCA
Organism: Cellulomonas sp.; assembly: GCA_036398695.1. GTDB lineage: Bacteria > Actinomycetota > Actinomycetes > Actinomycetales > Cellulomonadaceae > Cellulomonas. The sequence continues at coordinate 530 of DASWOL010000241.1, read as the reverse complement.
CCGGCGTGGCCGGTGGCGTGCCGCCGGTCGGCGCCACGCCCGGGTCCACGGACGCGATGGAGTCGATCGCGGTGAGGATGCCCATGCCGATCGCCGTGCCGCGCGACACCTTGAGGGTGCCGATGGCGCCCACCAGCTTGCCGGTGTCGGTGGTGGGCGCGACGAGCTGGGTGGCGCTCGCCGAGAAGGCGACCAGGCCGATCCTCGTGCCGCCGGACTGCGACTTGACGAAGGCCGTGGCCGCGGCCTGCGCCGCCGTCAGCCGGTTCGGCGAGACGTCGGTCGAGCACATCGACGCGGACATGTCGAGCGTCAGGACGATCGTGGTGCCGTTCTCCGGCACGGCCACCGCGGCCTGCGGCCGGGCCGCGGCGACGCCGAGCACCGCAAGCGCTGCGACGAGCAGCGCCGTGGGGACCCGGTGTCGCCACGCGGAACGCGCCGGGACGGCGCTGCGCAGCACCACGAGGCTCGCCACACGCACGGCGTCCCGGCGCCGCCTCCTGCGCGACCACCACCACACCGCCGCC
>DASWOL010000240.1:0-3036 GCA_036398695.1 Cellulomonas sp. | reverse complement strand
CAAGCAGCACGCGCGTGAGGCGTCGATCGTCGCGCAGGCCGGCCGCAAGGCCGCCGTGACCGTCGCGACCAACATGGCCGGCCGTGGTACCGACATCATGCTGGGTGGCAACGCCGAGTTCATGGCGGTCGCCGACCTGGCGGCGCGCTGGCTCGACCCGGCGGAGAACGCCGAGGAGTACGAGGCGGCCTGGCCGGACGCGCTCGAGAAGTCGAAGTCCGCGGTGGCGGCCGAGCACGACGAGGTCGTCGAGCTGGGCGGCCTGTACGTGCTCGGCACCGAGCGGCACGAGTCCAGGCGCATCGACAACCAGCTCCGTGGACGGTCCGGCCGTCAGGGCGACCCGGGCGAGTCGCGGTTCTACCTGTCCCTGCAGGACGACCTCATGCGGCTGTTCAACTCGGGCATGGCCGAGTCGATGATGACGCGGGCGGGCTTCCCGGACGACCTGCCGCTGGAGTCGAAGATCGTCACCCGCGGCATCCGCTCCGCGCAGTCGCAGGTCGAGGCCCGCAACTTCGAGATCCGCAAGAACGTGCTCAAGTACGACGACGTGCTGTCCCGGCAGCGCTCGGTGATCTACTCCGAGCGCCGGCGGGTGCTCCAGGGCGAGGACCTCGCCGAGCAGGTGCAGAACTTCACCGAGGACGTCATCACCGAGTTCGTGACGGATGCGACCGCCGAGGGGCACCCGGAGGACTGGGACCTCGACGCGCTGTGGACCGCGCTGCGGGCCGTCTACCCGGTGTCGATCACGCCGGACGAGGTCGTCGAGGAGGCCGGCGGCGTGGCGCGGTTGAGCACGGAGCTGCTGAGCCGTGAGCTGCTCTCGGACGCCAGGGTGGCCTACGCCGACCGCGAGGAGCTGGTCGGGACCGACAACCTGCGCCAGCTCGAGCGCCGGGTCGTGCTCTCCGTGCTGGACCGCAAGTGGCGCGAGCACCTCTACTAGATGGACTACCTCAAGGAGGGCATCGGCCTGCGTGCGATGGCCCAGCGCGACCCCCTGGTGGAGTACCAGCGGGAGGGCTTCCAGCTCTTCCAGGCGATGACAGACGCCATCAAGGAGGAGTCGGTCGGTTTCCTGTTCAACCTCGAGGTCAAGGTCGCGACACCGGAGGCGGCGGAGAACGGCGAGGCCGCGGTCGACGGCAGCCCGGTCGACGGCTCGGTCGCACCGACGGCTCCGGCCGCGGACGGGGCGGACCGTGCGGCCCCGGCGCGCGGCACGATCGTCGCGAAGGGCATCGACGGCCCGGAGCGCCGGGTGCCGCTGCAGTACTCCGCGCCGAGCGTGGACGGGGACAACACGGTGGCGACGAAGGCCGTGCCTGCCGACGGCGCCGCTCCGGGCACCGCCGCCGCGGGCTCGGCCGCGGGTGGCGCCTCGAACCGGGAGGCGCGCCGCAAGGCCGCCAAGCAGCAGCAGCGCCGCCGGCGCTGACGGTCTGACGCTCGCAGAGCCGGCCGGTCGTGGGGTGGACGCCCCGTGACCGGCCGGCTCCGTGCGACGTCCAGGCAGGCCACCGCCCGACGTCTCAGCCGATGATGAGGTCCTCCGCCCGCCATGCCCCGCGGTGCGGCTCGATCCGGACCGCCACCGCCCGCACCCGGTCGCCGTCCGCGATCACGACGCTCGCCTCGACCGCGCCGGGGCCCAGCCGGAACACCCGGATGCGCCGGACGGTCGGCCGGCGGGCCGGCGGCGACGGCTCGCCGCGCGGTGCGGTGATGGCCGCCCGTCGTGCGGTGCGCTCGTAGACGGTCGGTGACACCCAGCGGGCGAGCTGCGCGAGGGGTCGGATCCCCGACAGGGCCTCGACCGCGGCGAGGGCGAGGCTGCCGCAGAACGAGGTCGGGTCGACCGACGGGTCGGCGGTGGTCGGACGGTCGTCGGCCCCGGCCGTGCCGCCGGGCGTGCACGGCCCGGTGCGCCGACGCCGCAGCGCGCGGTCGGCGCCGGTGGGTGGGGGAAGCGCGCCAGGGCCCACCGGTCCCGACGGCTCGACCCGCGGCGGCTGGGGCACCAGCCGGAGGACCGCGGTGCGGGCGGCCGGTCCGGCAGGGACCGACGCGGTCACCCGATCCAGCACCTGGACGGCGAGCGCCGGTGTGCTGCTCGCGGGGACGGTGCGCTGCCGCGCCGCGTGGAGTCTGCGTCGGGTGTCGTCGTCGGTCGACGTGGCAGGCCGCAATGTCGTCATCGTGTCCCATCCGTCCTGGTCGTGGCGCCGCAGCTGCGCGAGCGTCGAGGGCGACCAGATGTACCGGTGCCTTCCACCGTCGTCCACCCCCGAGCCGCAGTCTGGGGACGGACCCTCAGTAGGACTACTGAGGACCACGTCGAGGTGCCCGGATTGGCCCCCTCTCGTCCACAGGCGGTGGCCGCTCCACCCGCGTGTGCCCGTGACCAGGCACACTGGTGCCGTGCGCCTCTACCTGCCCGCGACCCTGGACGAGCTCGACGGTCTCGACCGGCCCGGCGGTGCGGCCGGGCTCGGCCCGCGCCGCGGCCACGCCGTGACCGTGCTGCTCCGCGCCGCGCTCCCGGACGAGGACGAGGAGGGCCTCGAGTACGCAGCCCTGCTGGCCGCCGCCGACGACTCGCTGCTGCGGGTGGCCGCGCGCCCCTCGGCCCCCCACCTCCGGGTGGTGGTGTCGGTCGACGTGCCCGACGCGCTGGTGGCGCCCGTCGAGGAGGAGGACGCCGCGCCCAGCGCCGTCGAGCTCTCCGGCGCCCTGCCACCCGGCGCGGTCGTCTGCGCGCACGTCGACGAGCCGCCCACCGCGCGGCAGGTCGCGCGGGCGCTCACGGGCGACGAGTCGGCGGTGGAGGCGCTCGCGGAGGCCGACCTGCTCTGGTACGACGTCAGCGAGCTCGGGTCGGTCCCGCGCTGACCGTCGGCCGGCCGTCGTCCGCCCTCACGCCTCCAGCAGCGGGTCGAGGGCCTGCAGTGCCGCGTTGTGCAGCAGACCGTTGGACACGAGCGCGGAGCCGCCGAACGGACCCGGCTCGCCGGACACCGACGTGAACCG
>DASWOL010000239.1:0-4841 GCA_036398695.1 Cellulomonas sp. | reverse complement strand
GAGAACCTGCTGCGCACCGAGGACGGCGCGAACATCACCGCCGACCACGTGCGGGCGCTCGCCGCCTGGGACCCGGACGCCGAGCCCGACACCGAGATCCAGTTCACGCCGGGGCGCGTGATCATGCAGGACTTCACCGGGGTGCCCTGCGTGGTGGACCTGGCGACGATGCGCGAGGCGATCGCGGAGCTCGGCGGCGACCCGAAGCGCATCAACCCGCTGGCGCCCGCCGAGCTGGTGATCGACCACTCGGTGCAGATCGACGTCGCCGGCCGGGCGGACGCGTTCGCGCGGAACGTGGACTTCGAGTACCGGCGCAACCACGAGCGCTACCAGTTCCTGCGCTGGGGCCAGACGGCGTTCGACGACTTCAAGGTGGTGCCGCCGGGCACCGGGATCGTCCACCAGGTGAACCTCGAGTACCTCGCCCGGGTGGTGATGACGCGCGAGGCGTCCGGCCCTGACGGCACGGTGCTGCGCGCGTATCCGGACACGTGCGTGGGCACCGACTCGCACACGACGATGGTCAACGGCCTCGGCGTGCTGGGCTGGGGCGTGGGCGGCATCGAGGCCGAGGCCGCCATGCTCGGCCAGCCCGTGTCGATGCTCATCCCCAGGGTGGTCGGGTTCCGGCTGAGCGGGGAGATCCCGGCCGGGGTCACGGCGACGGACGTGGTGCTGACCATCACCCAGATGCTGCGCTCGCACGGCGTCGTCGGCACGTTCGTCGAGTTCTACGGTGCCGGCGTCGCGGCGGTGCCGCTGGCCAACCGCGCGACGATCGGCAACATGAGCCCCGAGTTCGGCTCGACCGCCGCCATCTTCCCGATCGACGACGTGACCCTGGACTACCTGCGGCTCACCGGGCGCTCGGACGCGCAGGTGGCGCTGGTCGAGGCCTACGCCAAGGCCCAGGGCCTGTGGCACGACCCGGACCACGAGGCGGTGTACTCCGAGTACCTCGAGCTCGACCTGTCGACGGTGGTGCCGTCGATCGCCGGGCCGAAGCGCCCCCAGGACCGCATCGAGCTGACCCGTGCCAAGGAGCAGTTCGAGCGCGACCTGCCCACCTACGCCCCCGAGCTGGCGGGCACCGACGAGGCGGACGACGAGTCGTTCCCGGCCTCCGACTCGCCGACCGTGGGCTCGTCGGCCCACCGCACCTACCCGGTGACCGACGCGAACGGCAAGGCGTTCGAGCTGTTCAACGGCGCCGTGGCGATCGCCTCGATCACCAGCTGCACCAACACGTCGAACCCCTCGGTGATGCTCGCGGCCGGGCTGCTGGCGAAGAAGGCCGTCGAGAAGGGCCTCGTCGCGCAGCCCTGGGTGAAGACGTCGATGGCCCCGGGCTCGCAGGTGGTGACCAACTACTACGAGAAGGCCGGGCTGTGGCCCTACCTGGAGAAGCTCGGCTTCCACCTGGTCGGCTACGGCTGCGCCACCTGCATCGGCAACTCCGGTCCGCTCGACGAGCAGGTCTCGGCCGTGGTCAACGAGCACGACCTCGCCGTGGTGTCGGTGCTGTCCGGCAACCGCAACTTCGAGGGCCGGATCAACCCCGACGTCAAGATGAACTACCTGGCCAGCCCGCCGCTCGTCATCGCCTACGCGCTGGCCGGCACCATGGACTTCGACTTCGAGTCCCAGCCGCTGGGCCGCACGGAGGACGGCTGGCCGGTGTTCCTGAGGGACATCTGGCCCAGCCCGCAGGAGGTCCAGGCGACCATCGACGCGTCGATCGACCGGACGATGTTCACCGACGACTACTCGGACGTGTTCGCCGGTGACGAGCGCTGGACCTCGCTGCCGACGCCGGTCGGCGACATCTTCCGGTGGGACCCGGACTCCACCTACGTCCGCAAGCCGACCTACTTCGACCAGATGGGCGCGCGCCCGCAGCCCGTGACGGACATCGCGGGCGCTCGGGTGCTGGCCAAGCTCGGCGACTCCGTCACCACCGACCACATCAGCCCGGCCGGCTCGATCAAGCCGGGAAGCCCGGCAGGCACCTACCTCGCCGAGCACGGCATCGACGTCAAGGACTTCAACTCGTACGGCTCGCGGCGCGGCAACCACGAGGTGATGATCCGTGGCACGTTCGCGAACATCCGGCTGCGCAACCAGCTGGTGCCGGGCGTGGAGGGCGGGTTCACGGTGAACTTCCTCGACGGCGAGCGCACCACCATCTATGACGCCTCCGTCGCGTACCAGGCGGCCGGGGTGCCGCTCGTGGTGCTGGGCGGCAAGGAGTACGGCTCGGGCTCGTCGCGCGACTGGGCGGCCAAGGGCACCAGCCTGCTGGGCGTCAAGGCGGTGATCGCGGAGAGCTTCGAGCGGATCCACCGCTCGAACCTCATCGGGATGGGCGTGCTGCCGCTGCAGTTCCCGGCGGGGTCCAGCGCGGACTCGCTCGGCCTGGACGGCACGGAGACGTTCGCGATCTCCGGCATCGCCGCGATCGACCAGGGCACCACGCCTCGGACGGTGGCGGTGACGGCGACGAAGGCCGACGGCTCGGTGGTCGGGTTCGACGCGGTCGTCCGCATCGACACCCCCGGCGAGGCCGACTACTACCGCAACGGCGGCATCCTGCAGTACGTGCTGCGGCAGGTCGCCGGCGTCGCGTGACGCCACGCGGGCAGGCGAGCCCACCGGCGCCGTCGTGTCGCGCCGTCGTGTGATCTTCTCCTGATCCGGACGCGGGCGTCTGGACGCGCGGGCCTCGCGGGCACCAGGGTGGACGCCGTGAGTCCGTCCCCTCCTGCGCTCTCGCTGCGCGGGGTCCGCAAGGTCTTCTCCTCGGCCGGAGCCCGTCCGGTGGTCGCGGTCGACGGCATCGACCTGGAGATCGGCGCCGGCGAGATCGTCGCGTTCCTCGGGCCGAACGGCGCGGGCAAGACGACGACGCTCGACATGGTGCTGGGCCTGGTGGCCCCGACCGCCGGAACCATCGAGGTGCTGGGCGGACCGCCCGAGGCCGCGGCCCGGGGCGGGCGCGTGTCGGCGGTGCTCCAGTCGGGCGGCCTGCTGCGCGACCTGACGGTGGGAGAGACGGTCCGGGCGATGGCGGCGCTGCACGGCGCGCAGGAGCGCATCCCCACGGTGATGGCCCGCGCCGGCGTCACCCAGCTGGTGGGCCGCAAGGTCCGCGCCTGCTCGGGCGGCGAGCAGCAGCGGCTCCGGTTCGCGCTCGCCCTTCTACCCGACCCGCGGGTGCTGGTGCTCGACGAGCCCACGGCCGGGATGGACGTCGGCGCCCGCCGCTCGTTCTGGGAGACGATGCACGAGGAGACGCGCGACGGCCGCACCGTCGTGTTCGCGACGCACTACCTCGAGGAGGCCCAGGCGTTCGCGCCACGCACGGTGCTGATCGACCGCGGGCGGATCCTCGCCGACGGCCCCACCGCGCAGCTGAGGGCGCTCGTCGGCGACCGCACCGTCACCGCGATCGTGCCGGGAGCGGACGACACCGCGCTCGACGCGCTGCGCGCGGTGCCCGGCGTGCGCGAGGTGCGCCGCGAGGGCGAGCGCGTCACCGTCGACGGGACGTCGTCCGACGAGGTGGCGCTCCTGCTGCTGACTGGGCTGGGCGGTCACGACCTGGAGATCGCCGCGCCCACGCTGGAGTCCGCGTTCCTGGCGCTGACGGGCGAGGCGGACGCGTCGTGAACGCCACCTACCTGCGGATCGACCTGGTGCGGCAGCTGCGCGACGGCATGTACATCTCGTTCGTCGTCGCGCTGCCCGTGCTGATGTACATCCTGTTCGGCACCGCGTTCGGGGCGTCCGGCGACGCCGTCGGGCGGGGCGACACCCGGTTCTACGTGATGACGGCGATGGCGGCGTACGGAGCGTCGATCGGCGCCACCGCGATCGCGGCGTCGGCCGCCATGGAGCTGCTCCAGGGCTGGGGCCGCCAGCTGGCGCTGACGCCGCTGCGGCCGGGTGGGTTCGTCGCCACCAAGGTGGTGGTGGCGCTGGCGATCTCCGGGATCGGCGCGCTGGCCGTGACGGTCGTCGGATTCGCGACCGGCGCGCACGCCGGCCCGCCGTGGGTGTGGCCGGCGACGTTCGTCATCACGTGGCTCGGCTCGTCGCTGTTCGCCCTCTACGGTCTGGTCGTCGCCCAGCTGTTCCACTCGGAGAGCGCGATCGGCGTCGCCTCGGCGTCCCTGGTGATCTGGGCCTTCTTCGGCAACCTGTTCGTGCCGCTGTCCGGAACCGTGCTGCAGATCGCCCGGTGGACCCCGATGTACGGCTACGCCGGCCTGGCGCGCTGGCCCCAGATGCAGGGCCACTCGGTGGCGGACGGCCACGTGGACCCGCTGTGGTCGTTGGTCCTCGGCTTCGTCGCGTGGGCGCTCGTCTTCGCCGCCCTCGCGACGTGGGCCGTGCGCCGGGGTCGCGGCCGGCAGTAGCGCCCGCGGGTGTGTCAGGGGGAGTCGGTGGCCAGCTGGCGCGCGGCGTGCGCTCCCGCCGCGGCCAGGCCGGGATGCTGGTCCGGGTGGGCCAGGTACACCGGCACCAGGGCCGCGGCCCAGGCGCGGGCGCGGGTGCGCAGGGCCGCGAACGCCGCGTCGTCGTCGGCGGCCGGCGAAGCCGCGGCATAGGCGTCCCAGAACCGCGCACGGCCCGACGAGGTGAAGGTCGCCCACGCCGGGCCGAGGTCGGACGCCGGGTCGCCCGTGGTGACGTCCCCGAAGTCGAGCAGCGCGACGAGGCGCCCCCCGGCCGCCAGCAGGTTGGACGGGTGCGGGTCGCCGTGCAGCCACACGGCCGCGCGGTTCCATGCCGGGGCGTCCAGGCCGGCCCGCCACGCCGCGCGCAGAGCGGCTCCG
>DASWOL010000238.1:0-11347 GCA_036398695.1 Cellulomonas sp. | reverse complement strand
GCGCCGTACTGCTCGAGCGCCTTCTCGACCGCGACGACGGCACGGTCGACGCCCGCGCAGTACCCGCGCGGCGCTGCGAGCAGCACGCGGCGGCTGGCGACGGGCGTCAAGGACACCCCACCAGTCTAGGTGGGACCTCGGACGGTTCTTCGGTGGCGTCTCGGAGGCCGTGGGTGGTGTGGGGCAGGCTGGGGGCATGGAGCACCACGAGCCCGCCGAGCGCACGCTCCCCCTGCCGGTCAAGGCGGCGGACACCACGGCCGAGCGCCCGTGGCCGGTGCGGCACCTGGTGCCGAAGGTCGCGGACTACATCGGGAAGATGCCGCCGGTGTGGGTCGAGGGGCAGGTGCTCAACCTCAAGCGCTGGAACAGCACGTACTTCCTCACGCTGCGGGACGTCGACCTCGACATGTCCCTGCGCGTCACCCTCGCGGCCCGCGACGTCGTGCCGATCGTCGACCGCCTGGCGGACGGTTCGCGGATCGTCGTGCATGCCAGGCCGCGGTTCTTCGAGCGCACCGGCGAGCTGTCGTTCGCCGGTGACGCCGTCCGGCTCGTCGGCCTGGGTGAGCTGCTGGCGCAGATCGAACGGCTCAAAGGTGTCCTGGCGGCGGAGGGCCTCTTCGACGAGGACCGCAAGGTGCCGCTGCCGTTCCTGCCGTCCGTCGTCGGGCTGGTCTGCGCCCAGCAGGGCGACGCGGAGCACGACGTGGTGTCGAACGCGCGGGCGCGCTGGCCCGCCGTCCGGTTCGAGATCCGGCGAGTCACCGTGCAGGGCCAGCGCGCGGTGCCCGAGGTCAGCTCGGCGATCGCCGAGCTCGACTCCGACCCGTCGGTCGAGGTGATCGTCGTCGCGCGCGGGGGCGGCTCGTTCGAGGACCTGCTGCCGTTCAGCAACGAGGCACTGGTGCGGGCCGCCGCCGCGTGCCGCACGCCGTTGGTCAGCGCGATCGGCCACCACCTCGACCAGCCGCTGCTGGACCTCGTCGCCGACTGGCGCGCGTCGACGCCGACGGACGCGGCCAAGCGCGTGGTGCCGGACGTTACGGCGGAGCGAGCCGGCCTGGTCCAGGCGCGGCACCGGGCGCGCACCGCGCTGCTGCACCGCCTCGCCCGCGAGCAGGCCGGGCTCTTCGCGATCCGAACCCGGCCGGTGCTGACGCGCCCGGAGACGCTGCTCGAGCCGCACCGGATGAGGCTCGAAGGCCTGGTCGGGCGCGGTCGGCGCAGCGTCACCGGGCTGCTCGTCGAGGCGCAGGCCCAGGTGGCGGCACTCGGCGCGCAGGTGCGGGCGCTGTCTCCGGCGGCCACGCTCGACCGCGGGTACGCCGTGGTGCAACGGGCGGACGGGCTCGTCGTCCGCGACCCGGCCGAGGTAGCAGCGGACGACGAGCTGGCGGTGCGCGTCGCCCGCGGGCGGTTCGCGGCCCGGGTCGCCGGCGAGGCGTGAGGGCCCGCAGGTCCGTCGTCCGGTGTCGGCGCAGGCTGGTTGACTAGGGCCGTGCCCACAGCCGGACGCAAGCCCCCCGCCGAGAACCCGAACGCCGATGTCGCCGCGCTCGGCTACGAGCAGGCGCGCGACGAGCTCGTCGCCGTCGTCGCCCGGCTGGAGGCGGGGGCGGGGTCGCTCGAGGACTCGCTCGCGCTCTGGGAGCGCGGCGAGGCGCTCGCCACCCGCTGCCAGCAGTGGCTGGACGGCGCGCGGGAACGGCTCGCAGCGGCCTCACCCGCGGGAGCAGAGCCCGGCGGCTCAGCCGGGGACCATGACGAGGTGCCCGGCCCGGGTGCCGACGAGGACGAGGTGGACGAGTGAACGACCCGCGTGCCCTGGTGATCGGCGAGGCGCTCGTCGACGTCGTCGTGCATGCCGACGGACGGCGTGAGGAGCACCCCGGCGGCAGCCCCGCGAACGTGGCGCTCGGGCTGGCCCGGCTCGGCCGGCCGGCCGACCTGCTGACCTGGCTCGCGCACGACGCGTACGGCGCACGGGTCAAGTCCCACCTGGAGGCGTCCGGCGTGCGGCTGCTCAGCGGCAACCGCTCCGCGCTGTCCACGCCGGTGGCGATGGCACGGCTCGACGAGCACGGGCAGGCGAGCTACGAGTTCGACCTGACCTGGGACCTGCCGACGTCCTGGGACGGCGACGGGGAGGCACCGCTCGTGGTGCACACCGGCTCGATCGCCACCACGCTGCGGCCCGGCGGCCCGGCGGTGCTGCGCGAGGTCACCGCGCGCCGACCGTTGTCGACCATCACGTACGACCCCAACGCCCGCCCCGCGCTCATGGGCACGCCGGCGCAGGCGCGGCCGATCGTCGAGGAGTTCGTCCGGGTCGCCGACGTGATCAAGGCCAGCGACAACGACATGGAGTGGCTGTACCCCGGCCAGAAGCCCGACGAGGTGGCGGTGCGCTGGGCGCGATCCGGCCCCGCGTTGGTCGTCGTCACCCACGGGGAGGGGGGCGCCTTCGCCGTGACGGCGGGCGGCGCGCAGCTGCACCTGCCGGCACTCCCGGTGGACGTCGTCGACACGGTGGGTGCGGGTGACTCGTTCATGTCCGGGCTCATCGACGGGCTGTGGACCGAGGGTCTGCTGGGCGGGCCGCGACGCGCGGCCCTCAAGGCGATCGACGCCGACACGCTTCGGCGCGTGCTCGAGCGGTGCATCCGGATCGCGGCGATCACGGTGTCCCGCGCCGGTGCGAACCCGCCGCGGCGCGCAGAGCTCGGCGAGCCCGAGGCCTGAGTGCGCGTCCGCGGGAAGCGCATCGCGCTGGAGCGCAAGGCCTGAGCGCGCGTCCGCGGCAGGCACGTTGCGCCGGAGCGCGAGGCCTGAGCGCGCGTCCGCGAGAGGCGCATTGCGCCTGAGCGGGAGGCGCGCTGAGGCGGGGGTAGCGAGACGGAGCGGGGCGGTGCGCCGCGCGGGCGGCGGCACGTGTGCACGCGAGGTACGGCGTGTCACCATGCGTGGGTGACGACCCCAGCTCGCCCCAGCACACCCGCAGAAGCATGGGCCGCCCTCCAGGCCGGCAACCTGCGCTTCGTCGCCGGCCAGATGCTGCACCCCTCGCAGGACGCAGCGCACCGCGCCGCGCTGCGTGAGGACCAGCACCCGTTCGCGGTGGTGTTCGGCTGTTCGGACAGTCGCGTCGCCGCCGAGATCGTGTTCGACGAGGGGCTGGGCGACGTGTTCGTCGTGCGCACCGCGGGGCACGTGATCGACACCACGGTGCTGGGGTCCATCGAGTACGGCGTCGAGGTGCTGGGTGCGCCGCTCGTCGTCGTCCTCGGACACGACCACTGCGGTGCCGTGACGGCCGCCGTCCGCGCGCTGGCCGACGGCGAGACGCCGCACGGGCTGGTGCGCGCCGTGGTGGACCGGGTGATTCCCAGCATCGTGGGACTGGCCGCCTCCGGGCGAGCCGTGTCGTCGATCGATGTCGAGGAGCTCGCCCACGAGCACCTCGTCGCGACGGCGCGGATGCTCACGGACTACTCGGAGGCGCTCGCGCACCGCATCGCCGACGGGACGTGCGCGGTGGTCGCCGCCGGTTACACGCTCGCAGACGGAGTGGTGCGTCCCGCCGAGGTGATCGGCACCATCTGACTCCCCCGGTCGCTGCGCCCGCGACGGGAGCCGACGTGCGGCTGCGGCAGGATGTGGCCATGAGCGACGTCACGGCTGACTTCCGCATCGAGCACGACACGATGGGCGAGGTGCGCGTCCCCGCGACCGCCCTCTACCGGGCGCAGACGCAGCGCGCCGTCGAGAACTTCCCGATCTCCGGCACCCGGCTGGAGCGTGCCCACATCGCGGCGCTCGCCCGGATCAAGAAGGCCGCCGCGCGCGCCAACGCCGAGCTGGGCGTGCTGCCGGGCGACGTGGCCGACGCGATCGTCGCCGCTGCCGAGCAGGTCGCCGCCGGCGCGTACGACGAGCAGTTCCCCATCGACGTGTACCAGACGGGCTCAGGCACCAGCTCGAACATGAACGCCAACGAGGTGATCGCGACGTTGGCCACCCGCTCGCTCGGCCGCGACGTGCACCCGAACGACCACGTCAACGCCTCGCAGTCGTCGAACGACGTCTTCCCCACCTCGGTCCATGTCGCCGCGACCGGAGCGGTGGTCAACGACCTGGTCCCGGCGCTGGCGCACCTGGCAGAGGCGCTCGAGGCGAAGGCCGTCCAGTTCGCCGGCGTCGTCAAGTCCGGCCGCACCCACCTGATGGACGCCACCCCCGTGACGCTGGGCCAGGAGTTCGGTGGCTACGCGGCGGCGGTCCGCTACGGCGTCGAGCGCCTGCAGTCCGCGCTTCCCCGCGTCGCCGAGGTGCCACTGGGAGGGACGGCCGTGGGGACCGGCATCAACACGCCAGCGGGATTCCCGCAGCGCGTCATCGCGCTGCTGCGGGAGGACACCGGCTTGCCGCTGACCGAGGCGCGCAACCACTTCGAGGCACAGGGCGCCCGCGACGGACTGGTGGAGCTGTCGGGGGCGCTGCGGACCATCGCCGTCAGCCTGACGAAGATCTGCAACGACCTGCGCTGGATGGGCTCGGGGCCGAACACCGGCCTGGGCGAGATCGCGATCCCCGACCTGCAGCCCGGGTCGTCGATCATGCCGGGCAAGGTGAACCCCGTGATCCCCGAGGCGACCCTCATGGTGGCCGCGCGGGTGGTCGGCAACGACGCCACGGTCGCCTGGGCGGGCGCCAGCGGGGCGTTCGAGCTCAACGTGCAGATCCCGGTGATGGCTCAGGCGGTGCTGGAGTCGATCCGGCTGCTGACCAACGTCAGCCGGCTGCTGGCCGACAAGGCCGTCGCAGGCATCACCGCCAATGTCGAGCGGTCCCGTGCGCTGGCCGAGTCGTCGCCGTCGATCGTCACGCCGCTCAACCGGGTCATCGGCTACGAGGCGGCCGCCAAGGTTGCCAAGCACGCCGTGAAGCACGGACTGACCGTGCGCCAGGCAGTGGTCGACCTCGGCTTCGTCGAGCGTGGCGAGGTCACCGAGGCCCAGCTCGACTCGGCCCTCGACGTGCTCGCGATGACCCGCCCGCCCCGGACCTGATCGCCCCCGGGCACCCGGATCTGCCCTTCGCCCGCACGAGAGACGAAAGGGACGGTCGCGGGAGCGGGACGGAGCCGGACGGAGTGAGAGAGCCGGGTCAGGACTCCGGCGCGCCCGCCGGGAGCGCCACCGGATGCTCACCGTCCGGTACCGATGACGGCGCCCCGTGCTGGATGCGCACGGACTTCATCGCCAGCGTGGCGAGCAGGCCGAGGAAGAACACGACGGCGGCGAGCAGCACCGACTGCGAGACGGCGGCGGCGAAGCCGTCGTGGACGGCACCGAGCGCCAGCTGGCGCACCTGCGTGGCGACGTCCGCCGGGATGCCCGGCGGCAGCGGGAAGTTCGCGGTGGACCCACCGGCTCCGGAGAAATCCGCGGCGGACACGTGCGAGAACCCGTCGAGGAATGGCTGCCGGAACTGCTCCGGCAGCTGGGTGGATGCGGTCCGGGCCGCGTCCATGATCGTGTGGGTCAGCCGCGACGTCAGCAGCGCGACCATCGCCGCCGAACCGATGACGCTGCCCACCTGCCGGTTCGTGTTGAACACTCCCGCTCCCGCGCCGGCGGTGCGGTGGTCCAGAGCGGATGCCGCGAGGTTGCCGAGCGGCGAGAACACCGTGCCGGTGCCGAGTCCGAACATCGCCATCGGCGCCAGCAGCCGCCACGGCGAGGCCTCGGCGTCGATCCATGCCGCCAGCCAGAACACCGAGACGGTGAACATGAGGAACCCGAACGCCACGATCCACTTCGGTGGGATCTTGTCGGACAGCCGCCCGGCGACGGGCGCGAGGAAGCCGGAGATGAGCGAGCCCGGCAGGCTGATGAGGGCCGCGCGGATCGGGGACAGTCCCAGGATCGACTGCAGGAAGATCGTCAGCGGGAAGAAGATGCCGACCATGGCGAACCCGAGAGCGCCACCCGCGCCGTTGGCCAGCAGGAACGTCCGGTTCCTGAACAGCCGCATGGGCAGCAGGGCTTCGTCGCCACGGCGCAGCTGGAGCCAGCCGAACGCCACGAGCACGACGACTCCGAGAGCGATGACACCCCACACGGTGATGGGTCCCCGGATGGTCCCCCAGTCGTAGGTGGACCCCTCCTGGATGCCGAAGATCAGCAGGAACATCCCGATGATCGACAGCACCATGCCGAGCACGTCGAATGAGCGCTGGTGCGTCTCGAGCCGCGGCAGCCAGCGCAGCGAGAACCACAGCGCCGCCACGCCGACGGGCACGTTGACGTAGAAGATCCACTCCCAGCCGGCCGTCTCCACCAGGATCCCGCCGATCAGCGGGCCGGCGATGGTCGCGACGCCGGCGACCGACCCCCACACGCCGAGGGCCGCGCCCCGCGTCCGCGGCGGGAACACGCGCGTGATCATCGCCATGGTCTGCGGCGTCATCATGGCGCCGCCGACGCCCTGCACCGCACGTGCCGCGATGAGCCAGCCGATCGACGGCGACAGGCCGCAGGCGACCGACGAGAGCGTGAAGACGAAGAGCCCGGTGATGAACACCGGCCGTGGCCCGAACCGGTCGCCGAGGCGGCCGGTGACGAGCAGCAGCACGGCGAACGTCAGCAGGTAGGCGCTGTTGACCCAGCCGACCGCGGTGATCCCGGTCGAGAACGTGGACACCAGCGTGGGGACGGCGATGTTCACGATCGTGGTGTCCAGCATGATCATGAAGAAGCCCAGGCAGAGCGCGGGCAGCACGGTCCACGGGCTGCGCCCGTGCAGGTCGACGAGCGCGCGCGGCGCTGTGCTGGAGGACATGGAAGGCCTTCCTCGGTGGGTCTGGAGCCGGGGGCTAGGAAACAGGATGCGCCGGAGCACCCACAGGCGCCGCGGCGAGCGAGAAGTCGGACACGTCCCACGGGGCGGGGTCGGCGGAGATCCGTGCGATCACGTCGTCGAGCCAGGCGATCTCCGCGGCGATCATCGCCGCTTCGTGGTCGGCGTCGAGAACGTAGCGCAGCGGCAGGCCGTTCCGTGCGGCACGCTCGAGCCGCGCGGTGGTTCCGGTGAACGCGTCGGCGAGGCGGTCGCGACGCGCGCCGAGCGCGGCGAGCACGTCCTCGCGCGGCACGTGCGGCGCCTCGGCCAGGCCGACGGGGAACAGCGGGTATGCCGGGTGGTCGTCGGCCAGCAGGCTGACGATGCGGGGGCCGAGCGCGGCGCGACCGGCCTCCGTGACGCGGTAGGTGGTCCGTTCGGGGCGTCGCCCCTCGCGCTCGGTGCCGACGGCCTCGGCCAACCCGTCGGCCACCAGCCGCTCGACGGCGTGGTAGACGGCACCGGCGTTGACGCGCGCCAGCCTGGTGTCGCACCGCTGCTCGAGGGTGCGGAACACCTCGTAGGGGTGCATCGGCTGCTCGTGCAGCAGCGCGAGCGCCATGACGGCGACGGCGGGCAGCTCGACAGGCATCCCGGCACCTCATATTCCGGTCGGAATAGTTCGCAGGGACTATAGGCCATCGTCGGCGGCGCGCGCCACTCGCCGGACCGGACCGAAGACTGCACCAGTGGCTGACCCCATCGCTGGACCAGTGGCTGGACCGGTGGCTGGACATGGCGAGGGGCGGCCCGGGCACGCCGGACCGCCCCTCGAGCGCGTGCGTCAGTGCACGGTGTCCCAGCGCAGCGTGTCGCCGTCGGAGTCCTTGAACGCCTGGCAGAGCAGCATGATGAAGTCGACCAGCGCCCAGATACCCAGGCCGCCGCCCGTCAGCAGCTGGACGATGCCGGTGCCGACCTTGCCGACGTAGAAGCGGTGGATGCCGAGCACGCCCAGGAAGAAGCAGAGCAGGGTCGCGACGAGCAGGTTCTTGGGGCTTGCGTACGGCACCGCACCGTACGGTGCGGCGTACTGCGCCTGCGCCGCGCCGTACGGCCCGGCCGCCGGGTACGGACCCGCGGCCGGCGGGTAGGGCGACTGGCCGCCGTACTGGGGGTTCACGGGCTGCGGGGCGGGCTGCGGTTCGGGAGGCATGGCGCCGGGGATGGACACGAGGATGCTCCGGGAGACGGTGCGCCGCGACGCGGCACGACTCGCGGGCAACGCTAGCGGGGCGGCCCCGCCGCCATGGGGCGTTTGCGCGGCGGATCCGGCCGACGTCAGGCCTCGATGCCCTCCAGCAGCTCGGTGACCAGAGCGGCGACGGGCGAGCGCTCCGACCGGGTCAGGGTGACGTGGGCGAACAGGGGGTGTCCCTTGAGCGCCTCGATCACCGCGGCGACGCCGTCGTGCCGGCCCACCCGCAGGTTGTCGCGCTGCGCCACGTCGTGGGTCAGCACCACGCGCGACGACTGCCCGATCCGGGACAGCACCGTCAGCAGCACGTTGCGCTCGAGCGACTGGGCCTCGTCGACGATGACGAACGCGTCGTGCAACGAGCGTCCGCGGATGTGCGTCAGCGGCAGCACCTCGAGCATGCCGCGGTCCAGCACCTCGTCGACCACCTCCCGGCTCACCACCGAGGACAGCGTGTCGAACACCGCCTCGGCCCAGGGGTTCATCTTCTCGGCCTCGCTGCCCGGCAGGTAGCCGAGCTCCTGCCCGCCCACCGCGTACAGCGGCCGGAACACCATCACCTTGCGGTGCTGGCGGCGCTCGAGCACCGCCTCCAGCCCGGCGCACAGCGCCAGGGCCGACTTGCCGGTGCCGGCACGCCCGCCGAGCGACACGATGCCGACCTCCTCGTCGAGCAGCAGGTCGATGGCGATCCGCTGCTCGGCGGACCGCCCGTGCAGCCCGAAGACGTCCAGGTCGCCGCGCACCAGCCGCACCTGCTTGTCCACCGTCACGCGGCCCAGCGCCGACCCGCGCGGGCTGTGCAGCACGAGCCCGGTGTGGCACGGCAGGTCGCGCGACGCGTCGCCCGGCTGCAGCCCGGTCACCAGGTCGAGGTCCGCCAGGGCGACGAGCTCGCCCTCGTAGAGCCGCGACATCTGCTGCTCGGTGACGTCGAGTGCGTCCATGCCGGTCCAGCCGGAGTCGACGGCCAGCTCGTGCCGGTACTCCTCCGCGCGCAGGCCCACCGCCGAGGCCTTGACCCGCATCGGCAGGTCCTTGGAGACCACCGTCACGTCGCAGCCCTCCGCGGCGAGGTTGGCCGCCACGGCGAGGATGCGGCTGTCGTTGTCCCCGAGCCGGAACCCGGCCGGCAGCACCGACGGGTCCACGTGGTTGAGCTCGACGCGCAGCGTGCCGCCCTGGTCGTTCACCGGGATCGGGGCGTCGAGCCGGCCGTACTTGATGCGCAGGTCGTCGAGCGCGCGCAGGGCGGTGCGGGCGAAGTAGCCGAGCTCGGCGTGGTGCCGCTTGGCCTCGAGCTCCGTGATGACCACCACCGGCAGGACCACGTCGTGCTCGGCGAAGCGCGCGATGGCCTTCGGATCGGAGAGCAGTACCGAGGTGTCCAGCACGTGAGTCCGCTTGGCGTCCTCGACGACCTCGATCGGCGTCGTCGTCCGGCTCTTCTTGGTGACCACGGCAGGCTCCCTCCGGCGCTCAGCGCCGATCCGGGCACCTCGCGCCGACCACCGTGACGGCGGTCCTGCGGCGCTCGGCTGCGGGCTGCGGTCGGCCGGCCCCCGAGGGCCGAACCGGCCCTCCCGTCCGGAGCACATGCTCCATGGGCTGGCCTCCCGGGAGGTGGCGGGCGCCACCCCTCTACCGCCGGACGGTAACCCCGGGGCTTCGCCGCCCGGAGCCGACACGCGCTGTGTCACGCGCTGTTCACCGGCGTGCGCGCCGCACTGCGCGCCGCACTGTCGGACGGTCTCGTCGGGCGGCTGCTAGCGTCCGAAGCGCCGCTCCCGCGCCGCGTAGGAGCGGATCGCGCGCAGGAAGTCCACCTTGCGGAAGTCCGGCCAGTACGCCTCGCAGAAGTAGAACTCCGACTCGGCGCTCTGCCACAGCAGGAACCCGCCCAGGCGCTGCTCCCCCGACGTCCGGATGACGAGGTCGAGGTCGGGCTGGCCCTTCGTGTACAGGTGCGCGGCGATGTGGTCCACGTCGAAGTCGGCCACCAGGTCGTCGAGGTTGGCGCCGCGGTCCGCCTGCTCGCGCAGGTAGGAGCGGACGGCGTCGGCGATCTCGTGCCTGCCCCCGTAGCCCACCGCGACGTTGACGTGCAGGCCGTGCACGTCCTGGGTGGCGGCCTCGGCCGCCTTGAGGGCCTTCGTGGTGGTCTGCGGCAGCATGTCCAGCGAGCCCATCGGCTGGAGGCACCAGCGGCGGGTGGCGGCGAGGCTGCCCACGGTGTCCTCGATGATCTGCAGCAGCGGGGTGAGCTCGGCCGCATCCCGCGACAGGTTGTCGGTCGACAGCATCCACAGCGTGACGACCTCGACGCCCACCTCCTCGCACCAGCCGAGGACCTCGGTGATCTTGTCCGCGCCGCGCTTGTGGCCCGTGGTGGGGTCCAGCCCGATCGAGCGCGCCCACCGGCGGTTCCCGTCGAGGATCACCCCGACGTGCCGCGGCATCCGCTCGAGCGGGAGGCTGGCCAGCAGCCGGCGCTCGTAGATGCCGTAGAGCGGATGTGGCACGGTGCACTCTCCTGGGACGGGGCCGCGGCCGCGACCGCACCCCACGGTAGCCCGCGGCCCGCGTCCCCGCGGCGCGGTCCGCGCGCCCGGACGGGCCGTCCTGACGTTGGCACCCCACCTACGGTCGCGTAACCTACGTTGGCGTAGGTCACGGGCCGGCGAGAGGCGAACGATGAGTTCCACGCACCTTCCCGGCGGAACCGTCCCGGATCCCGGCGACGTCGGCCGCGAGCTGGCCGGGGGCCTGACGAAGGCCGCTGCGGGGCTCGTCGGCCAGGTGAAGCCGAAGCTGCGCGGCTGGATCCACGCCGGGGTCGCACCCTTCGTGCTGGCCGCCGCGATCGTGCTCGTGGCGCTGTCCCCCACCACGGGGGTCCGCTGGGCCAACGCGGTGTTCGGCCTGACCGCCGTGCTGTTGTTCTGCACCAGCGCCGTCTACCACCGGGGCCACTGGTCACCACGGGTGGCCGGCGTGCTGCGCCGGATGGACCACACCAACATCTTCCTCATCATCGCCGGCACCTACACGCCGCTGGCGATCCTGCTGCTGGCCCACGGCACCGCGCGGACGCTGCTGTGGGTGGTCTGGGCCGGCGCGCTCGTCGGGCTGCTGATGCGGATCTTCTGGCTGGGCGCGCCGCGCTGGGTGTACGTGCCGATCTACCTCGCGCTCGGCTGGGTGGCCGTCTGGTTCCTGCCGCAGTTCTGGCGCACCGGCGGG
>DASWOL010000237.1:0-32389 GCA_036398695.1 Cellulomonas sp. | reverse complement strand
GGTCGACCTGTTCGTCAACTCCGACCGGGCCGGCGCGGTGGTCGACGAGGCGGTCGCCGCGGGCGCCGCCGCGGTGTGGCTGCAGCTCGGCGTGGTCGACGAGGACGCCGCCGCTCGTGCTGCGGCCGCGGGGCTGGACGTCGTCATGGACCGGTGCCCGGCCATCGAGGCGGGCCGGCTCGGCCTGCTCGGCTGAGCGTGTCGCAGGTCACGTGGAACACCTGGGACGACCTCCGGTAGACTGGTGGCGTCGCGATCCCCTGTGGGTTGAGGTCCGAAGGATCTCCGTTCGTCAGGTCGTGGCCGCCTCAGGCGGCTGATGTGTCGGGGTGTGCGACCAGCTGGGCGCTCCGCGCCCGGGTGCACTCCCCTCACACCGAACGGGTTCCGCTCGCATGACCACTGTTCTTGACTCCACCGCGCCCACCGGCGCCATCGCCTCCTTCGGCGACCTCGTCCTGCCCGAGGCACTGCACCGCGCCATCGCCGACCTGGGCTTCCTCGAGCCCACCGCGATCCAGTCCGACGCCATACCCGCGCTCCTGGCCGGGCGCGACCTCGTCGGCGTCGCCCAGACCGGCACCGGCAAGACGGCGGCGTTCGGCCTGCCGCTGCTCGCCCGGATCGACCCGGACCTGCCCGCGGTGCAGGCCATCGTCCTCACCCCGACCCGCGAGCTGGCCCTCCAGGTCTCCGAGGCGCTGGCGTCCTTCGCCCGGCACCTGACCGGCGTGCACGTCGTCGCCGTGTACGGCGGCGCGCCGTACCTGCCGCAGCAGCGGGCGCTCGCCCGTGGCGCGCAGGTCGTGGTGGGAACCCCGGGCCGCGTCATCGACCACCTCGAGCGCCGCACGCTGGTCCTGGACCACGTCGGGCTCGTGGTGCTCGACGAGGCCGACGAGATGCTCCAGATGGGCTTCGCCGAGGACGTCGACAAGGTGCTGGAGTCCATCCCCCAGGGCCGGCAGGTGGCGCTGTTCTCCGCGACGATGCCCGCCGGGATCCGCCGGGTCGCCGACCAGCACCTCGTCAACCCCGTCCGGGTGGCCGTCACCCGGTCCACGTCGACGGTCGACACGGTGCGGCAGACCTACGCCGTGGTGCCCCACCGGCACAAGGTGGGCGCCCTGGTCCGGGTGCTCGCCACCTCGGACGCCGACGGCGCGATCGTCTTCGTCCGCACCCGCCAGGACGCCGAGCGCGTCGGCAGCGAGCTCGTCGCGCGCGGCCAGCAGGCCGCCTACCTGTCCGGTGACGTGGCGCAGGGCGAGCGGGAGAAGATCGTCGACCGGCTGCGCACCGGCGCCCTGCGGGTGCTCGTCGCCACCGATGTCGCGGCGCGCGGCCTCGACGTCGAGCGAGTCGGGCTCGTGGTGAACTTCGACGTGCCGCGCGGGGCCGAGCCGTACGTGCACCGGATCGGCCGCACGGGACGCGCCGGGCGCGCCGGCGAGGCGATCACGTTCGTCACGCCCGTGGAGCAGTCGCGGCTGGCGCAGATCGAACGGGTCACGCGCCAGCCGATCGAGCGCGTGGACGTTCCCACCCCGGCGCAGGTGAGCGCGCACCGCGTCGCCGCGCTGCTGGCGCGAGCCGACGAGCGGTCCGCCGCGGGCCGGCTCGACGTCTACCGCACCGCGGTGGCCACCCACCTGGCCCAGCGCCCCGATCTCGACCTCGCCGAGCTGCTGGCCGTCCTCGCCGCGCTCGCTGTGGGCGACGAAGGCCCGGAGCCCCGGCCCGAGGAGGGCGACGACCTCGACGACGCCCTCGCGCGCCTGGGCGACACCCCGGAGCGCGCCCGCCGCACCGAAGGCACCGGCCACCGGCGGCCCGAGTCCACCGGCCCACGGTATCGCGTCGCCGTCGGACACCGCGACGGCGTGCAGCCCGGAGGACTCGTCGGCGCCCTGACCGGCGAGGGCGGGCTCACCGGCAAGGACATCGGGAAGATCGACATCTTCCCCAGCTTCTCCCTGGTCGACATTCCCGGTGGCCTCACGCCCGAGGCCTTCGAGCGGCTCAGCCGCACGCGCGTCGCCGGCCGTCCGCTGCACATCCGGCTCGACACCGGCCCGCGCGCCCCGCGCGAGGGCGCGTCCCGTCAGCCGCACGAGTCCGTGCCGCACCGTCCTCACGACGCCGACCGCCCGCGCACGCACTACCGCACGGCGCGTCCGTAGCCCGCAGCACCGACCAGGGGCCGGGCCTCAGCGCGCGGCGAACGACCGGGCGGCGGCCGTGAAGGCGTCGACGTCCGCCTCGGTCGTGTCGAAGGCGCACATCAGGCGCACCTCCCCACCGTCCGCCCAGTCGTAGAAGTGCCACCGCTCCCGCAGGTGCGCGGCCAGCTCCGCAGGCAGCCGGACGAACACCGCGTTCGCCTGCGTCGCCTGGGTGGGCTCCACCCCGGGGATGCCCTCGAGTCCGGAGCGCAGCCGTGCGGCCATCGCGTTGGCGTGGCTCGCGGTGCGCTGCCACAGGTCGCCCTCGTAGAGCGCCAGCAGCTGTGCGGAGACGAACCGCATCTTCGACGCCAGCTGCAGGTCGATCTTGCGCAGGAAGCGCACGCCGTCGACCGCGGTCGGCTCCAGCACCACCACCGCCTCGCCGAACACGGTGCCGAGCTTGGTGCCGCCGAGGCTGAGCACGTCGACGCCCGCCACGCCGGTCAGCGTCGCCAGGTCCGTGCCCAACGACGCCGCCGCGTTCGCCAACCGGGTGCCGTCCACGTGGACGCGCAGCCCCAGCCGGTGGGCGGTGTCGACCACGGCGTGCATCTCGTCGACGGAGTACGCGGTGCCGAGCTCCGTCGACTGCGTCAACGACACCACCCCGGGCTCGGCGTGGTGCTCGTCGTGAAATCCTCCCGCATGACGCTCGACGAGCTCCGGTGTCAGCTTGCCGTCCGGCGTCGGCACCGCGACGAGCTTCAACCCGCCGACGCGCTCCGGCGCGCCGTTCTCGTCGGTGTTGATGTGCGCCGTCTCGGCACACAGCACCGCGCCCCAGCGCGGCAGCATCGACTGCAGCGCCACCACGTTCGCGCCCGTGCCGTTGAGCACCGGGAACACCTGGGCGGGGCGTCCGAGCCAGCCGGAGAGCACCTCCGCAAGACGTTCGGTGTACGGGTCGGCGCCGTACGCGGTGACGTGCCCCCCGTTCGCCTCCGCGAGGGCGGCGAGCACCTCTGGGTGGGCACCGGCGTAGTTGTCCGAGCCGAAGTCGTGGCGGGCCGGGTCGTGGAGAAGCGTCACGCGCCCAGTCTTCCGCAGGCCCCTGGGTGCTCCGGACCATCGCGGCGTGCGGACCGGCCCGCTCACGACGAAGATCGATGCCGTGCGGACCGGCCGGAGGGAGGACTCGTGACCCAGCCCCTGGACGGGCCGTACGACGACGGCCGGCACGAAACCTTCGCGGAGCGGATGGACCGCAACTGGGACGAGCTGGTCTCCGAGCTGCGGGTGACGCAGACCGGCGCCCAGATCCTGGTCGGCTTCCTGCTCACCGTGCCGTTCCAGCAGCGGTTCGCGACCCTCGACTCCTACGAGCAGACGCTGTACCTCGTCCTCGTCGGGCTCGCGGTGCTGGCCACGATTCTCATCGTGACGCCGGTCAGCCTGCACCGAGCGCTGTTCCGGCGACGCCTCAAGCGTGAGCTCGTGGCCGTGGGCAGCGGGTTCGCGCGCGCCGGGCTCGTGGTGCTCGCGCTGGTCGTCGCCGGCGTGCCCTCGCTGCTGTTCGACGTCGTCGTCTCACGTACCGCGGGATTCGTCGCGCTCGGCCTCACGCTCGTGCTGCTCGTCGCGTGCTGGTGGCTCGTGCCGAGCCTGGTCGAGCGGCGCGCCCGCGCGCAGCCCGGCGCGGGCATCCCGCGGCCCCGGCGATCCGCCTCCCCGCAGCAGCCGCCACCAACGGCGACGTGATAGACCGGAACCACGCACGACGACACCTGAGGAGAGAACCATGGCCAGCCTGCCCAAGTTCACCGTCCCGTCCCTGACACCCGACGAAGGCGCCCAGACCGCGGCCATCCTCCAGGAGCGGCTGCACTCGCTCAACGACCTCCACCTGACGCTCAAGCACATCCACTGGAACGTCGTCGGCCCGAACTTCATCTCGGTGCACGAGATGCTCGACCCGCAGGTCGACGCCGTCCGCGAGATGGTCGACGCGATCGCCGAGCGCATCGCCACCCTCGGCGTCTCGCCCGTCGGCACGCCTGGCGCGCTGGTCAAGACCCGCACCTGGGAGGACTACCCGATCGGCCGGGCCCTGACCACCGACCACCTCACCGAGCTTGACAAGGTCTACACCGGGGTCATCGGCGCCCACCGCGCCGCGGCCGACTCGACCGAGAAGCTCGACCTGGTCACCAACGACCTGCTCATCGGGCAGCTCCACGACCTCGAGAAGTTCCAGTGGTTCGTGCGCGCCCACCTCGAGTCGTCCGGCGGCGCGCTGAGCGCCACCGCCAAGGACGAATGACGGACGTCGGCGCGGACGCGGACCTGCGGACCGGGCGGTCCCAGGCCCGCGCCGCGACGACGAACCCGCTCGGTGCCGCCACGGCGCGGCTGCACTACGCGGCACGGATCGAGGACGCGGTCGACCGCCGGGTGGCGCGAGCGCTGCGCGCCCGCGGATGGACGGTGCGCGTCGAGGGCTACCCCGGGTACGGCACCCCGCACTGGGTCCGCATCCTCGCCCGCGCCGTCCTGGCCGCCCCCCAGGTGACGGACCAGGACCTGCCGGGTGCGGGCGCGGCGCAGGCCGGTGGCGAGTGGCAGGGCACCGAGGCGCAGGCCGTCCGCGGCTGGCGCAGCTTCCTGACGGCCTCCGTCGCCGGAGCTCACGTCGAGGTCCGCATCGGGTCGACGGTGCACCGGCTGGTCACCGACCGGGGCGGGTACGTCGACCAGGTGCTCACCGCGGACCTCGCGCCCGGCTGGCACACCGTCGAGCTGACCACCCAGGACGGCTCGACCACGACCGCGCCCGTCCAGGTGGTGGACCCGGCGACGCGGTTCGGCATCGTCTCCGACATCGACGACACCGTCGTCATCACCCGCCTGCCCCGCCCGTTCATCGCTGCCTGGAACGTGCTGTTCCGGCACGAGAACGCCCGCGAGGCCGTGCCGGGCATGCCCCAGCTCTTCGCCCGCCTGCTGGCCGACGACCCCCTGATCCCTGTGCTCTACCTGTCGACCGGCGCGTGGGACGCCGCGCCGGCCGTCGGCCGGTTCCTGCACCGGCACCGGTTCCCGCCGGGCACGCTCCTCATGACCGACTGGGGCCCCACCAACACCGGGTGGTTCCGCTCGGGCCCCCGGCACAAGGTGGCCCAGCTCAACCGGCTGTTCGCCGAGTTCCCGCAGATCAGCTGGGTGCTCCTCGGCGACGACGGCCAGCACGACCCCGAGATCTACGCAGGGGCCGCCCGCCACTTCCCCGACC
The DNA here is from genome assembly GCA_036398695.1 of Cellulomonas sp. GTDB lineage: Bacteria > Actinomycetota > Actinomycetes > Actinomycetales > Cellulomonadaceae > Cellulomonas. The sequence continues at coordinate 26,932 of DASWOL010000237.1, read as the reverse complement.
ATGTGCGAGCGATCCTGCTGCGGCAGCTGACGTTCGCCGAGCACGTGCTGTCGCACGGGTCGCCGGCACCGACGGTCGGCGGTGCGCAGGCCGAGCGCGCGGCGCGTGCCGAGCACGTCCTCGTGCTCCAGGGACCGGACGGCAACGCGCTGGTGCGCGCGGCCGACCGCGTCGGGCTGCGCCTGCGCTGACGCCCGCTGAAGCCGCTGAGGCCCGCCGAGGCCCGCTGAGGGCCGCTGTGGCCTACAGCCGCTCCTCGTCGTCCCAGTCCTCGGCGCCCGCCGCGTCCTCGTCGTCGGGCTCGAGCTCGGACTGACGCAGCGACCGGGGCGCGAGCGCCGCGTCGCCACCGGAGCGGGCGTCCGCCGCGTCGAGCTCGGCCTCCGAGCGCACCGGGTCCGCGAGGTGCTCCGCCGCGGGGTCGGAATGGAGGTCGCGTGGCCGGTGCGTCATGCGACGGTTGTACCCGGTCCGCAGCCCCGGCGCACCCGGCGCGGCACGGGTACCGTGACGCCATGCCGCAGGCGCCCTCGCTTCTCCCCGTCGTGCCCGCCGTACCCGCCGTACCCGTCGTCCCCGTCGTCCCGGTGGTCCCGGTCAGCGCGGCGATGCGCCGCGCCAAGGTCCGGGCCGCCACCGAGCACACCACCGTCGGCCTGGCGTGCACCGGCCCCGGCGGCACGGTCACCATCGCGTGCGCGTGCGGCATGACGCTGACCAACGGCCCGACGTGGTCGCTCGACGAGCACATCCGCCTGCACCGCGCCGAGGCCCGGTTCCTCGCGCTCGCCGACGCGGCACCCCCGGGCATCCCGCGGCTCGTCGATTGGCCCACGCGGGTCGTGGACTGAGGGGCGCGCCGTGCAGATCTGGCCCGGGCAGGCCTACCCGCTGGGTGCGACGTACGACGGCGCCGGCACCAACTTCGCGCTGTTCTCCGAGGTGGCCGAACGCGTGGAGCTGTGCTTGCTCGACGACGACGGCACCGAGACGCGCGTCGACCTGACGGAGGTCGACGCCTTCGTCTGGCACGGCTACCTGCCGGGCATCGCCTCCGGCCAGCGGTACGGCTACCGCGTCCACGGCCCGTACGACCCGGCGCACGGTCAGCGCTGCGACGCCTCCAAGCTCCTCCTCGACCCTTACGCCAAGGCGGTGGACGGGCAGATCGACGGGCACGAGTCGCTGTACTCCTACCGGTTCGCCGAGCCGACGGCCCGCAACGTCCTCGACTCGGCGGCGCACACCATGGTCGGCGTGGTGACGAACCCCTTCTTCGACTGGGGCCACGACCGCCCGCCGAAGCACGAGTACGCGGACTCCGTCATCTACGAGGCCCACGTCCGGGGCCTGACCAAGCGGCACCCCCAGGTTCCCGAGGAGCTCCGTGGCACCTACGCCGCGCTGACGCACCCGGCGGTGATCGACCACCTGTGGAACCTGGGCGTCACGGCCGTCGAGCTGATGCCGGTGCACCAGTTCGTCCAGGACCCGGCGCTGAAGGCCCGAGGCCTGTCGAACTACTGGGGCTACAACACGATCGGCTTCTTCGCCCCGCACAACGGCTACGCCGCCTACACCCGCGGCGGCCAGCAGGTGCAGGAGTTCAAGGCGATGGTCAAGGCGCTGCACGCCGCCGACATCGAGGTGATCCTCGACGTCGTCTACAACCACACCGCCGAGGGCAACCACATGGGCCCCACGCTGAGCTTCCGCGGCATCGACAACGCGAACTACTACCGGCTGGTCGACGACGACCAGGCGCACTACTTCGACACGACGGGCACCGGCAACTCACTGCTCATGCGGTCTCCGCACGTGCTGCAGCTGATCATGGACTCGCTGCGGTACTGGGCGACGGACATGCACGTCGACGGGTTCCGGTTCGACCTGGCGGCCACCCTGGCCCGGCAGTTCCACGAGGTGGACCGGCTCTCGGCGTTCTTCGACATCGTCCAGCAGGACCCGGTGGTCTCCCAGGTCAAGCTGATCGCCGAGCCATGGGACCTCGGCGACGGCGGGTACCAGGTGGGCGGGTTCCCGCCGCTGTGGACCGAGTGGAACGGCAAGTTCCGGGACACCGTGCGTGACTTCTGGCGCTCGGAGCCGTCGACGCTCGGTGAGTTCGCCAGCCGGATCGCGGGCTCGTCGGACCTCTACGAGCACACCGGGCGCCGGCCGCTCGCCTCCGTCAACTTCGTCGTCGCGCACGACGGCTTCACGTTGGCCGACCTGGTCAGCTACAACGACAAGCACAACGAGGCGAACGGCGAGGACAACCGCGACGGCGAGAGCTTCAACCGGTCGTGGAACAGCGGGGCGGAGGGCCCGACGACCGACCGGGCGGTGCTGGCCCTGCGTGCCCGCCAGCAGCGCAACTTCCTCGCCACCCTCCTGCTCTCGCAGGGCGTGCCCATGCTGGCGCACGGCGACGAGATCGGCCGCACCCAGCAGGGCAACAACAACGCCTACTGCCAGGACAACGAGCTGACTTGGCTGGACTGGGACCTGGATGACGAGCGCGAAGCCCTGCTCACCTTCACCCGCCGGCTGATCCACCTGCGGCGCACCCACCCGGTGTTCCGGCGACGGCGCTTCTTCGCAGGTCGCCCGGACCACGGCGGCGAGTCCGACCTGCTGGACATCGCATGGTTCACGCCCGCCGGGACGCACATGGACGACACCGCCTGGGACAACGACCAGGCACGCGCGGTGGCGGTGTTCCTCAACGGGTCGGCGATCGTGGAGTCGGACGGCCGCGGGGCGCCGATCGTCGACGACTCGTTCCTGGTGCTGTTCAACGGGAACTTCGAGGAGACGACCTTCCAGCTGCCGCCACGCGACTTCGGCGAGCGGTGGACCGTGGTGCTCGACACCGACGGCCGCGTGCCGCCGGGACGCTCCATCCGGGCGCGCGCCAAGGTGAAGCTCGAGCAACGCTCGGCCGTCCTGCTCACCCGACCACCGGAGCCGCCAAAACCGCCGGCGAAGCCCGGAACCGAGACGACGGCCGACGCGACCCCGCCTGGCGACGGGGCGCAGTCCCCAGGTGGCACGTCGTCCGCTCAGGGCCCCGCGGCGGAGACCAGCGCACCCAGCCGGGACAACGCCCGGTAGTACTTCTTCCGGTAGCCACCGGCGAGCATGTCGTCGGGGAACAGCCCGCGCTCCCCGGAACCGCCGAGCAGCACCGGCACGTCGCGGTCGTACAACCGGTCGACGAGTACCACGAGCCGCAGGGCGACGTCCTGTCGCGTCACCGGCCGCACCCCTGTGAGGCCCACCAGGCTCACGCCGTCCAGCAGGGGGCCGTACTGGCTCGGATGCACCTGCGCGAGGTGGGCCAGCAGGGCTCCGAAGTCGTCGAGCGTGGCGTCGGGGCGGCCGGCCACGGCGGCACGGACCTGGTCGTCCGCCAGGCCCGTGCGGTCCGTCACCGCGCGCCGGTGCCGGTAGTCCGGGCCGTCGATGCGCAGCACCTCGAACCGGGCGGCCATCGCCTGGATCTCGCGCAGGAAGTCCTCGGCCGCGAACCTGCCCTGTCCCAGCGACTCCGGCAGGGTGTTGCTCGTCGCGGCGAGCGCGACGCCGCGATCGGACAGCTCGCGGACCAGGCGCGTCATCAGCATGGTGTCGCCCGGGTCGTCGAGCTCGAACTCGTCGACGCACACCAGGGCATGGCCGGCCAGCACGTCGACCGTGGCCGCGAACCCCAGTGCGCCGACGAGGTGGGTGAACTCGACGAACGTGCCGTAGGCGGTCCGCTCCGTGCCCACCGCGTGCGCCAGCGACGCCAGCAGGTGCGTCTTACCCACGCCGAACCCGCCGTCCAGGTACACCGCCGGATGCGGGACCGACCGTCGGCGGCGGAACCGCGGCAGCGCCGGCCGGGCCACCTGGTCGGCCACCTCCCGGAGGCGGGCGACCGCCGCTGCCTGAGACGGGTGCGCGGGGTCCGGCCGGTACGTGTCGAAGCTCTCGTGCGCGAAGTGCCGCGGCGGCACGAGGTCCGCCAGCAGCCGCGCCGTCGGCGAGGCCGGCCGCCGCCCGACGAGCGATCCCGGCACGCCCACCGGCCCGGTCAGCGCCTCGGCCTCGGTCACGGTCGCCCACTGTACGTCCGCCGATCCGAGCTCCCGCCCCGCGCCCGATCCCACCGTCCACGCTCCCCTCCGACCCACCCCTCCGCTCCCTCCGACCCACCCCTCCGCTCCCTTCCACCCGCCTCTCCGCTCCCTCCGACCCGTCCACCGTCCGCCGAACCCCTCCCGACCAATCCCACCCGTCGGCGCACCCCCCTCTGGACCAACCCCGCCGCGCGTGTGACTGGTGGTGCCCAAGTGACGGGCGAGGCTGTTCACCAGTCGCTGGCGCCACTGCTGTCGCACGCGCGGCGGGATCGGACGTCGGCGGGATCGCAGCGGAGGGATCGGACATCAGCGGGATCGGACATCGGCGGCGGGAGCGGACACGGGCGGCGGGAGCGGACCTCAGCGGCGCGGTCGGGCGGCGCGGGGATCAAGCCAGTGGCTACCGTGGGCGCGTGAACGACGCCGCCGTACTCGAGGTGCTCGCCCCCGCCGGGCTCGCCGGGACCGCGCTGACGCCCGACGACGAGGCCGGGTTGCTGGGTCTCTTCGACGACCCGGCGCCGCGACCGTCGACCGGCGCGCACGTGCGCGCGATCATGCTGGCGAGCCTGGACGGCGCCGCGACCGGGCCGGACGGGCGCTCCGGCTCGCTCGGAAACAGCGCCGACCGGCGGGTGTTCGCGGCGTTGCGGGCCCTCGCCGACGTCGTGCTCGTCGGCGCGGGCACGGTGCGGGCGGAGGGGTACGACGACGTGCAAGTCCCCCTGCGGCTGCGAGGCCTGCGCGCCGCCCGCGGCCGGGCCCCCCGGGTCGAGCTGGCCGTCGTCACCGGGTCGGGCGAGGTCCCCGATGCCGTGCTCGACGCCGGCGCGCTGGTCGTCACCTCGTCGACCGCACCGGCGCTGGCCCGCCTGCGCGGCCGGGTGGCGGCCGACCGCCTGCTCGTCGCGGACGGTCCCCGCGGTGCCGTCGACCTGCCGGACGCGCTGCGGCAGCTCGCCGCTCGTGGTCTGGTCCGGGTGCATGCCGAGGGCGGTCCCAGCCTGCTGCACGAGCTTCTCGCCGCAGGGGTGGTCGACGAGCTGTGCCTGACGCACGTCCCGCAGCTCGCCGGCGGCCCGGGGCCACGCCTGCTCGGACCCCCTGCGCCGGCCCGGCTCGAGCTGATCCACCTGCTCCGCGCGGGGTCCACGCTCCTGGGACGCTGGCGGGTCGCCTAGGCTCGGCTCCGTGCCCGACACCATCGTCGTCCTCGTCGAGGACTCCCTGTCCGCCTCGGACGTTGCGAACGTCCTCGCCCTGCACCCCGACGAGGACCTCGCCTACCGCGTGCTCGTCCCCGCCGACACCGACAGGCCGCTCCTGCCCTGGGTGCTCGACTCGCTCAGCCTCGGCGAGCTTCGCGAGGCCTGGGAGCGTGCCACCGGCCACGAGCCGTCCGCTCCCCAGGCGAAGGCGACCGCCGAGCAGCAGCTGGCGACCACGCTGGCCGCCGTGACCGCGGCAGGCCACGAGGCAACCGGCGCCGTGGTCGAGGACGACCCACTGCCGGCGCTGCGGGCCGCCGTCGCGGGCGGCGCACGCGAGGTCGTCGTCGCCACTTACCCGCACCTCGTCGAGGACACGTTCCACACCGACTGGGCGTCGCGCGCCCGCGACGAGCTCCACGTCCCGGTGCTCCACCTGTACCTGGGCACCAGCGAGCTCGGCTGAGCGGCACCAGCCGGCCCACCACCGCGGCCTGGCCGGCGTGGGCCGTACGATGCCTGCCGACCTGCCGACCTTCGGCCGCACGGAACGGGACGAGGACTCTCGCATGCGCTATGGGAACGACGACTTCGTCCCGGTGATCCTCGGGACAGGCCTCGGTGCCTATGCCACGGCACGCGCCTTGCACGAGGCGTTCGGCGTCCGGTCCCTCGCCCTGGGGCGCGCCCCCTTGGGAGAGACGGCGCACTCGACGATCGTCGACGTGCGGGTCCACGAGGGCTTCGGCGACGCCGACGCCGTGGTGAGGGCGCTGCACGAGCTCGTCGCCGAGCTCCCCGGCCGCACCCGCGTCCTGTTCGCGACCATCGAGTACTACACCAACGTGGTGATCGACCACCGCGCCGAGCTCGAGGCGGACTACGTCATCCCCCTGGTGGACGAGGCCGTCAAGCGGCGCGTCATCGACAAGGCGGACTTCTACCGGACCTGCTCCGAGCTGGGCGTCCCGCACCCGGAGACGGTGGTCGTCACGCCCGGGTCGGCCGGCGACCCGGGCCTCGGGGAGCACCTGCCGTTCGGCTTTCCCGTGATCCTCAAGCCGTCCGACACCGACACCTACCCGCGGCTGCAGTTCGAGGGCAAGCAGAAGGTGTACCGGATCGCCGACGCCGCCGAGCTGCGGGAGGTGATCGCTCGCATCACCGCCGCGGGGTATGCCGGCGACCTCATCGTCCAGGAGTTCCTCGCGGGCGACGAGTCCGTGATGCGCGTGGCGAACACGTACTCGGACCGGCACGGGACGATGCGCCTGGCCTCGCTCGGCCAGGTGGCGCTCACCGAGTGGAACCCCCGCCTCGTCGGCAACAACAACGCGATCATCTCGGTGCACGACGACCAGCTCGTCGCCTCCCTGCGCCGGTTCCTCGACGGTATCGGGTACGTGGGCGCGGCGAACTTCGACGTGATGCGCGACCGGCGCACCGGGGTCGACAAGCTCCTCGAGGTCAACCTGCGGCCCGGCGCGACGAGCTACTACGCGACGGCGGCCGGCGGCAACATCGCCCGGTCCACCGTCCAGGAGTACGTCTACGGGCGCGCGCTCCCCGAGACGGTCACCGCCGACGAACGGCTGTGGGTCAACGCGCCGTACCCGGTCATCGCCCGGTACGTCCCCGCGTCGCTGCGCGCCCGGGTGCGCGCCGTCGGGCGCCGCGGGCGGATCCACACGCTGCGCTACTCCCCCGACCTGTCGTGGCGGCGCCGTGTGGAGATCGCCCGTCTCGACGCGCGGCGCTCGCTCGACTACGTCAAGTTCGCGAAGAGCCGCCCGCGGCCGTAGCCGCGCGCACGATCTGTGCGACACGTCGGGCCTGCGCGGCCCCGCCCGTGGTGGGGAGGTTGACCACTCGCGCGACGAGGTCCTCGGACGTCGCCAGCCGTTGGTCACCCGGCGTGTAGCCGTAGACGGCCGGGTCCTCGACCCCCGGGAACAGGGCGGGCCGGTACCAGTTGCCCGCGTAGACGCCGGCGGCGCGCAGCGCGTCGAGGACGCGCACGGCACCCGCGGTGTCGCCCGCGAAGCACGGCCAGCGCACCAGAGGGTCGTCCGGGCCCATCGCCGAGGGGACCTCGACCACGCCGGCGAGTGCCTGCCGGTACTCCGAGACCGCGCCGGCACGGCGGCGCTCGATGTCGTCGAGGCGCGGCAGCGCGGCGGCGATCTGGCGCGTCATCCACGCCGACGGGCGCATGGGCGGGTACGTCAGCTGCCCTCGCCGTTCCGCCGGCGCGACGGCCGGCTCGAAGGCTCCGAGCGTGGTCAAGGCGCGACGGGCCGGGCCGGAGACCGCCTGCGGCAGCCGGTTGAGCACCCCGACCTCGGCACGGTAGAGCCGCGTCAGCAGGTCCAGCCGCGCACCGACCACGGGCAGGCGTGCCAGGTCCCCGGCGACACGCTCACGAAGCGCCGGGTCGCTCGACCGTGGGTTGAGCCAGACCGCGCCGCCGAACCGGGTGGGCAGCACCTTCTCCACCCCGAACGAGTGGATGGACACGTCGGCGAGCGGCGCGCCCGACTCGTCCCGCGCCATCCGGCCGACGCAGTGCGCGCTGTCCTCCACGAGCAGGGCGCCGGCGCCTCGCGCAGCCGCGCGCAGCCGTCTCGCGCCTGCGGAGTCGACGATCCCGAACGTGTGCTGGGCGACGACCGCGCGCGTGGCCGCCGACAGCACCAGACGCTCCGGGTCGATCGCGATCGAGGCCGGCGACACGTCGCCGTACACCGGCGTGAGCCCCGCCACGAGGATGGGGTCCACGGCGGTGGAGCACGTGAAGATCTGGCTGACCACTTCGCCGGGTCCCCGCAGCTCGCGCAGCGCCCGGAAGACCACCTCCATCGCGTACCTGGCCTTGAACACCAGGAACCAGTCGCCCGGGTCGGTGCCGGTGCGAGTCGCGAGGGCCTCGGTCACGGCCCGGGTGCCGGGGTCCGCGGTCACCGACGCCTCCCCCGCGGGCGCAGCCGGTCCACCAGCGGCGCGAGCGCCGCGTCCAGCTCCTGCACGTGCAGCACGCGCAGCAGGATGCCGTAGACGACGACCATCGTCAGCCCCACCGCGGCGCAGACCAGGACGGCGTGACCCCAGCGCAGCGACACCGCTCCGCCGGGAGTCATCGCCGACAGCACCGCCCACCCGATCCCCGCCGCGACCGCCGCTGCCACGCCCGCCCTGACGTGCAGCCTGAGCACGCGGCGCCCGTCGATGCCCGAGAGCTTGCGGCGCATGCCGCGCACCCGGGCGAGGACCGAGATCCAGGTGGACAGCGTGGTCGCCGCGGCGGCCGCGACCGTCCACCACTGCGCCTCGAGCACCCGCGTCGCGAGCCAGAGCACGGCGACCATCGAGACGGTCGCGAGGATCTGGATGACGAAGATGCTGCGGCCGTCGCCGAACGCGTAGTACATCCGCTTGACGACGACGGTCGCGCCCAGCGCGACGAGGCCGGGCGCCATCGCCTGGAGCAGCGGCGCCCCGGCGCGCACCGTCGCCACGCTCGCGGGGGGCACCAGCGCCTTCATGAGCGGCGCCGCCAGCACCAGGAGCACCGCGGCCGAGAACACCGAGAACACGCCGGCCAGGCGCATGCCCGTCGACATGTCCGCGCGGACGCCCCCGATGTCCCCGGCGGCCGCGGCGGCGCTCATCCGCGGGAACAGCGCCGTGACGATCGAGACGACGACGAGGGAGTGCGGCAGCAGGTAGATCGTCAGGGCGTTCGTGTAGGCCGCGTTGCCCGCGGCCAGGGCGCCCGTGGCTGTCGCGACGGCGCCGGCCGCCGACGTCACGTTCTTCATGTACGCGACCCCGACCTGCTCGAGCGCCACCGCGCCGAGCGTCCAGCCGACCACCTTCCCGGCCGTCCGCAGCCCGAGGCCGTGCAGCCCGAGGCGCAGCTTCCAGTGGAAGCCGCCGCGCCGCAGCGCGACGACGAGCAGCAGCGCCTGCACGACGATGCCGAGAGTGGCCGTGCCGGCGAGCACCGCGGTCTTCGCCGTGGTCCACGTGGCGACGTCCGCCCCGCTGGAGCCGGCGCTCCCCCAGATCGCGACGAAGGCGCCGAAGCCGACGATCGAGACGACGTTGTTGGCCGCCGGCGCCCACCCGAACGCGGCGAACTGCCCGCGCGCGCTCAACGCGTCCCCGAGGACCGCGAACAGGCCGTAGAAGAACACCTGCGGCACGCACCAGTACCCGAACGCGATCGCGAGCGAGATCTGATCCGTCTTCCAGCCGCCGACAAGCGTGAACAGCCGGATCAGCACCGGTGTGGCCGCCACGAGCACCACGGTCAGGACGCCGAGGACGACCGTGGCCAGCGTCAGCAGCTTGTCGAGCCGCTCCTTGGAGTCCCGAGCCGCGATCGCCGCCATGATCTGCGGCATCAGCACGGCCTGGATCGCGCCCGCCGACAGCAGCGCGAACAGCATGTTCGGCAGCGTGTTGGCGATGTCGAAGGCGTCCGCGACCGCGCCGAGCGTGCCGACGGCCGCGACGAGCAGCATGGTGCGCACCAGGCCGGTCCCGCGGGACGCGAACGTCCCGACGGTCATCGCGAGGGAGCCGCGCCGCAACCGGTCGTCGCTCAGCGCCGCCGGCTCCGTCACGCCACGTCCGCTCCGACGGGCACCGGCCCGTCCGTACGGGCCGCGTCCGTGCTTGTCATCACGTCTCCTTCGCCCCGGCGCCCGCCCAGTGTAGTGAGGGGCCCCCGCTAGCATGGGCGGCATGCCCGCCACCCCCACCCCCCTCGTGACGGCTGCCGCAGAGGTCGACGACCGCGAGGCCTGGGACGATCTGGTGCTCGGCCTGGGTGGCCATCCGCTGCAGCTGTGGGGCTGGGGCGAGGTCAAGGCCGAGGGCAGCTGGACCCCTCGCCGCATCGTGGTGCGCGACGGCGACGGCGCCCCGATCGGGGCCGCCCAGGTGCTGGTGCGCCATCTCCCGTGGCCCATGCGCGCGTCCTCCTACGTCCCCCGTGGCCCGGTGGTCGCCGGGCACGCGGACCGCGACGCGGTCGTCGCTGCCGTGGTCGCCTGGACCCGCCGCCACGTCGGCGGGGTCGGCATCTCGATGGAGCCCGGCTGGCCGGCGGGCGCCGGCCTGCCCGCCGTGCCGGGTCTGCGCCGCGGGCCGGTGCAGGTGCTGGTGCCGGTGACGCTCGTCCTCGACCTGACACGGTCGGACGAGGAGCTGCTGTCCGCGATGAGCAAGACCACCCGCAAGCAGGTGCGGCGCGCGGAGCGCGCGGGCGTCACCTACCGCGAGGTGGAGGACGGCGAGGTGGAGGCCTGCCTGTCGATCTACCACCAGGTCGCGGCCCGTGCCGGCTTCCCGCTGCACACCGACGCCTACTACCGCTCCGTCCGGGAGCACCTGGGCGAACACTCCCCCGTCGTCGCAGCGTTCGTGGACGACGAGCCCGTCGCCTTCCTGTGGTTCGCGGTCTCCGCACGCACGTCGTTCGAGCTCTACGGCGGCGCCACCGACGCCGGCCAGGAGGTGCACGCGAACTTCGGCCTCAAGTGGGCCGCGATCGCCGCGATGCGCAGCAGGGGTGTGACGGAGTACGACATGAACGGTCTGCTGAACGACGGCGTCTCGCAGTTCAAGAGGTCGTTCGCGGACCACGAGGACGTGTTCGTCGGGCCGCTGGACGTGCCCTTCTCACCCGCCTACCACCTGTTGGTGCGTGGCGTGCCGGTCGCCAAGCGGCTGCTGCGCACGCTGCGGCGGCGCTGACCCGCGCCGCAGCCTCGGCACCCACCGCTCAGACCGCGCGCTCCCGGCGGTCGCCCGACCAGTCGGTGTGGAAGGTCCCCTCGCGGTCCACCCGTCGGTAGGTGTGGGCGCCGAAGTAGTCGCGCTGCGCCTGGGTGAGCGCGGCGGGCAGCCGTTCGGCACGCACCGCGTCGTAGTACGCCAGGGACGACGAGAAGGCGGGCGTCGGAACGCCGTGCGTCGCGGCAGCGGCCACCACACGCCGCCAGGCGGCCACGCCGTCGCCCACCACGCCGGTGAAGTACGGGTCGGCGAGCAGCAGGGGCAGACCCGCGTCGCGGGCGTACGCCTCGGTGATCCGGTCGAGGAACTTGGCGCGGATGATGCAGCCGCCGCGCCAGATCCGCGCCATCGCTCCGCGGTCGATGTGCCAGCCGTACTGCGCGGACGCCGCGGCGATCTGGTCGAACCCCTGGGAGTAGGCGACCACCTTCGAGGCGTAGAGCGCGGCGCGCACGTCCTCGACGAACCGGGCGGCCTCGCTCTCGTCGGTCCCGATGTCCCAGGGCTCGGCGTGTGCCGGCAGCACGCCCCGCGCCGCCTCACGCTGCGGCACGCCACCGGACAGGCCGCGGGCGAACGTCGCCTCCGCAATCCCGGTGACGGGCACCCCCAGGTCGAGGGCGCTCTGCACGGTCCAGCGCCCGGTGCCCTTCTGCTCGGCCTGGTCCAGGACCACGTCGACGAACGCGCGGCCGGTGTCCGGATCGGTGTGCGCCAGCACGTCGGCGGTGATCTCGATGAGGTAGGACTCCAGGTCCCCCGCGTTCCAGGAGGCGAAGACCTCCCCCACCCGCCCGGCCGACCAGCCCAGTCCCTGGCGCAGCAGGTCGTACGCCTCGCCGATCAGCTGCATGTCGGCGTACTCGATGCCGTTGTGGACCATCTTGACGAAGTGACCGGCCCCGTCGGTGCCGACGTGCGTGCAGCACGGCTCGCCGTCGACGTGCGCGGAGATCTTCTCCAGGACGGGGCCCAGCGTGGCATAGGCCTCGGCCGTGCCGCCCGGCATGATCGACGGACCGTTGAGCGCGCCCTCCTCGCCGCCGGACACCCCGGTGCCGACGAAGTGCAGACCCGCCGCGCTCAGCGCCTTCTCGCGCCGGATCGTGTCAGGAAAGTGGGCGTTGCCGGCGTCGACCACGATGTCTCCGGGCTCCAGCAGCGGCGTCAGCTCGTCGATCACGGCGTCCGTCGCGGCACCTGCCGCCACCATGATCACCACGGTGCGTGGCCGCGCCAGGCTCGACACGAACTCCGCGACCGACCCGGACGGCACGAACGTCCCCTCGTGCCCGTGCTCGGCGATCAGCGCGTCCGTGCGGCCCTGCGACCTGTTGTGCACCGCCACCGTGTATCCGTTGCGGGCCAGGTTGCGAGCCAGGTTGCGACCCATGGTCCCTAGGCCTGTCACGCCGATCTGCGCCAGGGCGTCAGTCATTCGTCGGCTCCTTCGTGTCGTCCGGGCCGCGCGGGGCCTCATCAGAACGCATCGGGACGCATCACGCCGCACCGTCCGGCACACCGGACGACCTCCCGCGATCGCCGGTTGCGGCCGCGGTCTGCGGGGCATGCGCCCACGTCAGCGTACTGCGGCGCACCACGACTCGGCGTGCCGGGTGCCGGCGCGGGCGGCGCGCGCCTACTGTCGCCTCGTGCCTGTCCCCGACGACGTCCCCGCGGAGTTCGTGCGGGCGTTGCGCTCGTTGCGCGCGGTCGCCGTGCGTCCCGAGGTGGTGCTCGACGAGGTCCCCGGGCCGGCCCGGATCGCCCCGTACTCGGCGGCACTGACCGCCGAGGTGCGCAGCGCTCGCCGTTCCGTCGCGGCCGACGAGCTGGCGTCGGGCCGGTTCGTCGTGCTGCACGACCCGCAGGGCCAGGAGGCCTGGGAGGGTCGGTTCCGGCTGGTGACCTTGGTGCGCACCTCCCTCGAGCCCGAGGTGGGCATGGACCCGATGCTCGCGGACGTCGCGTGGAGCTGGTTCACGGACGCACTGGCCGCCGCCGGCCCGGGCGCGCACGCCGCCGCCGGTACCGTCACCCGGGTGCTGTCGCACAGCTTCGGGTCGCTCGAGCGCCGTGACGAGAGCAGCGAGCTGGAGATCCGCGCGTCGTGGACGTCGGACGACGAGAACCTGGGCCCGCATCTCCTGGTGTGGGCGTCACTGCTGTGCACGGCGGCCGGCCTGGAACCCCTGCCGGAGGGTGTCACGCCGCTCGCGCCCCGCCGCTGATCACCCCTGCCCGGCTCTTAAGGCAGCCTGCGGTCGTGCCGATGTGCCGGTGTGAGCATCGATCCTGGCCGCCACGACCTCGTCGGGGTCCGGCCGATCGTGCCGCGGCAGGGCCCGCCCGAGGTGCGGCAGCCGATGTGCATCGTCGTCGGCGAGATCGCGGACGGCGAGGGCGAGAACCTGGTCCGGGCGCTGCACCGACGTGGGCTTCCCCGCGTCGTCGTGCTGGCGCGACGCGCCCGTGACGCCGAGATCCTCACGCTGCTCGCCGGTGGCGTCCGCGGCGCGGTGGTGGGCCAGACGGACGCGCTGCCCGAGCTGGTCGCGCCGGCCCGCGAGGAGACGCAGCACCGACCCGACCTGTCCGACCGCGAGATCGAGGTGCTGCGCCGGGTGGCGGAGGGCCGCTCCAACCGCGAGATCGGCACCGAGCTCGGCCTGTCCGCGCTCACCGTCAAGAGCCATCTGGCGCGCATCTCGCGCAAGCTGGGGACGGGCGACCGCGCCCAGCTCGTCGCGATCTCGATCCGCGCCGACCTGCTCGACTGACGGTCCTCCGGCCGCCACCAGCCGACACCGGCTGCCACCAGCTCTCGCGCGGAGTCTTCTCACCTGCTGCGACGCCGGCCCCCCGGCGCGGGTGCGCAGGGTCGGGCCCGTGCTCGCCTACGGTGAAGGCTGTGGAAACCGAGCAGACCGACGAGCCGACGGCGGACGACGCCGGGCTCGGCGACCTCGCGCCCGATGACGAGCTCGTCGTCGAGCACGAGGTCGTCCCGTTGCTCGAGCCCGCCGACGGTGTCCCCCGCATCACCGACACGCCCGCGGCGCTCGCGGCGGTGATCGCCGCCTTCGGCACGGGCACCGGCCCTGTCGCCGTCGACGCGGAGCGCGCGTCCGGCTATCGCTACGGACAGCGCACGTACCTGGTGCAGATGCGGCGGGAGGGAGCCGGCACGGTCCTGATCGACCCGGTCGCGCTGCCCGACCTGTCCGGGCTGTCGGAGGCGCTGGTCGGCGTCGAGTGGGTGCTGCACGCCGCGTCCCAGGACCTGCCCGGCCTGTCCGAGCAGGGGCTGCACCCCTCGCGCGTGTTCGACACCGAGCTCGCCGCTCGGCTGCTCGGCATGGAGCGGGTGGGGCTGGCGGCCGTGGTCGCCGAGACGCTCGGCCTCGGACTGGCCAAGGAGCACTCGGCCGTCGACTGGTCCACCAGGCCCCTGCCGCTCGAGTGGCTGCGGTACGCGGCACTCGACGTCGAGCTCCTGGTGCCGGTGCGCGAGGTCCTCGCCGAGCGGCTCGCCGAGGACGGGAAGGCGGTGTGGGCGGCGCAGGAGTTCGAGGCCGAGCGCACGGCTCCCGCTCCACCGCCTCGCCCCGAGGCATGGCGCCGGGTGTCGGGCCTGCACGCGATCCACGACCCGCGGCGGCTCGCGGTGGTCCGGGCCCTCTGGGAGACGCGTGACCACAACGCGCGGCAGCGCGACATCGCCCCGGGGCGGGTGCTGCCCGACCGCGCGATCGTCGCGGCCGCCGAGGCGCTGCCCCGCTCGGTGCCGCAGCTCGTCGCCCTGCCGCTCTTCGCCGGCAAAGGAACCCGCCGGCGGGCGGCCCTGTGGCAGGCGGCGATCGACCACGCCCTGGCGCTGCCCGACTCGGAGCTGCCCTCGGTCCGCGGCCCGCGCACCGACGCGCCGCCACCGGTGCGCGCGTGGACGGAACGCGATCCCCAGGCCGCGGCACGGCTGGCGGCCGCCCGGGCAGTGGTCCAGGAGGTCTCCGACACGTGGCACACGCCGGTGGAGAACCTCCTCCAGCCCGACCTGCTGCGCCGGCTGTGCTGGAGCCCGCCTCCGACGCTCGACGACGACTCCGTCGCCGCCACGCTCGCCGCCGGCGGCGCTCGGCCGTGGCAGATCGAGCTGCTCGGCGACCGGCTGACGGCGGCGCTGCGCGGCGCGACCGGCTGACGTAGCCTGCGGTCACGGCCGGCACCTGCGGCCGCACCTACCGGACGACGACGTCGTGAGGGGCCCATGTCCGAGTCTGCGCCGCTGCGTCCCGAACGGGTGACCCGGGCATCCGTCACCGATGTTGCGCTGCCCGGCGGCGGCACGCTCGCGCTGGTGAGGCTCGACAACGGTCTGGACGCGCCGACGACCCTCGGTCCGCAGGGCCTTGCGGAGCTCGCGGCCGCCCTGGCCACGCTGCGGCAGCGGACCCGGTCCGGCACCGTCGCCGCCGTGGCGGTCACCGGGCGTCCGGGCATGTTCGTCGCCGGTGCCGACCTGACGCTCGTCTCACGCATGAGGTCGCGGGACCAGGCGCTCGACCTGGCGCGGGCCGGGCACGCCGCCTACGGGATGCTGGCCGACCTCGAGGTGCCGACGTTCGCGTTCGTCAGCGGGGTGGCGCTCGGCGGCGGGCTCGAGCTGGCCCTGGCCTGCGACTACCGCACCGTCGCCTCCGACGTGACGGCGCTCGGCCTGCCGGAGACCGCGCTCGGGCTGGTGCCCGGCTGGGGAGGGGTGTACCGGCTGCCCCGGCTCGTCGGGATCGGCGCGGCGATCGACGTGGTGCTGACGCGACCTGCGGCCGGCCGGCCTCTGACGGCGGCGGAGGCGGCACACCTCGGCCTCGTCGACGCCGTGCTCGACCCCGACGGGTTCGTCGAGGCCTCGACCGCCTGGGCGGCGCGGGTGCTCGCCGGCGAGATCCTCGTACCCCGGCGGCCGGCCGACGACGAGGCGACGTGGTCGGCCGCCGTCGTCGGGGCGCGCGCCCGCCTCGACGCGACCATCCATCGCTCGCGCCCGGCGCCCTACCGCGCACTGGACCTGCTTCTCGCCGTTCACGACGCCGAGCCCGTGGAGCCGGCCGCCGCGGCGGACTCACCAGCCTCACCAGGGGCCGGCGCATCCACCGCCGAGCCGCTCGCAGCCTCGATCGCGGAGGACGAGGCGCTCGCAGACCTCATCATGACCGACGAGCTGCGCGCCGCCGTCTATGCGTTCGGGCTGGTCACCGGTGCGAAGCAGCCTGTCGGTGCGCCCGCCGTCCACCTCGCTCGGCCCGTGGGGAAGGTCGGTGTGGTCGGCGCCGGGCTCATGGCGACTCAGATCGCCCAGCTCGTCGCGCGCCGGCTGCGGGTGCCGGTGGTGCTGCGTGACGTGGACGACGAGCGGGTCGGCGCCGGGCTGTCCACGCTGCGCGCCTCCGTGGAGCGGCAGGTGGCCGCCGGCCGGCTGGAGGGCGCCGAGGGCGAGCGCGTCCTGGCCACGGTGTCCGGCTCCACGGACGTCGGCGTGTTCGCGGGGTGCGACCTCGTGGTCGAGGCGGTGACCGAGGTGCTCGGGGTGAAGCGACTCGTCTTCGCGGAGCTCGAAGGTGTCGTCGCACCGGACGCTGTCCTGGTGACGAACACCTCGGCGTTGTCGGTGACGGCGATGGCCGACGGCCTCGCGCACCCCGAGCGGGTGGTGGGGCTGCACTTCTTCAACCCCGTGGCCGCGATGCCCCTGGTCGAGGTGGTCAGAGCCGAGCGAACCGACGACACGGCCCTGGCGACGGCGTTCGAGGTCGCCGCCCGGCTCGGGAAGAGCGCCGTGGGAGTGCGAGACCGGCCCGGCTTCGTCGTCAACCGCCTGCTGGTCCTGCTGCTCGGGGTGGTGCTCGGCACCGTCGAGGACGGCACCCCGGTCGAGGTCGCCGACCGCGCGCTCGACCCGCTCGGGCTCCCCATGCCGCCGTTCGAGCTGCTGGACCTGGTGGGACCCGCGGTAGGACTGCACGTCCTGACGTCGCTGCGCCGTGACCTCGGCGACCGCTTCCCGGCGTCGCCCGGACTCACCCGGCTCGTCGCCGACCGCACAGCCCTGGTCCGGCCCGCCCCCGCACCGGGCCTCCCCCGGCCGGTGGACCCGGCGATCCAGGCCGCGTTCGGCCACGGTGCCCGTCCGCTCGACGAGGCGGGCGTCCTCGATCGGGTGCTGACGGCCCTGACCACCGAGGTGGGCCTGATGCTCGACGAGGGTGTGGTCCCCGACGCGCAGCAGATCGACCGGTGCATGATCCTCGGGGCCGGCTGGCCCTGGCACCTCGGCGGGATCACGCCGTTCCTCGACCGCACCGGGCACAGCGAGCGGGTCCTCGGCCACGCCCTGCTGCCCGACGGCCTCGCCGACGTCCCGCGCCCCTGACGCTCGGGCGACCGGCCGCCGTGCAGGTATCAGACATCCGGCTCGGTGCTCTGCACACTCCGGAGGACATCCCGGTGCTCGACAGAGGAGAACGTCATGACGGTCCACGCCCGCGACTACGAGGCGGCCTTCGCCGCCGCGGCCGGCCACGCCTCGCACTGGCTGGCCACGGTCGGCGACCGCGCGGTCCCGCCCCACGCGGCCATCGGCGACGTGCTGGACGCCCTCGGCGGCCCGTTTCCCGAGAACGGCACGGATCCGGCCGCGGTGGTCGACGAGCTGGCGGCCGCGGTGGAGCCCGGCCTCATGGCGATCGGGTCCGGACGGTTCTACGGCTGGGTGATGGGCGGCACGCTTCCCGCCGCGCTCGGCGCCGACGTCCTGGTCACCGCCTGGGACCAGAACGCCGGCATGCGGCTGGCGACCCCTGGAGTCGTCGGCGTGGAGGAGACCGCCGCCCGCTGGCTGCTCGAGGCGCTCGACCTGCCCGCGGGCGCCGACGTCGCGTTTCCCACCGGTGGCACCACCGCGAACTTCGCCGGCCTCGCCGCCGGCCGCCTCGCCGTCCTCGCGCGGGCCGGCTGGGACGTCAACGAGAAGGGTCTGGTCGGAGCTCCGCCGGTCCACGTCCTCGCCGGCGAGCAGCGGCACGACTCCGTCGACCTCGCGCTGCGCTACCTCGGCCTGGGCGCGCCGTCCACGGTCGCCGTCGACGCCGAGGGCGCCCTGCGGGCCGACGCGCTCGCGGACGCCCTCGCCGCGCTGCCCGCCGGAGAGCCGGTGATCGTCTGCCTCCAGGCGGGCAACCTGCACTCCGGGGCCTTCGACCCGTTCGGCCCCGCGATCGCGGCCGCCCACGCGGCCGGAGCCTGGGTCCACGTCGACGGCGCCTTCGGCCTGTGGGCCGCGGCGGCGCCCAAGCTCGCGCACCTCACCGAGGGCGTGGCCGGCGCGGACTCCTGGGCCACCGACGCCCACAAGACGCTCAACGTCCCCTACGACTGCGGCATCGCGATCGTCGCCGATCCCGCCGCGCTGCGAGCCGCCCTCGGCGCGCACACCGCGTACCTGCTGGGCGCTCCGGGCTCGGCGAACCCGTTCGAGAAGGTCCCGGAGATGTCACGACGCGCCCGCGGCGTGCCCGTCTGGGCTGCGCTGCGGGAGCTGGGGCGCACCGGCGTCGCGGACCTCGTCGGTGGCCTGGCGGACAACGCCCGTGCGATCGCCGCCGGCCTGGAGACGATCCGCGACGTCGAGGTGCTCAACGACGTCGTGTACACCCAGGTGGTGTTCGCGGTGACGGACGACGCCCGCACGCAGGCTGTCGGCGCCCGTCTGATCGCCGACGGCGACACGTGGATCTCGGGCTCGCGGTGGCGCGACCGCGCGGTGCTGCGCGTCTCGGTGAGCAACTGGTCGACCGACGCCGACGACGTCGCCCGGACCGTCGTCGCGGTCCGCCGCGCCGTCGCCGCGACCGCCTAGCAGTCGACGCACGAACGCCGGACGCGCGTCGGCCCCCGGATGCTGCCATCCGGGGGCCGACGACGGGGTGCCACCGCGAGAACGCTCACCAGCCGCGGTGACGTCGGCTCGCCACCGGGCAGGGCAGCGGGCCGAAGACGAGCTCGGCGCTGGGTCAGGCCGACTCGTGGAACGTGCGGCTCAGCACGTCGAGCTGCTGCTCCCTGGTCAGCTTGACGAAGTTCACGGCGTAGCCGGACACCCGCACCGTCAGGTTCGGGTACTGCTCCGGGTGGTCGATCGCGTCCTGCAGCGTCTCGCGGCTGAGCACGTTGATGTTGGCGTGGTAGAGGCCCTCGCTCATGCCGGCGTCGAGGATGCCGACGAGGTTGCCGACCTGCTCGTCCTTGGTCCGGCCGAGGCCCGAGGGCGTGATCGTGTTCGTCAGCGAGATGCCGTCGAGCGCGTCGTCGTAGTCGAGCTTGCCCACGGAGAGCATCGAGGCGACCATGCCGTGCGTGTCCATCCCGTTCTCCGGGTTGGCGCCGGGTGCGAAGGGCGTGCCCTTCTTGTGCCCCGAGGGGAACGAGCCGGTGGCCTTGCCGTAGACCACGTTCGACGTGATGGTCAGCACCGACTGCGTCGGCACCGCGTCGCGGTACATCGGCTGGCGACGGATCTTGTCCATCACCGTGTGCACCACGAGCTGCGCGATCTCGTCGGCCCGGTCGTCGTCGTTCCCGTAGACCGGGAAGTCGCCCTCGGTGACGTAGTCGACCACGAGGCCGGACTCGTCGCGCACCGGGTAGACCTTCGCGTACTTGATGGCCGACAGGCTGTCCGCCACGATCGACAGGCCGGCGATGCCGCAGCCCATGGTGCGCACGATCTCGTCGTCGTGCAGCGCCATCTCTACGGCCTCGTAGGCGTACTTGTCGTGGCTGTAGTGGATGATGTTCAGCGCCTCGACGTAGGTGGCGGTCACCCAGTCGAGCATCGCGTCGTATTTGGCCCACACGTCGTCGAAGTCCAGCGCGTCCTCGCCGCGGACCGGCTCGTGGCCACGCACGACCAGCTTGCCGGACATCTCGTCCCGCCCGCCGTTGATCGCGTACAGCAGCGACTTGGCCGCGTTGACCCGGGCCCCGAAGAACTGCATCTGCTTGCCGACCCGCATCGGCGACACGCAGCACGCGATGGCCGCGTCGTCGCCCCAGTGCAGCCGGATCTGCTCGTCGGACTCGTACTGGATCGCCGAGGTCTCGATCGAGATGGCGGCGCAGAACTCCTTGTACCCGGCGGGCAGCTTCTCGTCCCAGAAGATCGTGATGTTCGGCTCGGGTGCCGGGCCGAGGTTGCGCAGCGTCTGCAGCAGCCGGAACGAGGTCTTCGTCACCAGCGGCCGGCCGTCCTCGCCGAAGCCCGCGTCGCTCCAGGTCGCCCAGTACGGGTCGCCGGAGAAGATCTGGTCGTAGTCCTCGGTGCGCAGGAACCGCACGATGCGCAGCTTGAGGACGAGGGCGTCGACGATCTCCTGCGCGCCCGCCTCGGTCAGTGTCCCCGCAGCCAGGTCACGCTCGGCGTAGACGTCGAAGAACGTGGACAGGCGGCCGATGCTCATCGCAGCGCCGTCCTGGCTCTTCACCGACGCCAGGTAGCCGAAGTAGGTCCACTGCACGGCCTCGGCGAAGGTGCGCGCCGGGCGGCCCAGGTCGAAGCCGTACGTGGCCCCGAGGTTCTTGAGCTTCTTGAGCGCCTTGACCTGCTCGGAGTGCTCCTCGCGGAACCGTGCCCAGTTCTCGCTGAACGGCTGGTCCGCGACGGCGTCCTTGTCCGCGAGCTTGGCAGCGATCAGCGCGTCGACCCCGTAGAGCGCGACCCGGCGGTAGTCCCCGATGATCCGGCCGCGGCCGTACGCGTCCGGCAGGCCGGTGATGATGTGCGAGCTGCGCGCGGCGCGGATGCGGGGCGTGTAGATGTCGAACACGGCCTCGTTGTGCGTCTTGCGGAACTTGGTGAAGACCCGCTTGATCTCCGGGTCCACCTCCTTGCCGGCCTCCAGCAGGGCGGTCTCGACCATGCGCCAGCCGCCGTTCGGCATCATGGCGCGCTTGAGCGGGACGTCGGTCTGCAGGCCCACGACGACGTCGTCGTCCGGGCTGATGTAGCCGGCCGGGAACGCGTCGACGTCGGCAGGCGTGTGAGTGTCGACGTCGTAGACGCGGCGGGCGCGCTCGACGGACAGGTACTCGCGCTCGAGGGTGTCCCAGGTGCGGAGCGTCTTCGCCGTCGGGCCCGCGAGGAAGCTCGCGTCGCCCGCGTACGGCGTGTAGTTGCGCTGGATGAAGTCCCGGACGTCGATCGTGTCGGTCCAGGGGCCCTGCGTGAACCCGTCCCAGGCAACCTCGTCGGTCGCGGTTCCGGGAAGCTCGGTGATCGTCATGGCGCTCCTCCTTGGGGGTCGCTTCCCACCCTAGGAACCGGACATGGGATGACTTGGGCCTAAGGTCCCGGGATCGACAAAAGAGCAGGCAGGACGCCTTGTGACGCTCATCACAAAGTGTGTCGGGGCGCCACCAGCCCCCCGCGGCGCCCCGACGGAGCCGCGCACGAGCGGATCGACCCCGGGCGCTGCCGGAGCGTCAGTGGACTTCCAGGCCGCGGGCGCGGAACTGGCCGCGCACGCGCTCGACGAGCTCCTGAGTGGGAGGCACGGTGTCCTCGAGCTCGTACTTCATCCCGAGGGCCTCCCACTTGTCGCGGCCCATCTGATGGAACGGCAGCACCTCGACGCGGGCCACCGTCGACAGCGTCGCGACGTAGTCGGCGACCGCCTCGACGTTGTCCCACGCGTCGGTCAGGTCCGGCACCAGGACGAAGCGGATCCACATCGCCACGCCGTGCGCGGCGAGCCGCCGACCGAACTCGAGCGTCGGGGCCAGCTCACGGCCGGTGACCCGGGTGTACGTCTCCGGGATGCCGGACTTCACGTCGAGCAGCACCAGGTCGAGGTCGTCGAGCATCGCGTCGGTGCACGCGGCCCCGAGGAAGCCGGACGTGTCCAGCGTGGTGTGGACGCCCAGCTCCTTCGCACCGCGCAGCACGCGCGCGACGAACGCCGGCTGGAACAGCGGCTCGCCGCCGGACAACGTCAGGCCGCCGCCCGTGGCCCGGAACACGCCGCGGTACCGCGACACCTTCTTCAGCAGCTCGTCGGCGGTGATGTCCGTGCCCCGGCGCATCTCCAGCGTGTCGGGGTTGTGGCAGTACAGGCACCGCAGCGGGCAGCCGGCGAGGAACACCGTCAGCCGGGTTCCGGGGCCGTCGACCGCCGTGACCAGCTCCCACGAGTGCAGCGAGCCCAGCTCGCCGGAGCGCACCTCGGCCAGCCGCTCCGGCCGCTCCAGCTCCACGTCCGCCAGACCCTGCGTGCCCTGGCCGGCGGTGCGGTGGGTCGAGCCGCCGACGAGCGGCATGCCCAGGGTGACGACGGGTGCACCGTCGTTCGTCGTGCTCATGTCGCCCTCCCTTCGGGCGCCCGGGAACGTCCCGGAACGTGTCCGGACCGGACCGTCGATCAGACGGTCACATGGAACGTGCGGGACAGCACGTCGAGCTGCTGCTCACGGCTGAGTCGCACGAAGTTGACGGCGTATCCGGACACCCGGATGGTCAGGTTCGGGTACTTGTCGGGGTTGTCCATCGCGTCGAGCAGCGTGCTCTTGTCGAGCACGTTGAGGTTGAGGTGGTAGCCGCTGGACAGCATGTAGGCGTCGAGCAGGCCGACGAGGTTCGCCACGCGCTCCTCGCGCGTGTGGCCCAGGCCGTCCGGCGTCACGGAGGTGGTCAGCGAGACGCCGTCCTGCGCGTCGGAGTACGGCAGCTTGGCGACGGACAGCGCCGAGGCCAGCATGCCGTGGGTGTCGCGGCCGTTCATCGGGTTGGCCCCCGGCGCGAACGGCTCGCCGCCGCGCCGGCCGTCCGGCGTCGAGCCGGTGACCCGGCCGTAGGCGACGTTCGACGTCACGGTCAGCACGTTCTGCGTGTGCAGCGCGTTGCGGTACGTCGGCAGCCGCCGGATCTTCGTCATGAACGAGTGCAGCAGCCCGGCCGCGATCTCGTCGACGCGGTCGTCGTCGTTGCCGAAGCTCGGGTAGTCGCCCTCGATGGCGAACTCGGTGACCAGCCCGTCGGTGGTGCGCAGCGCGTGCACCGTCGAGTACTTGATCGCCGAGAGCGAGTCCGCGACCACGGACAGGCCGGCGACACCGCAGGACAGGGTGCGCAGCACCGTCCGGTCGTGCAGCGCCATCGCGAGGCGCTCGTAGGAGTACTTGTCGTGCATGTAGTGCACGCAGTTGAGGGCGTCGACGTAGGTCTCGGCCAGCCAGTCCAGCATGCGGTCGAGCTTGGCGACCACGTCGTCGTAGTCGAGCACCTCGGCCTCGACGGGCCCCGACAGCGGTGCGACCTGGCGGCCGGTCACCTCGTCGCGCCCGCCGTTGATCGCGTACAGCAGCGCCTTGGCCAGGTTCACCCGGCCGCCGACGAACTGCATCTGCTTGCCCAGCCGCAGCGGCGAGACGGCGCACGCGATCGCCGCGTCGTCGCCCCACGCGGCGCGGATCAGCTCGTCCGACTCGTACTGCACCGCCGACGTGTCCAGCGACACCTGTGCGCAGAACTCCTTGAACGGCTGCGGCAGCCGGTCGCTCCACAGCACGGTCAGGTTGGGCTCCGGCGCCGGGCCCAGGTCGGACAGCGTCGCCAGGAACCGGAACGTCGTCTTGGTCACCAGGGGGCGGCCGTCCTCGCCCATGCCACCCAGCGTCTCGGTCACCCACGTGGGCTCGCCGGAGCACAGCTCGTCGTACTCCGCGGTGCGCAGGAAGCGCACCAGCCGCAGCTTGATCACCAGGTCGTCGACGAGCTCCTGGGCCTCGGCCTCGGTCAGCCGGCCGGTGACCAGGTCACGCTGGAAGTACACGTCGAGGAACGTGGACGTGCGCCCCAGCGACATCGCCGCGCCGTTCTGCTCCTTGATCGCGGCGAGGTAGGCGAAGTAGAGCCACTGCACCGCCTCGCGCGCGTTGGCCGCGGGGCGGGAGATGTCGCAGGCGTACGACGAGGCCATCGCCGCGAGGTCGGCGAGGGCGCGGATCTGCTCCGCCAGCTCCTCGCGGTCACGGATGACGTCCTCGGTGGACCGCTCCATGTCCAGCGCGGCCTTCTCCATCCGCTTCGCGGCGACGAGCGCCTCGACCCCGTAGAGGGGAACGCGCCGGTAGTCGCCGATGATCTGGCCGCGGCCGAAGTCGTCGGGCAGGCCGGTGATGATCTGGGCGCTGCGTGCCGCGCGGACGTTGGGCGGGTAGACGTCCAGCACGCCGTCCCCGAAGGTCTTGCGGTAGGTGGTGAAGACCTCCTCGAGCTGCGCCGGCGCCTCGTAGCCGTGCTCCTCGAGGGCCTCCCGCACCGCCGGCCACCCGCCGTTGGGCATGATGGCGCGCTTGAGCGGCTCGTCGGTCTGCAGTCCGACGACGATCTCGCGCTGCTGGTCGACGTAGCCCGGGGCGTGCGACGTGATGCGTGACGGGGTGGCCGCGTCCACGCGGTAGCCCCCGGAGCGCTCCGCGGCGAGCAGGCCCTCCACCGTCGACCACAGGGTGCGGGTGCGCGCCGTCGGGCCCGCGAGGAAGCCCGCGTCGCCCACGTACGGCGTGTAGTTGCGCTGCACGAAGTCCCGCACGTCGACGTCGTCGACCCACGGCCCGCCCACGAAGCCCAACCAGGCTCCCGGCAGCGTGTCGACCACATCGCGCACGCGTGTGGTGCTGGCCATGGGATCCCCCTTGGTTGAGCGTCGACCCTGGTCACGACGGTATCCCGAAAATACATGGGATGTCTCGGGACCATGGTCCCCCGGCGACTGGGAGCGCGACCGCATCGGACGCCCATCGGACAGCCGTCGGACAGCCGTCGGACGCCTAGCGGACCCCCACCGGAGCGCTAGCTGGGGGCGTCCAGCGCCGCGAGCGTCTCCGCCGCCAGGTCGTTCGGCCGCAGCCGCAGCGCGTCGACGATCTCCTCACGCGTGCCGTGGGCGAGGAACTCCCGGGGCACGCCGAACGCCCGCACCGGCGTGGCGATGCCCTGCTCGCGCGCCCGCTGACCGAGCATCGCGCCCGCTCCCCCGTCGACCAGGCCGTCCTCGACGCACACCACGTGGTCGTGCTCGCCGACGAGCTTGACCAGCGCCGCGGGCACCGGCAGCACCCACCGCGGGTCGACGACGGTCACCGCGAGGCCGTGGGCCGCGAGCAGCCGCCCGGTCTCCAGCGCGGTCGGCACCATCGCCCCCACGCCGACCACGAGCACCCGCGACGCGTCCTGGGTCGCACCCGCATGCTGCGCCAGCACGTCGACGCCGTCGCGATCCTCCAGCGCGGGCACCGGATCGGGCAGCGGACCCTTGGGGTACCGGACCACCGTCGGGGCGTCGTCGACGTCGACGGCCGTGCGCAGCGCGGCACGCAACGTCTCTTCGTCGCGCGGCGCCGCCAGGCGCAGACCCGGCACCGCCGCGAGCATCGCGACGTCCCAGACCCCGTTGTGGCTGGCACCGTCGTCACCGGTGATGCCCGCCCGGTCGAGCACGAAGGTCACGCCGGCGCGGTGCAGCGCCACGTCCATGAGGATCTGGTCGAACGCCCGGTTGAGGAACGTGGCGTAGACCGCGACCACCGGGTGCAGCCCGGCGAACGCCATGCCGGCCGCGGACGCCGCGGCGTGCTGCTCGGCGATCCCGACGTCGAACACCCGCTCCGGGAACTCCGCCGCGAGCGGCGCCAGGCCCACCGGCTGCAGCATCGCCGCGGTGATCGCGACGACCTCCGGGCGGCGCCGGGCGATCCGCACGATCTCGTCCGCGAACACCCCTGTCCACCCGAACCGCGACGGCGCCAACGGCAGACCGGTCTCCGGGTGGATCTGGCCCACGGCGTGGAACCTGTCGGCCACGTCCTGCTCGGCCGGTGTGTAGCCGCGGCCCTTCTCGGTGATGACGTGCACGATCACCGGCCCGCCGTAGGCCTTCGCGCGGCGCAGCGCCTGCTCGACGGAGCGCTCGTCGTGCCCGTCGACCGGGCCGATGTACTTGATCCCCAGGTCCTCGAACATCCCCTGCGGGGCGACGATGTCCTTGACACCCTTCTTCAGCCCGTGCAGCGCGTCGTACATCAGCCGTCCGGGCGGGCCCGAACGCCGCAGCGTCGACTTGCCCCACGACAGCACCGACTCGTACGACCGCGTGGTGCGCAGCGCGTCGAGGTGCTGGGCCAGGCCGCCGATGGTCGGCGCGTAGGAACGCCCGTTGTCGTTGACGACGATGACGAGGCGCCGGTCCTGGCCGGCCGCGATGTTGTTGAGCGCCTCCCAGGCCATGCCGCCGGTCATCGCCCCGTCCCCGATCACGGCGACCACCGTGCGCTTGCGCTCCTTGCGCAGGGCGAAGGCCTTGGCCAGCCCGTCGGCGTAGGACAGCGACGTCGAGGCGTGCGAGTTCTCCACCCAGTCATGGATCGACTCGGCCCGGCTGGGATACCCGGACAGACCGCCCCGGGTCCGCAAGCGGTCGAACCCGGCGGCCCGCCCGGTGACGATCTTGTGCACATACGCCTGGTGCCCGGTGTCGAAGATGATCGGGTCGGCCGGCGAGTCGAAGACCCGGTGCAGGGCCAGCGTCAGCTCCACCACACCGAGATTCGGACCGAGGTGTCCGCCCCGCTTGGAGACCTTCGCCACCAGGAACGCCCGGATATCGTCAGCCAGCAGCGCCAACTGGGACGCGTCGAGCGCTCGGACATCGGCCGGTGAGGTGATCCGGCCGATCAGGC
>DASWOL010000236.1:0-24753 GCA_036398695.1 Cellulomonas sp. | reverse complement strand
ACGCGCTGGTGCGCCTGCAGCGGATCCTGCTGCTGCGCGAGCTGGGACTCGGGCTGGAGCAGATCGGGCGAGTGCTCGACGAGCAGGACGACGAGACCGCGGCGCTGACGACCCACCTCGGGTGGCTGCGCGCGGAGCAGGAGCGGGTCGGGCGGCAGATCGCGTCGGTCGAACGGACGATCGCGGCACGTGAGACAGGAGAGCGGATCATGGCTGAGCAGGCGTTCGACGGGTTCGACCACACGACGTACCGCGCGGAGGTCGAGGCGCGCTGGGGTGCGCGGGCGTACACGGACTCCGACGCGTGGTGGCGTGCGTTGGGCGCGGACGGCCAGCGGGCGCACCGCCAGATGCTCGAGTCGCTGCAGGCGGACTGGCGGGCCGCGGCGGCCTCGGGTGTCGGTGCCCGGTCCGAACGGGCCCAGGCGCTCGCGGCGCGGCACGTCGCGTGGCTGGGCTCCATCCCCGGGACGCCGGGGGCCGGCGGCGCACCCGTCAGGGCGTACCTGGAGTCCCTGGCGGACCTGTACGTGGCCGACGACCGGTTCGCCGCCCACTACGGAGGGCGTCAGGGCGCGGCCTTCGTCAGCGACGCATTGCACGTCTGGACGGCCGCCCATGCCTGACCGGCGGACCGCCACCGGCCGGCGCGCGAGTCGGGGCTGACACGCCGGGGCTCGCGCTCAGCGCAGGGAGGCCTGCCAGTCGGCGTACAGGTCGGCGAAGTGGCCGCCGGCGGCGACGAGCTCGGCGGGCGAGCCGTCCTCGACGATCCGCCCGCCGTCGACGACGAGCACCCGGTCGACTCCCATGACGGTCGAGAGCCGGTGGGCGATCACCACGGCGGTGCGCCCGGCGAGCAGCGTGCGCAGCCCCTCCTGGACCAGCTGCTCGCCCGGCACGTCGAGCGAGCTCGTCGCCTCGTCGAGCACCAGCAGGGCCGGGTCGGCCAGGAACGCGCGCGCGAACGAGACGAGCTGGCGCTGCCCGGCCGACAGCCGCAGACCGCGGGTGTTGACGCGCGTGTCGTACCCCTGGGGCATCGCCATGACCAGGTCGTGCACGCCGACGGCGCGCGCGGCGGCCTCGATCTGCTCGCGTGTCGCCTCCGGGCCACCGAGCGCGATGTTGTCGGCGACGGTGCCGGAGAACAGGTACGCCTCCTGCGTCACCATGACCACGGCCCGGCGCAGGTCGGTCGGGTCGAGCTCGCGCAGGTCGACCCCGTCCAGACGGACCGACCCCGCGCGCACGTCGTAGAACCGTGCGAGCAGCTTGGCGACCGTCGACTTGCCGGCGCCGGTCTCGCCGACGAGCGCGACGGTCTGTCCCGCGGGGAGGTGCAGGTCGAGCCGCGGCAGCACCGCGACGCCCTGCCCGTACCCGAACTCCACGCCGTCGAACACCACGTCGCCGCGGGGGTGCTCCAGGCGTACAGGACGTGCGGGGTCCGGCACCGACAGCTCCTCGGCGAGCAGCCCGGCGAGCTTTTCCAGCGCCGCCGACGCGGACTGGAACGAGTTGTAGAAGCCGCCGATCTGCGACAGCGGGGAGAAGAAGCGGCGGGCGTAGAGCACGGCGGCGGCCAGCACGCCGACCTCCAGCCCGCCGTCCAGCACCCGCAGGCCGCCGACGAGCAGCACCGCCGCCACGGTGATGTTCCCGATGAGGGTCAGGCCGGTGTCGAACACGCCGTTCACGCGGATCGCCTCGGCGCTGACCGCGCGGTAGTCGTCGGCCAGGTCGTCGTAGACGCGCGCGACCTGCGGTTCGCGGCGGAACGCCTGCACCGCGCGGATGCCGGTCATCGTCTCGACGAACCGCACGATCAGCCGCGCCGAGGCCGTCCTGGTCTTGCGGTACTGCACCTGCGAGCGCAGCTGGAACCAGCGCGTCAGGATCGCGCCCGGCACCACCGCGACGAGCAGGACCACCCCGGAGTGCCAGTCGAGCAGGGCCAGCGACGCGGCGGTCAGCACCATCTGCAGCGCGCTGGAGGCCAGCACCGTCACGCCGCCGTCCAGCAGCTCGCGGAACGCGTCCAGGTCCGAGGTCTGCCGAGAGATGATCCGGCCCGACGTGTAGCTCTCGTGGAACTCCAGGGACAGCCGCTGCGTGTGACGGAACACCCGGCGACGCAGGTCGAGCAGGATCGCCTGGCTCGCCCGCGCGGAGGCCCGCACCATCGCCGCCGTGAGGACGCCTCCGACGAGCGCCGCGACCACGTAGCCGCCGGACGCCCATGCCAGCGGCCAGTCGGAGTGCCCGTCGCGCAACCTCGGCAGGGCCGAGTCGATGCCGTAGGCGACGAGCGCCGGTCCGGCGACCGCGGCGGCCTGCGAGCCGACGACGAGGACGACGGTCCACCACACCAGCCCTCGCACCGGGGTGAGCAACGAGCCGAGGAGCGCGAACGAGCGGGCGCGGATGGCCCGGGCGTGCGCCTTGTCGCGGCGCTCCTCACGGTCCTCCGGCAGTCGGGCGGCCGTCCCTCGGCCGAGCCGTGGCGGCGCGGCGGTGCTCATCGGACGCCCACCTCCTCCTGCGTGCGATGGGTGCGGGCCGCGGTCAGCACGTAGCGGTAGTGCTCGTGACTGGCCAGCAGCTCGGAGTGCACGCCGTAGCCGGTGATCCGCCCGTCCTCGAGGACGGCGACCCGGTCGGCCAGCGCCACGGTCGAGGGCCGGTGGGCGACGACGAGCGTGGTGGTCCCGACGAGGGTGGCGCGCAGCCGCCGGGTGACGGCGGCCTCGGTGGTGACGTCGAGCGCCGACAGCGGGTCGTCGAGCACGAGGACCCGCGGGCGCGCGGCGACGGCCCTGGCGAGCGCGATGCGCTGGCGCTGCCCGCCGGACAGGCTCAGGCCCTCCTCGCCGATCACCGTGTCCAGCCCGTGCGGCAGCCGGTGGGCGAAGCCGGCCCGAGCGACGTCGAGCGCCTCCTCGACGAGGGCGGCGGCCGCGGCCGGCTCGTCGCGCGCGAACTCCTCAGGAAGGCCCAGCAGCACGTTCTCGCGGACCGAGGCGGAGAACAGGATCGGGTCCTCGAAGGCGACGGCGACGGCCCGGCGCAGCTCGTGGCGGGCCAGGTCGCGCACGTCGACGCCGTCGATGCGGATCGACCCGCCGGTGACGTCGTACAGGCGCGGCACCAGCTGGAGCAGCGTCGTCTTGCCGCTGCCGGTCAGGCCCACCAGCGCGGTCGTGGTGCCGGGCTCGAGCTCCAGGTCGACGCCGGCGAGCACCTCCCGGCCCGACCCGTGCCGGAACCGCACGTCCGTGAACGTCACCCGGCTTCCGCCGGCCGGCGTCGGCGGCAACGCGGCCGGGTGCTGCGGGTCCTGGACCGACGGAACCATGTCCATCACCTCGAGGAACCGGTCCGTCGAGGCGCGGGCGTCCAGGGTCATCGCCAGCAGCTGGCCCAGGCGCTCCACCGGGTTGTTCACCACGGCGGCGGTGGCGAAGAACGCGATGAGCGCCCCGAGGGACACCCGGCCGCTCGCCGCGAGCGGCACGCCGACCGCGAGCTCGACCGCCAGCACGGCCTCCGGGAGCGCGCCGAGGGCGAACGACACCCTCGACAGGGTCTTGGCCTTGGCGACCTCGGTGTCGCGCAGCAGCTCGGCCTGCGCGGCGAAGTCGTCGAGCGCGTCCTCGCCGCGGCCGAACGCCTTGAGCACGCGGATGCCGTGCACGGACTCCTCGACGGTGGTCGCCAGGTCCCCCGCCTGGTCGCGGGCGCGGCGGGCGACCACCTTGTAGTCCTCGCGGAACCGGAAGCCCAGCCACACAATCGGCACCGCGCCGGCCAGGTAGACCAGCCCGAGGATCCAGCTGGTCGCGATCATCAGGCCGATCCCGACCACCGCCGTGGTCGCGGAGACGACGAGCATGATGAGCGCGAAGACGATCCACCGGCGGATCAGGCCGAGGTCGCTCATGATGCGGGAGATCAGCTGCCCGCCGGACCAGCGGTCGTGGAACGCGACCGGCAGGTCGAGCAGGTGGCGGAACATCGCGTCCCGCATCTCGAGCTCCACCGCGGTGCCCGGCGTGGCGATGAGCGCGCGCCGGCACCACACCAGGAACGCCTCGACGACACCCAGGGCGAGCACCACGAGGGCGGCCTGCACGACCGCCGCCGGCGTGCCCGAGGTGAGCAGCGGCCCGTTGACCAGACCGCGCACCACCTGCGGCACGACGAGCGCCACCAGGCTCGCGCCGAGGGCCGTGACGCCGCCGGCGATCACCTTCGGCAGCGCCGGCCGAGCCCACTGGACCAGCCTCAGCAGGGCGCGGGTGGTCGAGGCGTCGGGCCGGGGCATGTGCCTCACCTTAGGCACGGATCGCCGGCCGACGCCCTCGCGACCGTCTGGCGTCACGCCGAGCCATCCGCGGGTCGCCGCGGCGCGAATGGCGGGTATGACGACCCTCGTCCTCGTCGGTCTCGTCTCCGGCGTCATCACCGCGCTGTCCCCCTGCGTGCTGCCGGTCCTGCCCGTCGTCCTGACCACCGCGGCCCAGGGTGCCGAGGCGTCCCGGCGGCGCCCGTGGCTCGTCGTCGGCGGACTGGTGACGTCCTTCGGCGTGTTCACGCTCGTCGGCGGAGCCCTGCTGTCCCTGCTGCACCTGCCGCAGGACCTGCTGCGCTGGGTGGGCATCGTCGTGCTCGGCGTGGTGGGCCTCGGGCTGCTGGTGCCGGCGCTGGGGCACCTGCTGGAGCGCCCGTTCGCGTACCTGCGGATGCCGCGGCTCAACCGGGACGGCAACGGGTTCCTGCTCGGCGCGGCGTTCGGGCTCGTCTTCGTGCCCTGCGCCGGCCCCGTCCTCGCGTCGATCACCGTGCTGGCGGCGACGGCGAGGATCGGGCCCGGTCTCGTCGTGCTCACGGCGGCCTTCTGCGTCGGGATCGCCATCCCGCTGCTCGTCTTCGCCACCGCGGGCCGGCGGCTGGCGTCCCGCGTGCGCGCCGTCCGGGAGCGCACGCCCCTGGTGCGCGTCGTCGGTGGCGTCGTCATGCTCGCCACCGCCCTCGTCATCGGTCTCAACCTCGCCGAACCGCTGCAGCGGCTGACGCCGAGCTGGGTGTCAGGTGTCTCCGACAGGATCGAGGCGAGCTCCCAGTCCCAGCTCGACGCACTGGGGGGCGCGCCGGCGAAGTCGGCGGGTGGCGGCCGTGCGATGACGTTCGACCAGTGCGCCGAGGACCCGTCGACGCTCCACGACTGCGGCCCGGCCCCGGAGCTGGCGGGGATCACGGCCTGGCTGAACTCCCAGCCGCTGACGCTCGCAGCGCTGCGCGGCAAGGTGGTGCTCGTCGACTTCTGGACCTACTCCTGCATCAACTGCCAGCGCACCCTGCCCTACGTCGAGCGCTGGGCCGGTGACTACGGCCCGGACGGGCTCGTGGTGATCGGCGTCCACACACCGGAGTTCGCCTTCGAGCACGTCGAGGGCAACGTGCGCGACAACGCCGCGCGGCTGGGCGTCACGTACCCGGTGGCGCTGGACGACGACTACGCGACCTGGCAGGCCTACGACCAGCACTACTGGCCGGCGCACTACCTCGTCGACCAGCAGGGCGAGGTGCGCCAGGTGCACTACGGCGAAGGCGGGTACGACCAGACCGAGGCGCTCATCCGCCAGCTGCTCGACGCCCCGGCCCCGTCCGACAAGGCCTCCGTCCCGGCGGACGCCTCCGGCACCACCCCGGGTCAGTCCCCGGAGACGTACCTCGGCTCGCAGCGCATGGACGCCATCGCGAACGCCGATGTCACGCTCGGCCGGGCGACGACGTTCCACTCGCCCGGCGACCTGGCGCGGGACACGTTCGCGCTGGACGGGACCTGGACCATCGACGACGAGGACGCCGTGGCCGGCGACGGCGCCCGGCTCGACTACGACTTCTATGCGAGCCGCGTGTTCCTCGTCCTGGGCGGCGAGGGCAGGGTCGACGTCACGCTCTCGGGCGACCCCGCCTTCCACCGGACGGTGACCGTCACCGGCTCCCCCACGCTCTACACGCTGTACGACGGCGGCGCACGCGACGACGTGCTGCACCTGTCCGTCTCACCGGGCGTCCAGGCCTACGCCTTCACGTTCGGGTGAGCGAGCCATCCGGCCGGACCCGGCGTGCGAACCACCGGAGCCCCGTCGGCGATGCCGACCGCGCTTCCGAACGCTCCTCCGAACGCACCTACGAACGCTCCTACGAACGCTCCTACGACCGCACCGCCGAACGCACTGCCGACCCGAGGAGGACCCATGACGCATCACCGCACCCGCTCGGCTCGCCTGGCGGCCGGATCCCTGGCCCTGCTGGCCGTCCTGGTGCTCGCCGGCTGCACCAAGAACGGCAGCACCCCGGCGAGCTCGGCGACGGACGGCACCATGAGCCAGTCGCCGGCCGCGATGACGAGCACGACACCAGACGCGATGATGACCACGACACCCGGCGCGATGATGGCCACGACAACCGCCACGATGACGAGCGCCACACCCGACGCCATGGCGACGGGCAACTGACGGGCACCGACAACCCGAGGACGGCGTGGACGACAACCGCCTGCATGCGGTGCCGGGCGAGAGCTCGTCGCCCGGCACCCCCACCGCGGACAGCCTGCTCGCCCAGGTCGCCCGCGGCGACGCCGCAGCGTTCGAACGGCTGTACCCGCTGGTCGCGGGCCCCGTCTACGGGCTGGCGCTGCGGGTGGTGCGCAACGCCG
Organism: Cellulomonas sp.; assembly: GCA_036398695.1. GTDB lineage: Bacteria > Actinomycetota > Actinomycetes > Actinomycetales > Cellulomonadaceae > Cellulomonas. The sequence continues at coordinate 18,026 of DASWOL010000236.1, read as the reverse complement.
CACTTGCCGAGGAAGTGAGCCAGGAGGTGCTGGTGGACGTGTGGCGGCAGGCGCCGCGGTTCGACCGTTCCCGCGGCAGCGCGATGGCGTGGGTGCTGACCATGGCGCACCGCCGTTCGGTCGACCGGGTGCGGCGCGAGGTGTCGCAGTCCGACCGTGCGGCGAGGTTCGCCGCCCTCGCCAGCGACGACCGCGACGTGGTCGTCGACCAGGTGGAGCGCAGCTGGGACGCGGCCCAGGTGCGACACGCCATGGGCCGGCTCACGGCCGCGCAGCGCGAGGCGATCGAGCTGGCGTTCTTCTCCGGCTACACGCACCAAGAGGTTGCGGGGGTGCTGGGCGTTCCCCTCGGTACCGCGAAGACCCGGATCCGCGACGGGCTCATCCGGCTGCGCGACGCGCTGGGGGTGGAGCGATGAGCGCCGAGAACCCGCACGCGCTCACGGGCGCCTACGCGCTCGACGCCCTCGCGCCCGACGAACGGGCCGCGTTCGAGCAGCACCTGGCCACCTGCCCGGACTGCCGCGAGGAGGTCGCCGGACTGGTCGAGGCGGTGGGCCGGCTCGGCGCTGCGTCGGCGGCGACCCCGCCACCCGGGCTGCGGGCACAGGTGCTCGACGAGGTGGGGCGGACCGCGCAGACGGCGCCCGCAGCCCCGTTGCCGCCGCTGCCCGCTTTCCGGCCCGCGCTGGCTGCGCCCGACCGTGCCGGCCGGCGGCGCGCGGCGGCGTGGCGGCGCTGGCCCGCGGCCGTGGCGGCGGCCGCGGTGATCGCCGTCGGCGGTGCCGTGGGTGGCACGCTGGCCGTGCAGCAGCACCGAGCGGACCAGGCGACGGCCGACGCGCAGACGCACATGATGCTGATCGCCACCGCGCCCGACGCGGTCAGCCACGACGTCGCCCTCGGCACCAGTCACGTGGTGATGAGCCGGACGATGTCCGCGGCGGCGCTGGTCGGCGAGGACGTCCCGATGCCGTCGAACGAGGGGACGACCTACCAGCTGTGGATGGTCCACGCCGACGGCTCGACGGCGCCCGGCCCCACCTTCGTGCCGGACGGCGGCCAGGTGCTCGCCTTCGTCGAGGGCGACCTGTCCTCGGTGACGGCGCTCACCATCACCGAGGAGCCGAGCGGCGGCTCCGCAGCACCGAGCGGCGACGTGGTGGCCGACGTCCCGCTGTGAACCTGCCGGGCCGCGGTGCCGCTCCCGTCATCCGGTCACGGGCTCGACGGCCGACAGCCCACCCGGGCCACGCCCACGCGGCGTTGCCCGGCGCGCAGGGCGACTACGGCCGCGGTCCGGCGGCGATCAGGCCGTCCAGGATCGAGCGCGAGGCGACGAGCGTGTCGAGCTGCGCGTCCAGCCGCTTGCGCTCACGCCGCAGGTTCGCGGCGAGGTCGGCGCACACCGGCGTCAGCCGGCCGTCGCGCTCCTCGAGGCACGGCAGCATCTCGGCGATCGTGGCCGTCGGCAGGCCGGCGGCGAGCAGGGTGCGCACGTGCGCGACGATCGCCACGTCCGCGTCGTCGTACTCGCGGTACCCCGCCGACGTGCGGGCGGGCCGCAGCAGACCCTGCTCCTCGTAGTAGCGCAGCAGCCGTTCCGCGACGCCCGTGCGGCGCGCCAGCTCACCGATCCACATCGGCACCCCTTGACCTTGACACCCATGTCACACCCTAGGGTCGCGCCATGCGAGCCATCCAGATCGACCGCTTCGGCGGTCCCGACGTCGCCGTGCTGCGGGACGTCCCCGATCCCGTGCCCGGTCCCGGCGAGGTGCTGGTGCGCACCGTCGCCGCGACCGTCAACCCCGTCGACTACAAGTCGCGCATCGGCTTCGTCCGCAACCCCGAGTGGCGGTTCCCGCTCGGTCTGGGCCGGGACCTGGCGGGCGTCGTCGTCTCGTCCGAGGATCCCGCGTGGCGCTCCGGAGACGCGGTGGTGGCGGCGGTGCCGCAGTGGGGGTCCGGACGGGGCTCGTGGGCGGAGCTCGTCACCGTGCCGGGCACGCTGCTCGCCCACGCGCCGCGGTCGCTGCCGTTGGTCGAGGCCGCCGCGCTGCCTCTGGCCGGCCTGACGGCGTGGCAGAGCCTGGAGCTGGCCGACCCGCAGCCCGGCGACCACGTGCTCGTCGTGGGCGCCGCCGGGGCGGTCGGCTCGCTCGTCGTCCAGCTCGCCGTCGCACGCGGGCTCGCCGTCGACGCACTGGTGACCCGCGACGCGCACGTCGCACTGGTCCGCGAGCTCGGCGCCGGCGCGGCGACGCGCGACGCGGCGGCCCTACCGACCGGCCGGTACCACGTCGCGATCGCCACGGCCTCGGGAGTGCCGGTGGCCCACTCGCTGGTGCCCGGCGGGCGGTACGTGACGATCTGCGACGACCCCGGGATCGACGACCTGGAGGGCCATCCGGTGCGCCACGTCTCGGTGCGCGAGGACGGCAAGGACCTCGCGAGCCTGGTCGAGCTGGTCGACGCCAGGCGGCTGCAGGCGCGCGTCGCCCGCAGCTATCCGGTCGCCGAGCATCTGGCAGCGTGCGCGGCCGCCGAGGCCGGTGGACTGGCCGGCAAGGTGGTGCTGACGTTCTGAGGCGGGCTCAGACCCCGGCGCGGACCGTCTTGGTGTTGCTCGCCTGGGCGATCGGTCGCACCACCAGCAGGTCGACGTTGACGTAGGGCGGTCGCGTCAGGGTCCACGTGATCGCGTCGGCGATGTCGTCGGCGACCAGCGGCTGGTAGCCGGCGTACACGGCGGCGGCGCGCGCATCGTCGCCGGCGAACCGCACCAGCGAGAAGTCGGTCTCCACGGCGCCGGGCGCGATCTCGATCACCCGGATGGGCTCGCCGACGATCTCCAGGCGCAGCGTCGTGGTCAGCATCCGCTCGGCGTGCTTGACCCCGGTGTAGCCGGCACCGCCCTCGTAGGGGGCGTGCGCCGCGGTGGAGGTGACCACCACCACGTCGCCGCCGCCGCGCTCGCGCAGCAGGGGCAGCAAGGCCTTCGTGACGCGCAGCGTGCCGAGCACGTTGGTCTCGTACATCCACCGCCACTGCTCGAGGTCGGCATGCTCCACCGGGTCGAGGCCCAGCGCGCCGCCGGCGTTGTTCACCACCGCGTCGACGCCCCCGGTGGCGCGCACGTGCGCGGCGAGAGCCGCCACGTCCTCGTCCGAGGTGACGTCCACCTCGAGGAACGTCGCCCCCGTCTCGTCGGCCAGCGCCGCCAGGCGGTCCGCGCGCCGGGCCGTCGCCAGGACGTCCCAGCCCTCGGCGCGCAGCCGGCGGACGGTCGCCGCGCCGATGCCCGACGAGGCACCGGTGACGACCGCACGCCGCGGGCCCGTGGCCACCGGCTCGCTCATCGGCCCGCCACCTCGTCGAGCGCCGCGCCGAGCAGGTCGAGGCCGCGAGCGGCCTCGTCGGGCGTGATGACGCAGGGCGGCACCACGTGGATCCTGTTGTCGGCGGTGAACGGGAGCAGGCCGCGGTCCATCGCCGCCTTCTTCACCGCGGCGACAGTCGCGCCGGGGACCGGTTCACGGGTCGCCTTGTCCTTGACCAGCTCCACGGCCCAGAACACGCCGCTGCCGCGCACCTGGCCCACCAGCGGGTTGGTCTCGGCGAGGCGGCCCAGGCCGGGCCCCAGCACGTCGGCGCCGACGGCGGCGGCGTTCTCGACGACCTTCTCGTCCTCCATCGCCTCGATGGTGGCGACGATGGCCGCCATCGCCAGCGGGTGGCCGGAGTAGGTCAGCCCACCGGGGAACACGCGGTCGTCGAACGTCTTGGCGATCGCCTCGCTGATGAGCACGCCGCCGGCCGGCACGTAGCCGGAGTTGACGCCCTTGGCGAAGGTGATGAGGTCCGGCACCACGCCGTGCTGCTCGAAGGCGAACCACGACCCGGTGCGGCCGAACCCGACCATCACCTCGTCGAGGATGAGCACGATGCCGTACCTCGTCGCGATCTCCCGCACGCCCGCGAGGTAGCCGGGCGGCGGGACGAGGATCCCGGCGGTGCCGGGGATCGACTCCAGGAGGATCGCCGCCACCGAGTCGGGACCCTCGCACTGGATCACCCGCTCGAGGTGGTGCAGGGCGCGCTCGCACTCCTGCTCGGGCGTGGTCGCCCAGAACTCCGAGCGGTAGAGGTACGGGGTGAAGACGTGGACGTGGCCGCGCGCGTACTCGTTGGGGATACGGCGCCAGTCGCCGGTCGCGACCACCGCGGCGCCGGTGTTGCCGTGGTAGGACCGGTAGCCGCTGACCACCTTGTCCCGCCCGGTGTGCAGGCGCGCCATCCGGATCGCGTTCTCGTTGGCGTCGGCGCCCGCGTTGGTGAAGAACACCTTCTCGAAGCCGTCCGGCGCATGCTCGACGATCTTCGCCGCCGCCCGGCCCCGGGCGAGGTTGGCGGTGGCGGGCTGGATGGTCACCAGCTGGTCGGCCTGCTCCTTGATGGCGGCGACCACCCTGGGGTGCTGGTAGCCGATGTTGACGTTGACCAGCTGGCTGGAGAAGTCGAGCCAGCGGTGGCCCGCGCCGTCCCACAGCGTGCAGCCCTCGCCCCCCGCGACGACGGACGGCGCGAGGTGCGCCTGCGCCGACCAGGAGTGGAACACGTGCGCCCGATCGAGGGCGAGCGCGAGGTCGTCGTCGTTCCCGGCCGCGGCCGGGACCTGCTGCTGCATCGTGGTCACTTCCTGTCCAGTGGTGGTCGGCGCACCTGGCGCCACGGGCGATCGTGCCAGGTCCGGGGGTGGGGCGGTGGCGATGTCCGCACCGCCCCACCCGGTGGGCTACTTGCCGCCCGCGTTGAGGGTGACGGTGAGGGGCTTGAAGCCCGCGCCCATCACGTCGGCACCCTCGGACTTCAGCTCGTCGAGAGCCTTGGAGACGTACTCGTTGGAGTAGGCCGTGTCCGGCGGCTGCTTGGTGATGATCGTCGCGCCGGTGTCGTTCTTCGTGCTCAGAGCGATCGTGACCGTCTGGTCCCACTGGTCCTTGTTGATGGTGCCGATGCCGCTGGTGGACGGCCAGATCAGCTTGTTGACCTCGTTGGTCATCCACAGCTGGTGGCTGGTGCCGAGCGTGGAGCCGGCGGCGGTGACGATGTCGGCCGCCTTCTGCGGGTTGTCCCGCGCGTAGATCCAGCCCTCGATCGACGCCTTGATGAACTTGACCGTCGTGTCGGCGTAGGCCGGGTCCTTGGCGAGCCGGTCGGCGTCCGCCCAGATGGCGTCCTGCAGCATGGCGACGCCGTAGTCGTTCCAGTTGATGACGTTGAGGTCGCTCGGCTGGTACAGCTTGCCCGTGGCCGGGTTGACCGACTCGAGCACCTGCGCGTACTCGTTGTAGGTCATCGCCTGCGCCGCGTCGATGTCGCCGGCCAGGAAGCCGTTCATGTCGAACGCCTGCTGCACCAGCTGGATGCCCTTCGTCGTGTCGACGCCCGCCTTCTGCATGCCGGCGAACAGCTCCCACTCGTTGCCGTAGCCCCAGCTGCCCACCTTCTTGCCCGCGAGGTCGGCCGGCGTCTTGATGCCCTTGTCGACGAACGAGATCTGGGTGGTGGCCGAACGCTCGAAGATCTGGGCGACGTCGGTGACGTTGGTGCCCTGCTCGATCGAGCCGAGCACCTTCGGCACCCAGGAGATCGCGTAGTCCGCGTCGCCCGCGGCGAGCACGTCGATCGGCACGGTGTCGGTGCCGGCCTCCTGGATGGTGACGTCCAGGCCCTCGTCCTTGTAGAAGCCCTGGGCCACGGCGGCGTAGTAGCCGGCGAACTGCGCCTGCGCCACCCACTGCAGCTGGAGCTTGACGGGGATCAGCGGGCCAGCGCTGGTCGCCCCTCCGGACGGCGCCGCGGCCGCGCCGGTGGTCTCGCCGCCGCTGGTGCTCGCTCCGCTGGAGCACGCGGCCAGGGCCAGGGCGGCGAGCGTGGCCGCCACCGCGAGCCTGGTCTTTCCTCGATAGGTCGTCATGGGCTGTCCTCTCCGATGGGTGGTGCGCAAACGTGGGGGAAGGGGTCGAGCCGGACCGGCGGCCTCACCCGCCGGGGCGGCCGCGCAGGGCGGCCCGTTCGACGATCGAGGTCACGCCGTAGAAGACGAGGCCGATGAGCACGGCCCCCACGACGTACGCCCAGGCCAGCGCGTACCTGCTGGACGAGACCGCCGTGGTGATCGCCCGGCCCAGGCCGTCCACCGGCCCGCCGAAGTACTCGGCGACGAGCGCGGAGATCACCGCGACCGACGACGCGATGCGCAGCCCGGTGCAGAAGAACGGCAGCGCACCGGGCAGCGTGACGGTCCGGGTGGTCTGCCAGCTCGTCGCGGCGTAGGCCCGCATCAGGTCCCGGTGGATCGGGGCGACCGTGCGCAGTCCGCGCAACGTGTTGATGTAGACGGGCACGAACGCCGCGATGGCGGCGACGACGACGCGGGCGGTCTGCTCGTCGGACCCGAACATCGTGTAGAGCACCGGCGCGAGCGCGACGATCGGCACCACCGAGGCGGCGGTGACCAGCGGCGCCGTCGCGCCGTCCACCACCGGGACCGCCGCGGCCAGCGCGGCGCCCACCAGGGCGACCACCACGCCGACCACCAGACCGAGCAGCGCGTTGCGCGCCGTCGCCAGGGCGCTGCTGGTGATGACGGCGGCGTTCGCGCCGAACTGGTCGGCGATGGCCGACGGGCTGGGCACCACGAGCGGCTTGATGCGGAAGGCGACGACGAGCCACTGCCAGGCAGCGATCGCCGCCGCGCCGAGCAGCACCGGAGCCACGACGGCGCGCACCAGCGCCGCCACCGGCCTGGAAGGCTCGCCCGAGGTCAGCTCGCTCATCGTGCGTCCACCGCCCGGCCGGGACGCGCGCCGTCGTGCAGCGCCTCGCGCACCGCGGAGACCCGGTCGAAGAACGCGACGTCCTCCCGCAGGTCCTCGGTGCGCTCGGCAGCCGCGCCCAGCCCGACGGTGACGATCTCGCGCACCCGCCCGGGACGCGGCGACATGACGACCACGCGGTCGGACAGGTACACCGCCTCCGGTATCGAGTGCGTGACGAAGATCACCGCGGCCTTCGTCTCGGTGCGGATCCGCAGCAGCTCGGTCTGCATCCGCTCGCGCGTCATCTCGTCGAGCGCGCCGAACGGCTCGTCCATCAGCAGCAGGCTGGGGCTGCGCGCCATCGACCGGGCGATCGCGACGCGCTGCTGCATGCCGCCGGACAGCTGGTGCGGCATGTGGCCGGCGAAGTCGCCGAGCCCGACGAGGGTAAGCAGCTCGTGGGCACGCTCGGCGCGGGCACGCTTGCCCAGGCCGGCGAGCTCGAGCGGCAGCTCGACGTTGCCACGCACCGTGCGCCAGGGCAGCAGCCCGGCCTGCTGGAACGCGATGCCGTAGTCCTGGGCCAGCCGGGCCTGCTCCGCCGAGCGCCCGAAGACGAGCAGCGAACCGCTCGTCGGGCGGTCCAGGTCGGCCACGAGGCGCAGCAGCGTGGACTTGCCGCACCCGGACGGGCCGATCAGCGAGACGAACTCGCCGGCGGACACGCTCAGGTCGACGTCCTGCAGCGCGACCACCTCGCCCGCGGAGGTGCGGAACACGCGGCCGACGTTCTGGGCGACGACGGCGTGCGCCGGCTCGCCCGACGCGGGGCCGGGCACGGGGACGGGGACGGCGCTCATGCCGCCTCCGCCTGGTGGTAGCGCCGCAGCGCGAACGACAGCAGCGAGACCGCACCGGTGGCCGCCAGGCCGACGAGCACGGCGCCGGCGATCGGCGACCACTGCTTGGGCGGGTCGCTGGACCCGCTCTGGCCGAACTCGACGATCATCCGGCCGATGCCGCCACGCAGCCCGATGGAGACCTCCGCGACCACCGTGCCCACCACGGCGTTCGCCGCGGCGAGCCGCAGCGCCGGCACCAGGTGCGGCACCGAGGCGGGCAGCCGCAGCGTGACGAAGGTGCGCCACCAGCCGACGCCGTAGGAGCGCATCAGGTCCAGGTGCACCGGTTGCGGCGAGCCGAAGCCGCGCAGGGCGCCCACCGCGACGGGGAAGAACGCCAGGTAGGCGGCGATCACGGACACCGACATCCAGTCGTGCCAGGGCACGGCGCCGAACCGGAGCTCGGCGCCCCAGCGACGCACCAGCGGTGCCAGCGCGATGAGCGGGACGGTCTGCGACAGCACCACCCAGGGCAGCAGCGCGGACTGCGCGGTGCGGAAGCGCTGCATGACGATCGCGGCGAGCAGCCCGACCACCACGGCGACCAGCCAGCCGACCGCCGCGACGCCGAGGGAGAACAGGCAGGCAGCGAGCACCGCGAGCCAGAGCGGCCGGGCGCCCGTGGCGCCGTTCAGTGGCTGCAGCGCGCGCGCCACCATGTCCCACAGGTGCGGCATGGCGATGGCGCTGGACCGCGGCAGCACCCGCATGCCGCCCAGGGAGACGCCGTCGGCGGGCGCGACGAGCTTGTAGGCCTCCCAGAGCACCGCGAGCGCGAGCACGCCGGCCACGCCCAGCAGCCATCCCCGCCGGCGGGAGCGCCGGGTGCGGGCCGCCGGCTCGTCGGGCACGGCCTCGTCGGGCGCCTGCGCGGCGACGACCTCCAGCGCGCTCATGACGTCGCCACCACGGGCTCGGCCAGCGCGGGGATGATCCGCTCGCCGTACAGCCGCAACGTCTCCTCCTTGTTGTCGTGCTGGAGGTAGACGGCGAACTGCGTGCAGCCGAGCCCCTGCAGCTCGCGGAGCTTGGCGACGTGCTCGTGCGGGGAGCCGAGGACGCAGAAGCGCTCGACGATCTCGTCCGGCACGAACGCGGTGTGGGTGTTCCCGGCACGGCCGTGCTCGTTGTAGTCGTAGCCCTCGCGGTCCTTGATGTAGTCGGTGAGGGCCTTGGGGATCGCCGAGTCGGTGCCGTAGCGCGTGACGATGTCCGCGACGTGGTTGCCCACCATCCCGCCGAACCATCGGCACTGCTCGCGCATGTGCGCGCGGTCGGCCGGGGAGGCGCCGTCGCCGACGTAGGCCGGTGCGGCGACGCAGAACTTCACCGCGTCGGGGTCGCGGCCCGACGCCTCGGCGGAGTCCCGGACGGCCTTGATCATCCATGCGGCGATGTCCGGGTCGGCCAGCTGGAGGATGAACGCGTCGCCCACCTCGCCGGTCAGCGCCAGCGCGCGCGGACCGTACGCGGCGACCCACACCTCGAGCGCGGAACCCTTCGACCACGGGAACCTCACCGTGCGTCCGTTGATCTCCACCGAGCGCCCGTTGGCCAGCTCGCGGATGACGTGCACCGCGTCCCGCAGCGTCGCCAGGTCGCTCGGCCGGCCGTTGAGCGTGCGGACCGCCGAGTCGCCGCGGCCGATGCCGCACACGGTCCGGTTGCCGAACATCTCGTTGAGCGTGGCGAACAGCGAGGCGAGGACGGTCCAGTCCCGCGTGGCGGGGTTGGTGACCATCGGCCCCACGGTGACGCGGTGCGTGGCGGCGAGGATCGCCGAGTAGAGCACGAACGGCTCCTGCCACAGCAGGTGCGAGTCGAAGGTCCACACGTAGTCGAAGCCGTGGTTCTCCGCCTGGCGTGCCAGGTCCACGGTCCGCCAGCCGGGCGGGTCGGTCTGCAGGACGACACCGAACTCCATCTGACGCCCGCCTCAGATCAGGTACTGCGACAGGTCGCGCTTGAGGAACTGCCCGTGGCCCGCGTGGCCGAGGAACTCCCCGCCGTCGACGACGACCGACCCCCGGGACAGCACCGTGTCGACGTGGCCGTCGATCTCGAAGCCCTCCCAGGCCGAGTAGTCCATGTTCATGTGGTGGGTCTTGCCGAGGCCGATCGAGGTGTGTCCCTGCGGGTCGTAGACGACGACGTCCGCGTCCGCGCCCGGGGCCAGCACGCCCTTGCGGCCGTACAGGCCGAACATCCGGGCCGGCGTCACCGAGATCAGCTCCACCCAGCGCTCCAGGCTGATCTGGCCGGTGACCACGCCCTGGTACAGCAGGTCGACGCGGTGCTCCACGGAGCCGATGCCGTTGGGGATCTTCGAGAAGTCCCCGATCCCCATGTCCTTCTGCCCCTTCATGCAGAACGGGCAGTGGTCGGTGGAGACCAGCTGCAGGTCGTTGGTGCGCAGCGCCTGCCACATGTGGTCCTGGTGGCCCTCGGCACGGCTGCGCAGCGGGGTGGAGCACACCCACTTGGCGCCCTCGAAGCCGGGCGCCCCCAGCTGCTCCTCGAGCGAGAGGTAGAGGTACTGCGGACAGGTCTCGCCGAAGACGTTCTGCCCGGCGTCGCGGGCGGCGGCGATCTGCGCCACGGCCTGCTTGGCGGAGACGTGCACCACGTACAGCGGCGCCCCGGTGTAGTTGGCCAGCATGATCGCCCGGTGCGTCGCCTCCTCCTCCGCCTGCCACGGCCGGGAGACGCCGTGGTAGTAGGGGTCGGTCTTGCCGGCGGCGACGAGCTGGCCCACGACGGTGTCGATCCAGGAGCCGTTCTCCGAGTGCGTCATGATCAGCGCGCCGTTGTCGGCCGCCTTCTGCATCGCCCGGAGGATCTGGCCGTCGTCCGAGAGGAAGACACCCTTGTAGGCCTGGAACAGCTTGAAGCTGGTGACGCCCTCCCCGACCAGGGTGTCCATAGCCTCGAGCGAGGAGTCCTGGACGTCCGACAGGATCTGGTGGAACCCGTAGTCGATCGCGCAGTTGCCGTCGGCCTTGCGGTGCCACGCCTGGTACTGGTCGAGCGGGTTCTCTCCCGCGTACTGCACGACGAAGTCGATGATCGTCGTGGTGCCGCCCCAGGCCGCCGCGGTGGTGCCGGTCTCGAACGTGTCCGAGGCGAACGTGCCGCCGAACGGCATCTCCATGTGGGTGTGCGCGTCGATGCCGCCGGGGATGACGTACTTGCCGGTGGCGTCGATGACGGTGTCGACGGTGGACCTCAGGTCGCTGCCGAGGACCGTCGAGCCGGGCGCCAGCAGCGCGACGACCGTCTCGCCGTCGATCAGCACGTCCGCCGGGCCACGACCGGTGGCGTTGACGACCGTGCCGCCCGCGATGAGCGTGGTGGACATCTCATTCCTTCCTGGGTCGGTGCACGGGTCAGGGCGCGACGATGGGGCCGTACTGGTCCGGGCGCCGGTCGCGGAAGAACTGCCAGCGCTCCCGCACCACGCGGATCTGCTCCAGGTCCAGGTCGCGCACGATCAGCTGGTTCTCGCTGCTGGAGCCGACCTCGCCGACGAGGTTCCCGTCCGGGCCGACGACGTACGACGAGCCGTAGAAGTTGACGGCCTCGTCGCCGTACTCGTTGTCCTCGAGCCCGACGCGGTTGTTCGCGATGACGAAGTAGCCGTTGGCCACGGCCGCGGCGGGCTGCTCGAGCTCCCACAGCCGGTTGGAGACCCCGGGGGCGGTCGCGTTGGGGTTGAAGACGATCTGGGCGCCGTTGAGCGCCAGGACACGCCAGCCCTCGGGGAAGTGCCTGTCGTAGCAGATGGTGACGCCCACCTTGCCGACGGCGGTGTCGAACACCGGCCAGCCGGTGTTCCCCGGGCGGAAGTAGAACTTCTCCCAGAACTTCGGCAGGTGCGGGATGTGGTGCTTGCGGTACTTGCCCAGCACGGTGCCGTCGGCGTCGATGACGACCGCGGTGTTGTACAGGACGCCGGGCTGGTCCTCCTCGTAGATGGGCAGGACGATGACCAGCTTCAGCTCGGCGGCCAGCGCGGCGAACCGGTCCACCGTGGGCCCGGGGATCGTCTCGGCGTAGTCGTAGTAGGCGGTGTCCTGGGTGATCCCGAAGTAGGGACCGTAGAACAGCTCCTGGAACCCGATCACCTGCGCGCCGGCGGAGGCGGCCTCGCGGGCCCACCCCTCGTGCAGGGCGATCATCGACTCTTTGTCGCCGGTCCAGGTGGCCTGGGTGAAGGCGACGCGTACCACCGTCATCTCGTTCCTCCGCTGCTCGTGCTGCCATGTGCGCGAGGCGGTGGACCCCACGGGGGGCCCACGGCCCCGACGCCAGGTACGTGACTGTGCGATTTGGACATTTCTGCGGGGTTTCCCTCCCCTTTCGCGCGGCGAACATCGCGGACGCGTTCTGGTCACGGCCCCGCGCACCGCGACGCGGCACGTCACATCGCCCCGATGGGACGAAGGTCGTCACGCGCCCGTCATCGGGCGGCAACACCGGGGGGCGACGATGCGTCGATGGTGGACGTCGACCTCGCCGCCCACGTCGAGGACCGCAGCCCGCGCGGCATCGCCGCGGCCGTGGCGCGGCTGGTGCACGCCGGGCGGCTGCAGCCGGGCGATCGGCTGCCGACCGTCCGCGCCCTGGCGGCCGACCTCCAGGTGAGCCCCGCCACCGTCGGCTCGGCGTGGCAAGCGCTCGCGGCCGTCGGGCTGGTGCACTCCCGCGGCCGTGCCGGCACGCAGGTGCTGCCCACCCCTGAGGGCCGCATCCCTCCGCGGTACCGCGACCTCGCGGGTGCGGCGCCGGCCCGCATCGACCTGTCGTCGGGCACGCCCGACCCGGAGCTGCTGCCCCAGCTCGGGCCGGCGCTCGCGCGCGTGTCCGCCCGGACTCCGGCTGCGGAGACGGTCTCGTACGTCGCCGACCCCCTGGTGGGCGAGCTGGAGTCGCTGCTGCGGGCCACGTGGCCGTTCCTGCCGCAGCGACTCACGGTGGTGGACGGCGCGATCGACGCGATGGGCCGCGTGCTGGAGCGGGTGACGGCGTTCGGCGACCGGGTGGCCGTCGAGGACCCGGGGTTCCCGCCGTTGTTCGACCTGCTGGACTCGATGGGCCTGGAGCGGGTGCCGGTGGTGATGGACCGCGCCGGGATCCGGCCCGACGCCCTGGCCCGGGCGCTCGAGGCGGGGGCGCGCGCGCTCGTCGTGCAGCCACGCGCCCAGAACCCGACGGGCGTGAGCCTGCACGCGGGCCGCGCGCGGGAGCTCGGCGCGCTGCTGCGGGCGAGCGACCAGCCGGTGTGGGTGATCGAGGACGACCACTCCGGGGAGATCTCGTCGGCGCGCGACGTGTCGCTCGGCGCAGTGCTGCCCGACCACGTGGTGCACGTGCGCTCCTACTCGAAGTCCCACGGTCCCGACCTGCGGATCGCGGCGGTCGGCGGGCCCGCGACGGTGCTCGACGGGCTCGTCGCGCGCCGCATGCTCGGACCCGGCTGGACGTCGCGGCTGATCCAGCGCGTGCTGGCGGACCTGCTCACCGACGGCACCGCCGTCGACGCCGTCGGCCACGCGCGGCGGGTGTACCACGCGCGTCAGCGCGCGCTGACGCAGGCCCTGGCCGAGCGCGGTCTGGTCGTCGAGCCCGGAGACGGGGTCAACCTGTGGGTGCCGGTGCACGACGAGGCGACGGCGCTGGTGCGGCTGGCGGCCGCCGGCATCCGGGTGGCCCCGGGGCGCGCGTTCGCCGCGTCGGCCGGGGGGACCTCCCACGTGCGGGTGACCGTGGCGGCGCTGCGGGACCGTGTCGACGCCGTCGCGCGGGCCCTGGCGGTCGCCGCCGCGCCCTGACGTGTCCCCTGGGCGCGCGCGGCGCTTAGGGTGGTGTCGCGGAACCCCGCCGGATCTTGGCGTGGGTGGCACCGCCCCGTCTGGGCGGCCTTCCGGGGAGCGACGTGCTCCTTCCCCTCTCGGCGCACGGCCGCGCCCGCCGCCGGCCCGCGTGTCGGTCGCGGCGACGCCCCTGTGCCACTCGTCGTGCCTGTGAAGGAGTGCCGTGCCCTTCTCTGTACCCGTTTCTGCGCCCGTGTCTGTGCCGGCGCCGGTGCCCGTCTCTGCACCCGCGCCTGTCCCTGTACCCGTGTCCCGCCGTCGCACCATCGCCGTCGCGACCGCCGCGCTGGTCGCCCTCGTCGTCCCGCTCGCGGCCTGCTCCACCGGCACGGGGACCGGCGGCGCCTCGTCAGGCCCCACGCCTGCGGCGACGACGCCCGCGGCAACCACCACCACCGCCTTCCGGCCGGTGACCGTCGACAACTGCGGCACGTCGGTCACCGTGGCCGCGCCGCCGTCGCGGGTGGTCACCATCAAGTCGACGCCCACCGAGATGATGCTGGCGCTCGGCCTGGGTGACCGGATCGTCGGCGAGGCCTACCAGGACGGGCCGGTGCCCGACCAGTGGGCCTCCGCCGCCGCCGGCATCCCCGTGCTCTCGGACAAGATCCCCGGGCAGGAGGCCGTCCTGGCACTCGACCCGGACTTCGTCTACGCCGGGTGGGAGTCCAACGTCACCGCGGACGGAGGTGTGGGCGACCGTGCCGCGCTGGCCGCCCGCGGCATTGGCACGTACGTGTCGCCGTCGGCGTGCAAGGAGCCCAGCGACCAGCCGGACCCGCTGACGTTCGACGACGTGTTCTCCGAGATCACCGAGGTGGGCAACCTCTTCGGCGTGCCGGACAAGGCGTCGGCGCTGGTCGCCTCCCAGAAGTCCGACCTCGCGGCGATCAAGCCCGTGTCCGGGGTGTCCGCGTTCTGGTGGTCCTCCGGCGGGGACACTCCCTACGCCGGGGCGGGCATCGGCGCCCCGCAGCTCATCATGTCCACGGCCGGCGTGACGAACATCCTGGCGAACGTGCACGACACGTGGACGTCCGCCGGCTGGGAGCAGGTGGTCGCCGCAGACCCTGACGTCATCGTGCTCGTCGACGCCTCCTGGAACACCTACGACCACAAGGTCCAGACCCTCGAGTCGAACCCGGCGCTGTCGCAGCTGACCGCGGTGAAGGACAAGCGGTTCGTACGCCTGCCGTTCGCGGCGACCGAGGCCGGCGTCCGCAACGTCGAGGCGGCCGCCTCCCTGGCCCAGCAGGTGCGCGACCTCGGGCTGGGCGGGTAGCCCGTGGCAGGGACCGCGTCCGACGAACGCGTCCGCGAGGTTCTCGCGCCCGACGAGCCCGCGCGCCCGGCCGGTGTCCACGAGGCCCTCGGGCGGCGGCGTCCTCCGGTGGGGCTGCTCGTCGCCGTCGGCGCCACGCTGCTGCTGGTGAGCGTGGTGGTCACGGTGGCCATCGGGCCGGCGGACCTCGGGGTCTCGGAGGTGGTGCGGTCGGTGGCGGCACACCTCGGGTTCCAAGTGACCGAGGTGCCTCGCCTGCACGACGCGATCGTGTGGGAGCTGCGGCTCCCCCGTGTGCTGACGGCCGCGGCGGTCGGAGCCGGGCTGGCGATGGCCGGCGCGGTGATGCAGTCGCTGACGCGCAATCCCCTGGCCGACCCGTACCTGCTCGGGCTGTCGTCCGGCGCGTCCGTGGGCGCCGCGGCGGTGCTGCTGCTCGGCGTCGGGCTGCTGCTGTCGGTCGCGGCCTTCGCCGGGGCGATGCTCGCCCTGGCCGCGGCGCTCGCCCTGGCCCGTGTCGGCGGGAGCCTCGCGCCCACGCGGACGGTGCTCGCGGGGCTCGCGGTGTCGCAGCTCGCCGCGGCGGCGACGTCGTTCGTCATCTTCTGGACGGCGAAGGGCGACTCCTACCAGGAGATCGTCGCCTGGCTGCTGGGATCGCTCGCCGGCGCGTCCTGGGGGTCAGTGGCGATCTCGGTCGGGGCGGTGGTGGTCGCGGCGCTCGTCCTCGCCGTCGCCGCCGGGCGCCTCGACGCCTTCGCCTTCGGCGACACGGCGGCCGCCTCGCTCGGTGTGGACCCGAACCGCACGCGGTGGTTCCTTCTGACGGTGGTCGCGCTGCTCACCGGCGCGCTGGTTTCGGTGAGCGGGTCGATCGGCTTCGTGGGGCTGCTGGTGCCGCACGCGGTCAGCCCCTTCACCGGGCCCTCGCACCGCCGGCTGCTCCCGGTGGCGGCGCTCGCCGGTGGCGTGCTGCTCGTGTGGGCGGACACGCTGGCGCGCACGGTGTTCGACCCGCGCGAGCTGCCGGTGGGGATCGTCACGGCGCTGCTGGGCGCTCCGGTGTTCGCCTGGCTGCTGCGCCGCGCGCGAGGTGCCGCATGGAGCTGACACTCTCCGGCGTCGGCACCCGGCTTGGTGGCCGCTGGGTGGTCGACGGGATCGACGCCACGCCGCCGACAGGAGCGCTGACGGGCCTGCTCGGGCCCAACGGTGCGGGCAAGACGACGCTGCTGCGGCTCGTCGCCGGCCTGCTGGCCGCCGAGGCCGGGGCGGTGCTGGTGGACGACGAGGCGACGGGCGTCCCGGTTCCCGTCGACTCGCTGCCCCGGCGGCGGCGGGCGCGCCGGATCGCGCTGCTCGAGCAGGAGTCGTCGGCCACGGTGCCGTTGCTGGTGCACGAGGTCGTCGCGCTCGGTCGGGTGCCCTACCGGTCGTGGTGGGGCACCGACCCCGACGACGGGGCGGTTTCCCGCGCCCTGGCCGCGGCCGACGCCTCTCACCTGGCGGACCGGGCGTGGGACTCGCTGAGCGGGGGTGAGCGCCAGCGCGTGCACATCGCGCGAGCGCTCGCCCAGGAGCCCGAGCTGCTGCTGCTCGACGAGCCGACGAACCACCTCGACATCAGCGCTCAGCTGTCGCTGCTGACCTTCGTCCGCTCGCTCGGCACCACGACGATCGCCGCGCTGCACGACCTCAACCTGGCGGCGTCGTTCTGCGACCACGTGCTGGTGCTGTCCGGCGGCCGCCTCGCCGCGGCCGGCACGCCGTCCGAGGTGCTCACGCCCGAGCTGGTCCGAGCGGTCTACCACGTCGACGCCGACGTTCTGGCCCACCCCCGCACCGGCCGGCCGGTCATCGCCTTCGGAGGGGCATCGGTGCCCGAAGTCGGGAGGAACGCGCGGTCCTCGTCGGGCGCATCAGGCCCGGCTGGCAACGGGGACGCGCGCTCCTCGTCGCGCGCATCGGGCTTGGCTGGCGAAGGGGACGCGCAGTCCTCGTCGGGCGCATCGGGCCCGGCTGGCGACGGCGCCTCGCAGTCCTCGTCGGGCGCAGCGGGCTTGGCTGGCAACGGGGACGCGCAGTCCTCGTCGGGCGCAGCGGGCCTGGCTGGCAACGGGGACGCGCAGTCCTCGTCGGGCGCAGCGGGCGTGGCCGGCAACGGGGACGCGCAGTCCTCGTCGGGCGCAGCGGGCCCGGCCGGCAACGGGGCCTCGCGCTCCTCGTCGGGCGCAGCGACCGGCGCCGGGGCCGAGGCCGTGGGTGCCGAGACCTTGGCCGGCTCGGGCCCATGGGAGCGCCGATGAGGGTCACCGTGCTGTCCGGCGGGGTCGGGGGCGCCCGGTTCACGCGGGGACTGCTCGCACTGCTGGCGGCTCGTCTGCCGGACGGCGCGGGCGGCACCACCGCGCAGGTGACCGTCGTCGCCAACACGGGCGACGACATGTGGCTGCACGGCGTGCGCGTCTGCCCGGACCTGGACACGCTCCTGTACACGCTCGGCGGCGCGGTGCACGAGGGTCAGGGCTGGGGGCGGCGCGACGAGACGAGCCGTGTGAGCGCCGACCTCGTCGGGTACGGCCTGGGCTGGGAGTGGTTCACGCTGGGCGACCTGGACCTGGCGACGCACCTGGCTCGTACCGAGCTGCTGCGCGACGGGTTGGCGCTGTCGGCCGTCACGGCTCGGCTCGCCGAGAGGTGGCGTCCGGGCGTGCGCCTGCTGCCGATGTCCGACCAGGAGGTCGAGACGCACGTGGAGCTGGCCGACGGCCGGCTGCTGCACTTCGAGGAGTGGTGGGTGCGGCACCACGCGACGCTGCCCGCACAGGGGTTCGTGCAGGTGGGGCTCGACGAGGCGCGGCCGGCGCCGGGTGTGCTGGAGTCACTCGCCGAGGCGGACGTCGTGGTGCTCCCGCCGTCCAACCCGGTGGTGTCGGTCGGCACCATCTTGGCGATCCCCGGCATCCGGGAGGCGGTTCGCGACACCGCAGCACCCGTTGTCGGCATCAGCCCGGTGATCGGCGGCGCGCCCGTGCGCGGCATGGCCGACGCGTGCCTGGCGGCCATCGGCGTGGAGACCAGCGCCGGTGCCGTGGCCCGGCACTACGGCCGGCGGGTGGCCGGCGGCGTGCTCGACGCCTGG
>DASWOL010000235.1:0-6987 GCA_036398695.1 Cellulomonas sp. | reverse complement strand
CGCGCACGGCGGGGCAGGCCGCGTGCGGCTCGTGTCGGCCGTGGTGCTCGTCGTGCTCGGCGCGGCGATGCTGGCCTGCGCGGTCGCGCTGGGGCTGAAGACGCAGGGCAATCCGCTCGGACCGCTGGCGATCGGCCTGCTCGGCGGCGCGGTGTCGTTCGCCGGTGTGCTGCTGTCCGCGGTGTTCTGGGTGCCGCCGGTGGTGCGCGGCGTGCAGCGCGGGATCGCCGGGCTCGGTCCGGTACCACGGCTGGCCGGCGCCAACACGGTGCGCAACCCGCAACGAACGGCCGCGACCAGCACCGCGCTGCTCATCGGCGTGACGCTGGTGGTGATGATGAGCACCGGCGCGGCGAGCGCCCGTGCGTCGCTGACCAACGCGCTCGACGAGCACTACCCGGTGGACATCGTCGTCAAGCCGTCCGCTCCCGGTGCCCCTGCGACGGTCACGCTTCCCACCGGCCTGGCCTCCGACATCGCGGCCATCGACGGTGTCTCGGACGTTCTGCCGCTGCGCTCGGCCTACCTGCAGGTCGGTGTGCCGGGCGGGCCGGCCACGATCGTCACCCGCGCCCTGGCACCGGCGGACGCGGCGGCGGTGATGCGTGACCCGGCGGTGGCGCGCGCACTTGCCGACGACGCGATCTTGGTCCCGGATGCGTGGCAGGCCGTGTCCGGAACCGTCCCGGTGTCCCCCGTCGCGGACGACCGCTCGTTCCCGGCGGACGCCACGACGCTCCACCCGGTGCCGGTCACCGGGCTCACCGACGCGCTCGTGACGCCGGCGACCATGGACCGCATCGCGCCCGATGCCCCGCAGGACGCGCTGTACGTCTCGCTCGCCTCCGGTGCGGACGCGGCGGACGTGCTGCGCCAGGTGCAGGACACGCTGGGCTCCGCGAACTTCCTCGCGGTCGGGCCGGGGGCGATGCGGGCCCAGTACGACCGTGTGATCGGCGTCATGCTCGAGGTCGTCGTCGGGCTGCTCGGCGTCGCCGTGCTCATCGCGCTGCTCGGCGTGACCAACACGCTGTCGCTCTCGGTGATCGAGCGCCGGCGCGAGTCGGCGACGCTGCGGGCGATCGGCCTGACGCGCGGAGCGCTGCGCGGCACGCTCGCGGTCGAGGGCGTGCTGATCGCGGCGGTGGGCGCCGTGCTCGGCAGCGTGTTCGGCCTGCTGTACGGCTGGGCGGGCGCCGCGACGGTGCTCGGGGAGGTCGGAGGGTTTGTGCCCGCGGTGTCGTGGCGTGACCTGGCCCTCGTGCTCGTCGTCGCGCTCGGCGCGGGGCTGCTGGCGTCGGTGCTGCCAGCGCGCTCGGCGGCGCGCACGCCCCCGGTGGCGGCGCTCGCCGAGGAGTGAGCCGACCGGCGGCCCTGGGGACGAGGGAGGGTCGTCCCCAGGGCTGGCCGGTTGTCATGGTGTGCGTGCGGGCGACCGGCACGCTCACCGGGTGCGTCTGACGGTGGTCTCCCGCGGCGTCGCGACGGACGTGGAGGTGGAGGACGGCGTGCCGCTCGCCCGGCTGCGCCGGTGGCTGACGCGTCTGACGGGCGACGCGTCGTGGACCGCCGGCACGCCCACGGCCGATGGCGTGCCGCTGCCCGACACCCATCCCTGCGGTGTCCACCCCCTCGTCCAGGGCGCCACGCTGCGTCCCGGTCCCGGCCCTCTGCCCGACGCGGTGCGTGCCGCGCGGGCGTCGGCGCACCTGGCCGTCGTCGCCGGCCCGGACACCGGAGCGCTGCACGTCCCTGCCGGGCGGGCGACGCTCGGGCCGGGCGCCGAGCTGGCCGTGGCCGACGACGCGCCGTGGTCGCTCGTCGTGCGACCCGGCGGCAGGCGACGACCGCACCGCGCGCGCCGGCGGCCGAAGGAGCCCGCCGGGCGCTGCGGCCGGCCCCGGGCGCCGGTGCTGCTGATCCGGCGCGCGAGCACCGTGCCGCTCCCCTGGCGGCCCAGCACGTCCACCACCTCCGCGACGGCCGCCCGTCTCGTGGGACCCACCGGGCGCTCGAGGCGCGTGCCGCAGCTGCGCTGGGCCCGGTGGCGGCCGGGCGAGGAGCTACGGGCCGGCGCAAGCGTCGTCGTGCTGCGCGCCGACGACGCACCACAGCCCCGAGCCACGGCCGGCGATCGGTCGTCCGTGCGCGGGCGGCTGACGCGGCTGACCAGGTTCCTGCCCGCGGCGGCCGGCGCCGGCACCTCGATCGCGCTCGCCGTCAGCCTCCGCCAGCCGGTGCTGCTGCTGGGGGCGCTGAGCGCACTCGTCCTGGTCGTGGCGCCCGCCGGGGCGGTGTCCGCCGCACCGACCGAGGCCGAGCCCGCACCCGATGCGGTCGACCTCGCCGCGCTCCGTGTCGCGCTCGCGGCACCGGCCGCGGCGCCGGCTGGCCGGGTTGCGGACTCAGGGCACGGCCCGGACGCCCGGGACGTGCGCGCCGCCGAGGGCGCCGCACGGGCGCCGACGGCTCGCGGTGCCCTGCGCTGGCGCCACCCGGTCCCCTGGCACGGCGACCTGACCGTGGCAGGCCCCCGTCCGGCCGCGCTGGCGGCAGCCCGCGGACTCCTGCTGGCAGCGCTCGCCGACGACGACCGGGCGGAGGTCGCCGTGCACACGGACCGCCCCGAGGACTGGGGCTGGCTCGCGTGGTCCCGGCGATCCGGCGGCATGCCGACGATCACCGTCCTCGACGGCGCGCCTGCGGCGCCGACACCGGGCGCGAGCGAACGCGTGCTGCGCGTCATCGTGGGGCCGCCGCCGACCTGGAGCCGGGCCGTCCTGGCGGTGGACGGGCGGACCGCGCGGCTCCGAGGGGCCGACGGCCGGTCGCGTGACGTCCCGCTCCTCGGCGTGACCGCCGTCGTGGCGGAGGCCGCCCTGCGCGCGGTCAGCGGCCGCCCACGCGCCGCGCCCGGCCTCGAGGGCTGCCCCGCCGACGTCGCCCTGGGCGACCTGCCCGGCGTGCCGCCGCCCCACGCCCGTGCCGTCGCGCGGCAGTGGCAGCGTGCAGCACCTCGGTCGTCGAGCACTCGCCCGAGGCTCGCCACCCCGATCGGAGCCGGTCCCGGCGGCAGGCCGGTGTGGGTCGACCTCGTCCGCGACGGCCCGCACGCCCTCGTCGCGGGCACCACCGGCTCCGGCAAGTCGGAGCTGCTGACCAGCCTGGTCCTCGGCCTGGCACTGGCGCACCCGCCGGGACGGCTGGCCGTGCTCCTCGTCGACTTCAAGGGCGGCACGGGCCTGCCGGCGCTCGCGGGCCTGCCCCACGTCGTCGGGCACCTGTCCGACCTCGACGCCGCCGGCGCCCGGCGCACGCTGCGTGGCCTGTCCGCCGAGCTGCGCCGTCGCGAGCGCGTGCTGTCGGCGCAGGGCGCGCGCGACCTGCGTGACCTCGACCCCCTGGACCCGGTCACCCCGCCGCGGCTGCTCGTCGTCGTCGACGAGTTCCGCGTGCTGGCCGACGAGCTGCCCGACCTTCTGCCGGGCCTGGCGCGGATCGCCGCTCTGGGCCGGTCCCTCGGGGTCCACCTGGTGCTGGCCACGCAGCGGCCCGCCGGCGCCGTGCCCGCGGACCTGCGCGCCAACGTCTCGCTGCGCGTGGTGCTGCGCGTGGCGGACCCGGCCGACTCGTCCGACCTCGTCGGCGTACCCGACGCGGCGGCACTCACCCGCCCGGGACAGGCGGTGCTCGCCCGCGGCGGAGGGCGACCCGAGCCGCTCCAGGTCGCCCGTGCCGAGGCCCGCCGCTCCCGGCCGGTGCGGCTGGCCCGTCCATGGCCCGGCGACCAGGGATCCGGCGGCGATCGGGGCGGCGGCGAGCAGGCCGGCAGTCCGCGGGCCGGCAACGGCCAGGCCGGCAGTCCGCGGGCCGGCGCGGTCCGGGCGGGACGCGTGGGCTGGACTCCGCTGATCGCCGACCGTGGGCCGGCCGCCTGGGTCGACGCCATCCGCGAGGCGGCCTCGGGGCACCCGCGGCCCGCCGAGCCCTGGCTGCCGCCACTGCCGGACGCCGTCGTCGCCACCGACGTCCCGCCGGGCCCCGGGATGCCGCTGGCGCTGGCGGACCTGCCGGACGAGCTGTCGCGCGGCGCCGTGCGCTGGGACCCGGACGCGGGCCACCTGCTGGTGCTGGGTGGGCCGGGTTCGGGCCGCACCGCGACGCTGGTGGCCGTCGCATCGGCCGCCCTCGCGCAGGACCGGCCGGTGCACGCCGTCGGCGTGCCGTCCCGGCGCCTGCCGCCCGGCGTCGCCTCGACGCTCGAGGCCGACGACGCGACACGCGTGGCGCGCCTCGTACGGCTGCTCTCCGACACCCTCCCCGGGGACGAAGCGCGGCCCCTGCTCCTCGTCGACGACGTCGCCGCCGTCCTCGCCGCGCTCGCCGCCGTGGCCCGCGGGGCCGCGGCCGACCGTCTCGACCAGCTGTGGGCGACGGCGGGCGGGCCCGTGGCGGTGGTCGCCAGCGGTGGCGTCGGCCCGGCTGCTGCGCGGCTGGCGCCGTTCTTCGCCGACCGGCTGGTGCTGGGCTCGCCCGACCCGGCCGGTGACCTGCTCGCGGGTGTCCCGGCTGAGCTCGCCGGGCCGCGTCCGCAGCCCGGACGCGCCGTGCACGTGGGCCGCCACGGCTCGGTGCTGTGCCAGGTGGCGCTCCCGGCACCGACCGGGCAGGCCGGGTCCGGCGGGCCCACCGCGCCGGGCAGGGCGGGCCGGCTCTCCGAGCCGGCGGGGGTCGTCGGGTCCCCGGGACCGCCTGGGCTGGTCGAGCCCCTGGGACCAGCCCGACACGTCAGGGTCCTGCCCCTTCCCTCACGGGTGGCACCTGCCGCGCTCCCGGCGCCGGTGGCGGCCTCAGGCTCCGGCGGCCGGTTCGTCGCGATCGGGCTCGGCGGGGACGATGCCGGCCCGGTGAGCGTCGACCTGTCGCGCCCGCTGCTCGTCGTCGGGCCCCCGGGGTCGGGCCGGACCGCGGCCCTGGAGGCGCTCGCCGGCGGCGCGAGCGCGGCGGGGCTGCACGTCGTACGCGTGGGCTCGGCCGGGGCGTCCGCGGTGCCCGACGACGCCTCGCTGCTCGTGGCCGACGACCTCGACGAGCTCGAGGCCCGCGACCCGCCGACCATCGACGCGCTGGCTGCACTCCTGGCGACGGGCACCCCGTGCCGCCTGGTGGCAGCCACGACGACCGCGCACGCCGTCTCGGCGTACCGCGGCCCGGTGCCGCTCCTGGTGCGCGCCCGGCGCCTGCTGGTCCTCGACCTCGCGGAGCCGGGCACGCTCGATCTGCTCGGCCCCGAGGGTGCCTGGCTCACCGACACGCGACGGCGTCCGCCCGGTCGTGGAGCGCTCCGGCTGGGCCGCGACGTCGTCCCGGTCCAGGTGGTCGCGCCGGCGCCAGGACGACGAGCCGGCTAGTCCTCGCTCGTCGGGCGTCCGGGGACGGTCCACGCGACCGCCGCGCGGGTCAGCAGCGACGCCACGACGGCGAGCGCGAGCGCCAGCGCGACAGCCGGCCAGGGCGCAGGCGCCGTGGTCCAGCCGGCCACCGCCAGCGCGCCGACGAGGAACTGGACCGTGAGCACGGGGCTGCGCGCCCACCGGTGCCCACCGCGCAGCAGCGCGACGCTCGCGCCGACGAGCGCCGCCGCCACGCCGAGCGCGATGACCGCGAGCGCTGCGGACGCGCCCGGCATCTGCGCACCGCGCACGAGCACGACGACGAGCGCCCCTGCCGCCACCGCGGCCACGACCGCCTGCAGCCACACCAGCGCGCACGCCACCCGCACCGCGACCGGAACCCGAACCGCCACGCGCAGGACCCTAACGCGGGCCGCCCGCCGACGCGCCTAGCACATCGCGCGTGGCCGTCCCACGCTCCGGACACCTGCCCTTCACCTGCTGGATGCCCGATCCGGCCCTCCCTCGACATCGCCCGAAGCCGGGACGAAGGTCCCTGGTAGCCCGCGGGGGCCCTCTCGCCGCAGGTCAGGGGCCCGGCACGGCCCTGAGCCGCCTTTTGCTGGGATGATCTGCGACGACGCCGCGGGAGCGCCACATGGCGCTCACAGGATGTGACGAACGTCTCGCCGGTCACCGGGTCGAAACGTTCTCGTAACCCTTGTGCGAGCACCGACGCGAGTGTGACCCTTGATGCAGCACGAAATCACCCCCCAATTCTCGCGGTCCGCCACGCCCTGACCGGACGTCTGGATGGATTGCGCGCGCAAGGAGACTTCAATGGATTGGCGCCACCGCGCTGCGTGTCTCGACGAGGACCCCGAGCTCTTCTTCCCCATCGGCAACACCGGCCCCGCCCTGCTCCAGATCGAGGACGCGAAGGCCGTCTGCCGTCGCTGCGACGTGGTCGACACCTGCCTGAAGTGGGCCATCGAGACCGGTCAGGACGCGGGTGTCTGGGGCGGCCTGTCCGAGGACGAGCGCCGCGCCCTCAAGCGCCGCACCGCCCGTCAGCGCCGCGCGAGCTGATCAGCTTCGAGCGCCCCGCCGTCCCCGTCTGAGGCCCGTCAGACGCCTGAACGGTCCGTTCCACAGCTGTGCCTTCCGCAACGTCCGACGTGAGCCGCGCCTGGACGCGGTTCATCCCGGACGTCATGCCGGGCCGCAGGTCCCGACGTCGCGTCAGGCGACCGTCGCGGCGTCGCGGTTGACGCGCAGCCGGCACTGCAGCTCGACGTGCGTGCCGCCGCCCTCGCGCGGCTGCCACTCGATGGTCCCGCGCAGCTCGTTGCGCACCAGGGTCGCGACGATCTGCGTCCCCAGCCCGCTGCCGGCACCGTGGTCCTCGGGCACGCCGACGCCGTCGTCCGCGACGACGACCCGCAGGTTCTCCCCCTCGCGCGCGACCTCGATCTCCACGCTGCCCGAGTCGCGGCCGGCGAAGCCGTGCTCGACGGCGTTGGTCACCAGCTCGGTCAGCACGAGGGCCAGGGCGGTGGCGTCCTCGGCGAGCACCATCCCGAAGGAGCCCTCG
>DASWOL010000234.1:0-9117 GCA_036398695.1 Cellulomonas sp. | reverse complement strand
GTACCGCAGCAGGTGGTGCTGGCGCAGGATGATGCTGCACTCGGTCGGGGTGGGCAGCAGGCCCGCCGCCTTGACGGCGAAGGCACCGAGGAACGCGAACGGGTCGTCTCGATCGAACAGCTCTGTCACCATGCACCTCCGACTTGGAGCACGAATTCTCGCACGCCTGCAGGCGCTGGAGGTGCAGAGGCGTGGGGGCGAGCAGCCGGTGGGGGCGACGACCGCCGGCCGGCGGATGCCGCGTCACACCCCGGAGGAACCCGGGCGGGCATGCGCAACGGCGCCGCAGGCTCGCGCGGAGTACGCAGCGGCAGGTGACGTCCGTGCACATGCCCCCCGGGGACGGCGATCACGCGGGCCTACCGCTGCGCTGGGGGTGGGCCTGAGGCGTCGCCGCGGGGTCCACCGGTCGAGGCAGGCCGCGACTGCTCGCGGAGGGTCGCTGTCTGTCAGCTCCTCTCAGTCCCGTGAACGAGCCGCCCGACCCGCACCTCGACCGCAGCGGTGCCGTCCGTCACGAACGCCTCGAGCCGCAGCACCCGGCGGCGAGGAGCACGCCACGTCAGGGCAACGGCGTCGTCGGCGTAGACCTCGAGCAGCTCCCCGTCGAGGAGCACCCGCAGGGACACAGCCGCCTCCCCCGGCGGCAGGTCGGCGCGGGCGAGGACCGGGCCGTCGACCTCGCGGTAGTCGCCGGGCCGGCCGGTGAGGTCCGCCCAGAAGTCGTCCAGCGGCTGCGGCTCCTGGGTGAGGCACAGACGCCGGGCGCGCGGGTCGAACGTCACCCGCAGCCCGGCGCCGTCCGAGCCGACCAGGTCGAGCCCGGCGGTCGCGGCCTCGACCTGGTCGACGCGCGCGTCGATCACGGCCTCGGCGGGCAGCTCGTCGACGACGACGGCGCTCGCCGTGCGCCCGGGAGCGCCCAGCGGCCCTTCGAACGAGCCGACGGCCTCGGACGGTCCCCATGCGTCCACGACCGGCAGTACCCGCAGGGACCCGTTGGCGTCCGCCTCGACGCGACGCGGTGCGGCGAAGTCGCCGCCCCACAGCCAGCGCTCGTTCGACCCGTCGCCCACGCGGTCGTGCACCCAGCCGAAGAACAGCCGTCCGCCCGGCGCAGGCGCTGACTTCGCCGCGTACCACCGACGCCCGCCCAGCGCGTCGCGCTCGGGGGTGCGGAACGGCCCGCGGGGCGAGTCGGCCACGCGGTACACCGTGCCGACGTCCTCCGAGAACCGGGAGAACACCAGGTACCACCGACCGTCGAGCGGCCACAGCTCGGGGCACTCCGGGCAGTAGGTGGTGCCCGGGTCGTACAGCGGCTCCGGCTCGACCGACCAGTGCAGCAGGTCGTCGGAGGTGGCGAGCACGATGACGCCGCGCCGCCACTGCGGGCCGTGCGCACGGCGTGCCGCGATGAGCATCCACCAGCGGCCCTCGTCGGCGTTGAAGAACACGTACGGGTCGCGCCAGTCCACCGGCTCGTATCCGGGGACCGGCAGGAGCAGCGGGTTGGCGTCGTGCCGACGGAACGTCACCAGGTCGGTGCTCGTCGCCAGGCAGATCGTCTGGGGGTGGTCCGACCCGGGGTCGTGGCCGGTGTAGAAGAGGTGGAAGACCCCCTCGTGCTCGACGACCGAGCCGGTCCACACACCCCCTGCGTCGACGGTGCCGTCCGGGCCGGGGCCGAGCGCCGTGGGCAGCTGCTCCCATCGGGTCAGGTCGTCGCTCGCGACGTGCTCCCAGCTCGTGCGCACCCGCTCGGGGTAGTCGGTCGTGCCCGGCGGCGACGACAGGTAGAACAGGTGGGTCCGTCCGCCGTGGCTGAACGGGATCGGGTCTCCTGCGGCAGCGGCATGGGCCGGCCGGCGGAACACGGGCATCAGTACACCTTCCGGGTCATGAGGTCTGAGCTGTCGACGACGAGGTCCGCCAGCCCGCGGCCGGCGTCGACCCGACGGGCGTTGGGCTCGTCCACGGTGGTCACCCACGCGTCGGCGGCCTCGGGCGACTTGCCGAACCGCACGTGACGGCCGACGAGCCGACGGCGGCGCTCGTCGGCTGCGACGTCGCAGTACCACACCTCCGTCAGCACGCGGCGCACGTCCGGCCACGGCTCCGCCGCGTCGAGCAGGTAGTTGCCCTCGGTCACCACCAGGCGGGCCTGGGGCAGGACCGGGATGCTCCCGGCGAGCGGCTGCTCGAGCGCGCGGTCGAACGCCGGTGCGTAGACCGTGGCCGTGGTCTCGGCCACCGTGCGGTGCAGCAGGGCGAGGTAGCCGCGGGCGTCGAACGTGTCGATGGCCCCCTTGCGCGCCCGGCGGCCGAGCCGGTCCAGCTCGCAGTCGGCCAGGTGGAACCCGTCCATCGGCACCCACGCGGCACGCTCGCGCGCCGCGTCGACGTGGTCGACGACCGCCTCGGCGAGCGTCGACTTGCCGGACCCGGGCGTCCCTGCGATGCCGAGCAGCACGCGTCCACCCGGCGCCAGCAGCGCGTCCAGACGTGCGGCGAGCCGCGCGGGCAGACGGGACGGCCCGCCGGGCCCCTCGGGCCCGGCGCTCATGCCGAGGCCGGCCGGCTGACGGCGAGCAGCGTCGTGGTGAACTGCAGCGCGTGCTCGGCGAGGTCGCGCCCGGACTCCCACAGGTCCCGCCACACGGCGAGGTCGTGGGACAGCCCCGGGGCGACGACGGCGCTGGAGAACGACTCGAACGTGACGGGGCCGGTGTAGCCGATGTCGCCGAGCGCGTGGAAGAACCCGGTGAAGTCGATGTGCCCGGAGCCCAGGTACCCGCGGTGGTTCTCCCCGATGTGCACGTAGCCGAGCCGCTCGCCGACCTCGTGCACGGGACGCACGAGGTCGTCCTCCTCGATGTTCATGTGGTACGTGTCCAGGTGGATCCGGACGTTGTCGGCCCCGATGTCGTCCGCGAGCGCGAGGGCCTGCCGTGCCGTGTTCACCACGTTGGTCTCGTACCGGTTGCACACCTCGAGCCCGAGCATGACGCCGTGTGCGTCCGCGTAGCCCGCGAGCTCGCGGATCACGGCGACGGCGTTGGCCCGGCCCGCCGCCGTGAGCGGCCCGGGATACTTGCCGAGCGCGCTGTAGAGGGCACCGGTGAACACCTGCCCGCCCAGGCCCACCGTCGCCTCGAGGGACGCCTGCAGCAGGGCGGCCCCCCGCCGCACGACGGCCGGGTCGTCGCTCGACACGTCGGCGTCGAAGGCGAGCCCTCGCGAGCACACGACGGCGATGCCCGCCTCGGCCAGCAGCTCGCGGGTGCGGGGGACGTCGAGGTGGTCGAGGTCGTGCAGCGACAGCTCGAGCAGGTCGTAGCCGACCTCGGCGGTCTGCCGGACGGCTCGCTCGACGGACGCACGACCGGTGTCGCCGGCCCAGACGAGCGCGTGGATGCCGAGCGGGTTGCTGCGGGCGGTTCTGGTGTTCACGAGGTCCCTTCCTCGGTCGGGCGCGGCTGCACGGGAGCAGCCGTCAGGTCGGTGATGAGCTGGAGGATCCGGTCGACCGCCGCGGCGCCGTCGACGTCGACCATGACGCGGACGTTCGCATGCCCGCCGGCCTCCAGGACGGTGCGGCCCTGCTCCGAGGTTCCGGAGGTGTCGACCCGTACCGCCAGGTCCCGGTAGGTCCCGACCGCGGGCTCTGCGGCCGCGAGGACCGCGAGGGGGTCGTAGAGCACGCAGCCGTGGCCCCAGTCGAACATCGGCGCGTCCAGGTAGGTGCGGCAGATCTCTGCGAACAGGGCGGCGCCGGGCGACGCAGCGGGGTCGACCGACCGGATCGCCTCCTCGGTCAGGACCAGCCCGGTCCGGGGGCTGGTGACGTCCAGGCCGACCATCGTCAGGTCGAGCCCGGAGCGCAGGACCGCGTCCGCCGCCTGCGGGTCGAAGTAGATGTTGCACTCCGCGACGGGGGTGATGTTGCCGCGCCCGTACTGCGGGTCGAGGCCCAGCGCACCTCCCATGAACACCACCGAGCGCAGGTCGGCGGCCAGCCCCGGGTCGAGCGCGAGCGCGGCGGCGAGGTTGGTCTGCGGGCCGATGGCGACGACCGTGACCTCGCCCGGCCGGGCACGTACGGTCTCGACGATGAACTCGGCCGCGTCCGTCCGGCCGGTCACCGCGGGCAGCTCGATGCGTCCCGGCCGTCCGCGCTCGCCCGCGTACGCACGGGCGAGGACCCCCGGGAGCGTCCCGGACAGCGGTGCCGCGCGGCCGGCCACGACGGGCACGTCGGTGCGTCCCACGGACTCCAGGACGGCGGCGGCACCCCGGGCGCCCAGCGCGGGCGGGCAGTTCCCGAAGGTGGTCGTGACGCCCACGAGCTCGAGCGCCGGGTGCGCCAGCGCCAGCAGGAGGGCGATCGGGTCGTCCGCGTCGGTCCCCGGGATGCCGACGCCGGGGTCGGTGTCCAGCAGGACCGCGTGCCGGGGGCCGCTCACGACGCCGGCCCGTCGAGCGTCGTCGCGCCGGTCATGATCGCGACCGCCTCGGCGGCGGTGTGCGACTGCGGCGTCACCACCCCCACGCTCCGCCCGAGCCGCTGGATCTGCACGCGATCGGCGACCTGGAAGACGTTGGGCATGTTGTGGCTGACGAGGATCACGGCCATGCCCCGCTCGCGCAGGCCCAGCAGCACGTCGAGGACCTGCGCCGTCTCGCGCACGCCGAGCGCGGCGGTCGGCTCGTCCAGGACGACGACGCGCGAGCCGAACGCGACGGCCCGAGCGATCGCGACCGCCTGGCGCTGCCCGCCGGACAGGGTCTCGACGATCTGCGAGATGTCCTGGATGGTCCGGATGCCCAGTGCGCCGATCTTCCCGGCCGCCTGCCGGCGCATCTCCTGGTGGTCCAGGATGTGCAGGACGCTGCCCAGCGGGCCCGGCCGGCGCAGCTCGCGCGCGAGGAACAGGT
Source organism: Cellulomonas sp. (assembly GCA_036398695.1). Taxonomy (GTDB): domain Bacteria; phylum Actinomycetota; class Actinomycetes; order Actinomycetales; family Cellulomonadaceae; genus Cellulomonas. The sequence goes on along the minus strand of DASWOL010000234.1, from coordinate 4,179 downwards.
TCGAGGCGATGTCGAGCTGGGGGGCCAGCGACAGATGCTGGTAGACGGTCTCGATCCCCGCGTCCCGGGCGTCCTGCGGCCGGCGGAACACCACCTCCTCGCCGTCCACCCTGATCGTGCCGACGTCGGGCACCTCGGCGCCCGTGAGGCACTTGATCAGCGTGGACTTGCCGGCTCCGTTGTCGCCGATGACGGCGAGGATCTCCCCGGCGTGCAGGTCCACGTCGACGCCGTCGAGGGCGACCACCGGCCCGTAGGTCTTGACCAGGCCCCGGGCCGAGAGGACTGCACGAGGCGGCGCCGTCACGGCGTCGGGGAAGGTGTCCGTGGTGTGCGTCATCGCTGTGCTCCCGTCCGGCGGATCCACTGGTCGAGCGCGACCGCCGCGATGATGAGGATGCCGATGGCGAGGGTCTGGTAGAGCACGTCGACCCGCGCGAGCGACAGCCCGTTGCGGAAGACGCCGACCGTCACCGCGCCGATGAACGTGCCCAGCAGCCGGCCACGGCCGCCGAACAGGCTCGTCCCGCCGATGACCACGGCCGTGATCGAGTCGAGGTTGGCGTCCACGGCCGCGCTCGTCGTCGCCGCGTTGTTGCGGCCGATCAGCACCCAGGCCGACACCGCCACCAGGACACCGGCGACGACGTACACGCTGAGCAGCAGGCGCTCCGTGCGCACGCCGGCGAGGCGTGCGGCGGGCTCGTCGCTGCCGACCGCGTACACGTGGCGTCCCCAGGCCGTGTGCGCCAGCACGGCGCCCATCACGACGTACATCGCGATCATGAGCACCACCCCGACGGTCAGCTGGAACGGCCCGACCGGGAACGACACAGAGGTCCAGGTCAGCACCGGCCCCAGCTGGTCGCCCTGGATAGAGGTGCCGTGGCTCATCAGCAGCGCCAGCGCCGTGAACACGCTGAGCGTGCCCAGCGTCGTGATGAACGGCGGCAGCTTGACCCGCGCCACCAGGAGACCGTTGACCAGCCCCGCCGCGGCTCCGACGGCGACGCCGATCAGGATGGCGAGGGGCCCCGGCAGGCCGGCGTTGCCCGCCAGGGAGCCCATCACCATCGAGACGAAGATCATCAGCGCGCCGACCGACAGGTCGATGCCCGCCGTGAGGATCACCAGCGTCTGACCGACGGCCAGGGCGCCGATGATCGCCACCTGCTGCAGGATCAGCGACAGGTTGCTGGGGAGCAGGAACCGGTCGTTCGCCAGCTGGAAGACCAGACCGGCCAGCACGAGCACCGCCAGCGGGCTGATCTCGGGGTGCCGGTGCAGCACCCGCTGGACACGTTGCACCGGCGTCAGGGGTCTGCGGCGGAAGGCCTCCGCCGCCGTCAGGTCTCCCTGGGCGGTCGTGCTGGTCGCCATCATGCGGGTTCCTCTCCCGAGGTGGTGGTCGGGCCGGGACTCAGTAGCAGCTGTCGGCGCCGGCGGTGGAGTCGATGCTGTCGAGGCCGGCCACGGGCTGGTCCGTGACGAGCTTGATGCCGGTGTTGATGAAGTCCTGGCCGGTGTCCGGCGTCGGCGTCACCCCGTTCTTCACGTAGTCGACGACGGCCTTCACGCCGCTCGCGCCCATCGCGCTGGGGTACTGCTGCGCGTCGGCGCCGAACTGCCCGTCGGCGACGCCCTTGATGCCGTCGCAGCTGCCGTTGATCGACACGACGAGGGCGTCGGTGTTCCCGGCCGCCTTGAGCGCCTGGGCCGCGCCGAGGGCCGCCGGCTCGTTCGGCGTGTAGACCACGTTGATGTCCGGGTTGAGCGACAGGCACTTCTCCATCGCCGTGCGGCCGCCGTCCTCGGCCCCGTCCGACGCCTCGTTGCAGACGATCTCGTAGTCGCCGTCCGAGTACGTGCCGGTCGCGTCCTCGTCGCCGTTCTTGTTCTCGTCCTTGACGTCGATGCCCATGCCGGCGAGGAAGCCCTGATCACGCTCGTAGTCGATCGAGACGACCTTGTCGGCGAACAGGTCGATGAGGGCGATCGTCGCCTTCTCCCCCGCGAGCGTGCCCGCCGTCCACTCGCCGATCAGCTGGCCGGCCTGACGGTTGTCCGACGCGTAGGTGGCGGCGACCAGGTCGGTCGGCGTCGTCGGGGTGTCGAGCGCGATGACGATCAGGCCCGCGTCCTTCGCCTTCTGGATGGCGTCGTTGACCGCCGGGCCGTTGTTCGCGATGAGGATGCCGTCGTCGCCGCGCTGGACGGCGTTCTCGACGGCCTGGATCTGGCTGTCGCTGTCCGTCTGGTCCTTGCCGGACGCGACCGTGATCTCCACGCCGGAGGACGCGGCCTCCTGCTTGGCGCCGTCGATCATGGCCACCCAGAACGGGTCGTTCGGGTCCTTCGTGATGAGCGTGACGTGGATCGGGTCGTCCGCGCCGTCTCCTGAGGAGCCGGCACCGGCCCCGTCCGAGGAGCTCGAGCAGCCGGCGACCATGGCGGCTGCGGCGACGACTCCCATGGCGGCCAGCAGGCCGCGGCGATGAGCGAAGTTCGACATCTCAACTCCCTTGGTGAGCGACGATGCGCCGATCAGCGGCGCAGAGCGACGGTAACACTTCAGTCATCGAGTTGCATATATATCACTTTGGATGTCATTATGGAGCCATGACCGCGCACCGGGGCACGTTGCCGCCGTCCGTCAGCCCGTGGCTCCGCGACGGGCCAGGAACCGTCCTCCGCCTGTTCCGCGAGCACCCCGACGGCCTCACCACGCTCGAGGTCTCCCAGCTCGCCGGCGTGTCCCGCACCGCGGCCGCCCAACGCCTCGACCTGCTGCGCGAGCACGGCTACCTGGAGGTGCGCTCCACCACCGTCAGCGGGCGCGGCCGGCCGGCCGAGCGCCTCGGCCTCGCCCGGGGCCGTGGCGTCCTGCTCGTCGCCGACACGGGGGCCACGGCCATGCGGCTCGCGCTGTGCGACGCCGCCGGCACCGTGCTGCTGGAGCATTTCACCCCCTGCGACATCACCGCCGGGCCAACCGCGGTCCTCGAGCGTGTCGACGCCGGGTTCCGTCTGATGCTGCGCCGCACCGGCCACCGCGTCGACGAGGTGCTCGGCATCGGCCTGGACGTGCCCGGCCCCGTCGACCACGCGCGCGGCCGCGTCGTCAGCCCCCCGATCATGACGGGCTGGCACGAGTTCGACATTCCCGCCTTTCTGACGGAGCGCTACCACTGCCCGGTGATCGTCGAGAAGGACACGAACGCCATGGTCCTGGGCGAGCAGCGCCAGGTGCACCCGACCGTCGACAACCTGGTCTTCGTCAAGATCGGCACCGGCGTGGGCACCGGCCTGCTGGTCCGCGGCGAGCTCTACCGCGGCGCCGACGGCGCGGCGGGCGACATCGGCCACATCGCCCCGTCCGGCGACGGCGACGACGAGCCCCTGTGCCGGTGCGGCAACCGCGGCTGCGTCGAGGCCTACGCCGGCGGCTGGGCCCTGGCCCGCGACCTCACCGATGCAGGCTTCCCCGCGCACTCCGTCGACGACATCGTCGCGCTCGTCCGCTCCGGCAACCGCACGGCGCTGGGCCTGGTCCGCGCGGCCGGGCGGACCATCGGCGCCGCGGTCGCCGACATCGTCAACATGATCAACCCCAGCGTGATCGTGTTCGGCGGCCAGCTCGCCGCGCTGGACGACATCATCCTCGCGGCGGCACGCGAGGTGATCTACCGGCGCTCGCTGCCCCTGGCCACGCGCAACCTGCGCATCGAGCCGAGCGGCATCCCCGACCCCGGCGTCCACGGGCTCGCCCAGCTCGTCACAGACCTCCTCTACGCGGCCGACCGTGTGGACGCCCAGCTCACGTGAGGACGCGGTGGCCGTGGTCACGGCTAGGCGGTGCACACTCCGGCACGAGCGCCACCGGCGGCCACCGGGGGCGTTCGCCACAGTCTGGACCGGTACGCCGAGCAGGCTCCGCGAGAGTCAGCACCGATCCCAGGATGCAGCTTGCGAGCCGTCGTCGGTCGTGCGGGCCGAGGTGCGCGAGATCACCGGTGATGACCCTGGGTGACGGGAAGCGGCTCGAGCAGCTGGCAACGACTCGCCGCGAGGTGGTGAGCCCGTCGGACGAAGCCCGATGCCCCGCTCGCTTGACAGCAGCGACCAGGTCAGAGGCTCAGGTGCGGATGAGCTGGCCGGTACGCCGGGTTCTGTGCCTGC
>DASWOL010000233.1:0-5709 GCA_036398695.1 Cellulomonas sp. | reverse complement strand
CTGCTGTGGTGCGGCAAGGACTGGTGGCGCGTCGAGGTGAACGTCGCCGGCTACGCCGGCGACCGTGACAAGCAGGGGACCGAGACGGTGCTGCATCCGGTCGCGACGCGCGACGAGGCGATGCTCGCGCTGTGGCTCGTGCTGCCCGACCTCGGCGTCGACGACCCGCGGGCCGCGCTGGTCGCCGGCCTCGAGGGCACCGGGGAGGACGGCGGGTACACCGCCGCGCCGCGGCGCTCGCGCTGGGTGGACCCGATCGGGTGGCGCCGGCACGGCGTGCTGGTGACCCGCCAGGCTCTGCTGCTGCGGTCCGGCCGGTTCTGGCGGACGCTCGACGTGGTGCCGCACGAGCGCACCCAGTCCCTCGCCCTGGAGCAGGGGCCGCTGCAGCGCAAGCTCGGCGTCGCGTCCGTCGCCGCGCACTCGACGCCCGGCCCGGTGGTGCCGCGCATCGAGCACCTGGACACCGCCGTCGCCGTCGCGCTGCTGCAGGAGCAGGCGGCGCGCGCCGGCCAGGCGCGGCGCACCGCGGCCCCCGAGCAGTGGATGCGAGGCACGTGATGCGACTCGCACCCCAGGCCCGCCCTGCCCGGGCGGGTCGGTCCGCACGCGTCGCGGGCCGAGGCCGATGAGCTCCGTGCCGCCGGCGGCACGCCCGGGCCGGCTCGGTGTCGGCGTCGTCGGCGCGGGTCGGGTGGGTGCCGTGCTGGGGAACGCGCTGCGTGCCGCCGGGCACCCCGTCATCGCCGTGAGCGCCGTCTCCGAGGACTCGCGGGAGCGCGCCGAGATGTTGCTTCCCGGCGTGCCGGTGCTCGACATCCCCGAGGTGGTGCGCCGCGCCGAGCTGGTGCTGCTCGCGGTGCCTGACGACGCCCTCGGCCCCCTCGTCGCCGGCCTGGCGGCGACCGGCGCGTGGCAGGTGGGGCAGATCGTGGTGCACACCGCCGGGCGCTACGGCGCCCGGATCCTGGACCCTGCGCGCGCCGCAGGCGTGATCCCGCTGGCGATCCACCCGGCGATGACGTTCACCGGCACGTCGCTCGACCTGCACCGGCTCGAGGGCTGCCCGTTCGCCGTCACCGCCGCCGCCGCCGTGCTGCCCATCGCCCAGGCGCTCGTCGTCGAGATCGGCGGCGAGCCGGTCGTCGTCGACGAAGAGGCGCGCGGGCTGTACCACGCCGGGCTGGCGCACGGGGCGAACCACCTGACCGTGCTCGTGGCGCAGGCGTCCGCAGCGCTGGCCGCCGCGGGTGTCGAGGACTCCGGCCGGATGCTGCGCCCGCTCCTGGAGGCCGCGCTGGACGGTGCGCTCCGCGCACAGTCACGCGAGGGCGGCCCGGGCGCGATCAGCGCGCTGACCGGGCCGGTGCGCCGCGGCGATGCCGGGACTGTGGCGGAGCACATCGACGTCCTCACGGCTCTGGCGGGTGCCACGGGGGCGATCGACGTCGTCGAGGGCTACCGTGCTCTGGCGCGGGCCGCGACGGTCCGCGCGGTCGCCGCGGGCCTCCTCGACGAGGCCGCGGCGCAGCGCCTGCTGGACGTGCTGGCGGGTGTCACGGGAACCGGAGAGCAGACCGGCCCGGAAGGGCAACGATGACGTCCACGATGCACCGCCCCGCGCTGGTGACGGGCACCGAGGCGCTCGCCGCCGCGCTGGCAGCGGCCGACGCACGGCCGGCCGCGGGCCACGAGCACCGTCGGGCCGTGGTGATGACGATGGGCGCGCTGCACGCCGGCCACCTGTCTCTGGTGCGGCGTGCCAAGCAGGTCGCGGACCACGTCGTCGTGACGATCTTCGTCAACCCGCTGCAGTTCGGGCCGACCGAGGACCTCGACCGCTACCCGCGTGACCTCGACGGCGACCTGACGCTGCTGAGTGGCGACGGGCTGCTGGGCCCCGGCGACGCGGTCTTCGCGCCGACGCCCCAGGTGATGTACCCCGACGGCGACCCCGTGGTGCGGGTGTCCGCCGGCCGGATCGGCGAGGTGGTGGAGGGCCGGTTCCGGCCGGGCCACCTCGACGGCGTGCTCACCGTGGTGCTCAAGCTGATGCACCTGACGCGCCCACAGGCGGCGCTGTTCGGCCAGAAGGACGCCCAGCAGCTCGCGGCGGTGCGGCGCATGGTCCGTGACCTCGACGTGCCGGTGGCGGTGCTCGGCGTGCCGATCGTGCGGGACGACGACGGGCTGGCGCTCTCGTCACGCAACGCCTACCTGTCACCCGACGAGAGGCGGCGGGCGCTCTCGCTGCACCGCGCGCTCGCGGCGGCCCGCGCGGCGGCCGACGACGGCAAGGCTCCGGACGAGGTCCGCGCGGCCGCGCTGGCCGTGCTGACCGGCCCCGGCGGCATGGACTCGGTGGACTACGCCACCCTGGTCCAGGCGGACTCGTTCGAGGATGTCGGCCCTGCCGCGACGGGCCCGGTCCTCCTGGCGCTGGCCGCCCATGTGGGCGCCACCCGCCTCATCGACAACGGCGAGCTGCGCCTTCGCTGACGGTGCTCCCGGATCGGCCGGCCTCAGGCCGCCAGGCGGAGGGCGAGCGGCTCGGCGGTCCCGGCCGCGCGGCCTCCTGACGCGTGGGCCGTCTCACCGGCAGGCCCGGTTCGGCGACCGAACCGGAGCAGGAGGATGCTGGCGCCGTGAGCGTCACCAGTGCACTGCCGGTCCGCCTGGCGACGAAGCTGGCGGGTCAGGCCCCGGGATGGACCATCGAGGCGGACGCCATCGTCGTCGGCTCCGGCATCGCCGGGCTGACCGCCGCGCTCGAGCTCCGCACCCAGGTGCCACGCGTGCTGCTCGTCACCAAGGACGTCCTCGCGTCCGGCTCGACGCTGTGGGCGCAGGGCGGTATCGCCGCAGCGCTCGATCCCACGGACTCGCCCGAGGCGCACCTGAGGGACACCCTCGTCGCCGGCGTCGGCCTGTGCGACCCGCGTGCGGTCGAGGTGCTCGTCACCGAAGGCCCCGAGCGCGTCCGCGAGCTCGTCGGGCGCGGCGCCGTGTTCGACCGGGCGGCCGACGGGAGCCTCTCGCTGACCCGCGAGGGCGGCCACCACGCGAACCGGATCATCCACGCCGGCGGCGACGCCACCGGTGCCGAGGTCTCCCGCGCGCTGGTCGCCCAGGTCGAGGCGGTGCGCAACGACCCGGGCATCGAGGTGGTCGAGCACGCGCTCGTCCTCGACGTCCTCACCGCCGCGCCGGACCTCGACGGCCGTCCCGGTCCGGTGTGCGGCGTGACGCTGCACGTCATCGGTGAGGGCGACCGAGGGGGCGTCGGAGCGGCGCTCGCGCCGGCGGTGCTGCTCGCGACCGGCGGGATCGGGCAGGTGTACCGCTCGTCGACCAACCCGCCGCAGGCCACCGGCGACGGCATCACCGCGGCGCTGCGCGCCGGTGCGCGGGTGGGCGACGTCGAGTTCGTCCAGTTCCACCCGACGGTGCTGTGGCTCGGCTCGGGCGTGAAGGGCCAGCTGGCGCTGATCTCCGAGGCGGTGCGTGGCGAGGGTGCGCTGCTGCTCGACACCGACGGCGTGCGGTTCATGCCCGAGGTGCACCCGCTCGCGGAGCTGGCGCCCCGTGACGTCGTCGCGCACGCGATCGTCCGCCGCATGGCGGCCACCGGCGCGGACCACGTCTGGCTCGACGCCCGGCACCTGGGTGCCGAGTTCCTGGCGAAGCGCTTCCCGACGATCACCGAGGCGCTGGCCGAGCACGGCATGGACATGTCCGCCGAGCTCATCCCGGTGGCACCGGCGCAGCACTACTTCTCCGGGGGGGTGGTGACCGACCTGTGGGGTCGCTCGACGCTGCCCGGCTTGTACGCGGCCGGTGAGGCCGCCTGTACAGGAGTTCACGGGGCCAACCGGCTCGCGTCCAACTCGCTGCTCGAGGGCATGGTGTTCGCCCACCGTGCCGCCGCCGAGATCGCGCGCGCGGTGACGGACGGCGACCTGTCGCGCCACGACCCGGTGGTGCGGCTCGGCCCGGGAGCGCTGGTCGCCGCCGCGGCGCGCGCCCGCATCCAGCGGGTCGCCACCGTCGGCACCGGCCCGCTGCGTGACGGCCCCGGCCTGGCCGCGACGCTCGAAGCGCTCGCCGAGGTTCCCACCGACGCCGACCAGCGGTACGACGACGGGCGCACGCTCGCCGAGCCGCAGCCGTCGGAGTGGGAGACGACGAACGTCCACCAGATGGCGACGATCATCACGGCGGCGGCCTACCAGCGCGACGAGAGCCGAGGCGGCCACTTCCGCACCGACTTCCCCGCGCCGGACGAGGCCTGGCGCGTGCGCCAGGAGCTGTCGCTCGACCCCGACGGGGCGCTGACGACCTCGCACGTGACGTTGCCCGAGGCCTGACCGCACGCTGACCGCACGCTGACCGCACGCCAACCGCACGGCCCGGAACGCCGCGCTGACGACGTCGCGGACGGCCTTGCGCAGCGGCCTCGGGCAGGTAGCTCAGGGCTCGATCGGACTCCGTCCGGCCTTTGCCCTCGGGCCGTCGTCGGCGGCCGAGGGTTGTCCGCAAACCCGGACAGCGGCCGCGGTGGGAAGCCCACCCGACGGCAGGTTGCGCGGTGCTTGCGCCGTTTCTTGCGCAGATTCGAACGAGAAATCGTTATCGACAACGGTCTAGCCGTACCGCCGGCGGATCGGTAGCGTGACCCGCGCCACAGGCAACAATCTGCGCAAAGGAGCGTCGATGCGACGGAACGGACGGCCCGGCGGATGGGCCGCGAAGCTTGCGACAGTGTTCTCGACCGCGGCCCTGGCCGCCGTCCCCGTCCTGGGACCGCTGGGCGCCGCGCCCGCGGCCGCGGCCGACACCCCCGTGCTGTCGAGCACGTTCGACGACGGGGTCGTCGCGCCGTGGTTCGCGAACGGAGGCGCGAGCCTGGCCGTCGTCCCGGATCCGGACGGCACCGGACAGTCGCTCCAGGTGTCGAACATCACGCATGACTACGACGGTGCGGCGGTCGACCTGACGAAGCTGCTCACGCCGGGTGTCACGTACACGATCGCCTTCGCGGCGCGGCTCGCGGACCCCGGCCAGCCCGCCGGCGCGGTCCACTTCACGGTCGACGACGGCAGCTACAGCTGGGTGTCCGGGCCGTCGGACCTCTCGGCCGGCGCGTGGACCACCATCACCGGCTCCTACACGCTGTCCTCCGCCGCCACCAAGGCGACGATGTACCTCAACTCGGGGGCGGCGCCGTTCCCGGTGGTGCTCCTCGACGACGTCACCATCACCGGCCCGGACGGCGGTTCCGGAGGCACCGGCGGTGGCACGTGCACCTACCCGACGGGTGGCACGATCATCGACTCCGGCTTCGAGAACGGCGACGCCGACGGCTGGGTCGGGCGTGACGACGGGCACGGGACCGCGACGGTGGCCGTGGTGGACGGCGGGAAGGACAGCGCGAAGGCGCTGTCGGCGACCCACCGCGCGGGCCAGGGTCAGGGCGTCGGCCACGACGTCACGTGCCTGCTCGAGCCGGGCGCGACCTACCAGTTCAGCGGCTGGGTGCGGTTCGGGGACGGACAGCCGACCGACGGCGTCTGGCTCAGCCTCGCCAACACGGTCAACGGCGCGACGACGTACAGCACGCTCGGGCAGTTCACGGACGTGGGCAGCACGGGCTGGACCCAGGTGACCCAGAAGTTCTCCGCGCCCGCGGCAAGTGACTCGGCACTGCTC
>DASWOL010000232.1:0-25881 GCA_036398695.1 Cellulomonas sp. | reverse complement strand
CTCGAGGCCGAGGAGCATCTGGCGCGCGCCCGCGCGGACGCCGCCAACCTGCTGGGCGCCGCCCGCAGCCACGCGGTCGACCTGATCGCCAGCGCACGAGCCCGGTCCGAGAAGCTCGCGATACGGTCCAACGAGCACGCCTCGCGCATGCTCCAGGACGCCGAGCTGCGGCTGGCGGTGCTCGAGGACCAGCGTCACGTGATCGAGGAGTTCGCCTTCGAGCTGCGCTCGCTGTCCGCGACGGACCGGACCGTCGTGGTTGACGCGCCGGTGGAGCGCCTGGGGCTGCTCGCGGCGGTCGAGGCGGAGGTGGCGTCCCAGGGCGCTGCTCAGGACCAGGACGGCGCCGCCCAGCGCACTGCACTGCTCGGCCGTGGGGCCGACCACGAGGCTGCGGAACTCGCCATCGAGAGCTGACCGGCGGCAGGCCCGGAAGCGCGCGACCTCGAGCTGTGGCGGGCGTCGCCCGGGGGTCCGAGGCCGCCGCGCATGCCACGATGCCCGGATGAGCGACACCGAAGCACTCGCCGACGCCGGCGGACCGACGGCGCCAGACGCGCCCCCTCCGGTCGCGAAGGAGCCGCCCGGCGGGCACCGGGGAGGGCTCGTGCTCGCCCTCGGAGCCCTGGGCGTCGTCTTCGGCGACATCGGCACCAGCCCGCTGTACGCCCTGCAGACCGTGTTCAGCATCGACCACAACGACGTGCAGCCCACCCCGAGCGACGTGCTCGGCGTGGTGTCGATGGTCTTCTGGTCCATCGCCGTGATCGTCTCGGTGAAGTACGTCGCGCTGATCATGCGGGCGGACAACGAGGGCGAGGGCGGCATCCTCGCGCTGGTCGCGCTGTTGCGGGACAGGCTCGGGGACCCCAGGAGGCTGGCGGTGGCCACCCTGCTGGGCATCCTCGGCGCGGCACTCTTCTACGGCGACAGCGTGATCACCCCGGCCATCTCGGTGATGTCGGCGATGGAGGGGCTGGTGGTGGCGAACCCCTCGCTCGAGCGGTTGGTGCTGCCCGTCTCGGTGGTGATCCTGACGGTGCTGTTCGTCGTCCAACGGTGGGGCACCTCCGCCGTGAGCAAGGCATTCGCCCCCGTGATGGCGGTGTGGTTCGTCCTCCTCGCAGTTCTCGGGGTGCCGCAGATCGTGCAGAACCCGCAGGTGCTGCGCGCGCTCTCACCGACGTACGCGGTGAGCTTCGCGCGGGACCGGCCGCTCATCGCGTTCATCGCACTGGGTGCTGTGGTGCTGACCATCACCGGTGCCGAGGCGCTCTACGCGGACATGGGCCACTTCGGGCCGCGAGCGATCCGGCGCTCCTGGTACCTGGTGGTGTTCCCCGCGCTCGTCCTGAACTACTTCGGGCAGGGCGCGATGATCCTGCGCGACCCGAGCACCATCGTGAATCCGTTCTTCAGGCTGGCGCCGGCGTGGGCGACCCTGCCGCTGGTGGTGCTGGCGACGCTGGCCACGGTCATCGCGTCGCAGGCCGTCATCTCCGGTGCGTACTCGGTGTCCCGGCAGGCTGTGCGGCTTGGGCTGTTTCCGCGGCTGACGGTACGCCACACGTCGAAGGAGGAGGGCGGGCAGATCTACGTGCCCGCGGTGAACTGGATCCTGTTCTTCGGCGTGCTGGTCCTCATCGCGGTCTTCCGCAGCTCCGGCCGGCTGGCCACCGCCTACGGGCTGGCGGTCACCGGCACCCTGTTCCTCACCTCGTTGCTGTACCTGCTGCTGGCCAAACGCGTCTGGCACTGGGCGCCGTGGAAGGTGGTCGGGTACAGCGTCGTCATCGGCGGCCTGGAGATCGCGTTCTTCGGGGCGAACCTGCTGAAGATCGTCAGCGGGGGCTGGGTGCCGCTGCTCATCGCCGCGATCGTGGTCACCCTCATGACCACCTGGCGCAAGGGCGCCCGGACGCTCAACGAGCAGCGCATCCTTCTCGAAGGTCCCCTGGACGAGTTCGTCGCCATGGTGCGGGACAAGGGGATCGAGCGCGTCCCAGGGTTCGCCGTGTTCCCGCACCCGAACAGCACGACCACGCCGCTGGCGCTGCGCTCGCACGTGACCTTCAACCGCGTGCTGCACGAGCACGTCGCGATCGTGCAGATCGTCAACGAGAACGTGCCGCACATCCACCACGTCGACCGCGTGGTGGTGGACGACCTGGGCTACGGCGACGACGGCATCGTCCACGTGTGCGTGCGGGTCGGCTTCAACGACAGCCAGGACATCCCCACGGGGCTCGCGCTGGCGATCGGGAAGACTCCCGAGCTCGACGTCGACATCGAGGACGCCCGCTACTTCCTGTCGGTGCTGACCGTGCACGCCACCGGCGCGCCACGGATGACCGGATGGCGGGAGCGGCTCTTCGTGTGGATGGCGCACAACGCGGCCAACCGCACCGAGGTGTTCCACCTGCCGCCGGAGCGCACCGTGGTGATGGGCGTGAACCTCGACCTCTAGGCCGGAGGTGAGCGTCGGCCTCGAGGGCCAGTGGTGGTGCCCCGGGCGGGATTCGAACCCGCACTGGATCGGGTTTGAGCCGAACGCCTCTGCCGTTGGGCTACCGGGGCCGCGCCCAGGATAGTGCCGCCGCGGGCAAGCTCGAGCCGCCTGCGCCTGCGCGAACGGTGGGCCCTGACGATCTGCGCACTACTCTTGGGAGCGTGAGCACCAACGACGCAGCCGAGCCCGCCGCCGCCCTCGACCTGTCCACGCCTGTGCGCCCCGTTGCCGAGAAGGCCTCGTCGAGCGCCCGCAAGCCGGCGCGCCGGGCGGTGGTCGCCGAGGACGAGGCCCTCATCCGGATGGACGTCGTCGAGACGCTCAAGGAGGCCGGCTTCGACGTGGTCGGCGAGGCGGGCAACGGCGAGGAGGCGGTCGCACTGGCCACCGAGCTCAAGCCGGACGTGGTCATCCTGGACGTGAAGATGCCCGTCCTGGACGGCATCTCCGCGGCCGAGCAGATCGTCAAGGCCCACCTGGCGCCCGTCGTCATGCTCACCGCGTTCTCCCAGACCGAGCTCGTCGAGCGTGCGCGGGACGCTGGCGCGATGGCGTACGTCGTCAAGCCGTTCAGCCCCGCGGACCTGCTGCCGGCGGTCGAGATCGCGATCTCGCGGTACGCGCAGATCGGCGCGCTGGAGGCCGAGGTCGCCGACCTGACCGAGCGGTTCGAGACCCGCAAGCGGGTGGACCGGGCCAAGGGCCTGCTGATGACGAAGATGGGCCTGAGCGAGCCGGAGTCGTTCCGCTGGATCCAGAAGACGTCGATGGACCGCCGGCTGACCATGCGCGAGGTGGCCGACGCCGTGATCGAGCAGGTCGGCGGCGCGTCGAGCTGAGGGGCCCGCTCGTCCGGGTGACCACGAATCAGGGACTGGCCCCGAACCCGGACAATGGTCCATGATCGGAACCAGGCGCACCGCGGGGGCGGGGTGAGCCCATCCGGCGGCCGGTCCCTGGTTGGAGGTCCCATCCGTGCGTCCTGGTATCAGCACCCGCCCCGCTAGCCCTGACGATCTCGACGGTCTCGTCGCCCTGTGCCTCGAGGCGCGCTCCGAGCTCCAGGTGGGCTCCCAGCTCTGCACGGACGACCCGCAGCGCCTGCGGGACCAGCTCGTGCTGCTCATGACGTCCCCTGGGGGGACCATCCTTGCCGGCACTCTGGACGACGAGATCGCGGGCCTGATGCTCGCGCGAGTCGTCGGGCCGGGGCCGTTCTCCGACGTCGTGGCGCTCAGTCTCGAGGCGCTGTACGTGCGTGGCGACGCCCGCCGCCGCGGTCTGGGGCATGCGCTGCTGGTCGCCGCCGCGTCGCTGGCCGACGAGGTCGGTGCCACCGAGGTGTACGCCTCACCGCTGCCGGGGGCACGCGGCATGCACCGCTTCCTGGCCCGGATCGGCTTCGCTCCGGCGGCGGCGCACCGCGTCGTGACGACGAGCGCGCTGCAGCGCCGCCTGGCGCAGGACCCGTCGGCCGTCCTCGGCGCGGTGATGGGTCGCCTGCCGCGCCAGCGGCTCGAGGATCTCATCGCCCGCCGGCGCCAGGCCCGCGCGGCGCAGGGGGACGTGACGGTGGCCCCCGTCGAGGCGGCGCGTCAGGTCCGTACGTCGATCAGCATGCAGGTCAACCGCGCCGTGCAGACGCGCCGGCCGTCGTCGTCCACCACCACCACCTCGTAGCTGGCCAGATTCCCACCGAGGTGCACGGCGGTGGCCACGCCGTGCACCGATCCGTCGCGCACCGACCGGTGGTGCGTCGCGTTGAGCTCGATCCCGACCGCCGCGCGTCCCGTCCCCGCGTGCGCGTTCGCCGCGTAGGAGCCCAGCGTCTCGGCGAGCGCCGCCGTCGCGCCGCCGTGCAGCAGGCCGTGCGGCTGCGTGTTGCCGGCCACCGGCATCGAGCCCGTCGTCCGCTGCGCGGTGACCTCCTCGATCGTGATGCCGAGGCGCTCGATGAGGGTGCCGTCTGTCGGGGGGAGGGTGTCGGCCATGGCGGATAGGTTGGCACCCGTGACCCCGACGCAGCCAGCCGACCCCCCGACGACGGCACCCCAGGACCGTCCGCGCCTGCTGCTCGTCGACGGTCACTCGATGGCCTACCGGGCCTACTTCGCGCTGCCGGTGGAGAACTTCGCCACGTCGTCGGGCGAACCGACCAACGCGGTGTTCGGCTTCACGTCGATGCTGACCAACCTGCTGCGCGACGAGAAGCCGACGCACCTGGCCGTGGCGTTCGACGTGGGCCGCGTCACGTTCCGCACCGAGCGGTACGGGGACTACAAGGGGACGCGCGCCGAGACTCCCGAGCCGTTCCGCGGCCAGGTGGACGTCATCCGCCGGCTGCTGGGGACCATGAACGTCCCCGTGATCGAGAAGGCGGGCTTCGAGGCGGACGACGTGCTGGCCACACTCGTCACGCGGGCCGTGGTGGCCGGCATGGACGTGTTCGTCGTCACCGGGGACCGCGACGCGTTCCAGCTGGTGGGCGAGCACGTCACGGTGCTGTACCCGGTGCGCGGCGTCTCGGAGATGAGCCGGATGACGCCCGCGGCGGTGGAGGAGAAGTACGGCCTGCCGCCGGCGCGGTACCCGGACCTGGCGGCGCTGGTGGGCGAGACGAGCGACAACCTGCCCGGCGTGCCCGGCGTGGGGCCCAAGACGGCAGCCAAGTGGATCACCCAGTATGGCGGCCTGGAGGGCGTGCTGGCCGCGGCCGGCGACATCACGGGCAAGGCGGGGGAGTCGTTGCGCGAGCACCTGCCGCAGGTGCGCCTCAACCGCGAGCTGAACGCCTTGATCCGGGACCTCGAGCTGCCGTACTCGCCCGAGGACCTCGCGGTGCAGCCGTGGGACCGCCCGGCGTTGCGGGAGATCCTCGAGGAGCTGGAGTTCCGCACCCTGCGCGACCGCCTGTTCGCGCTGGTCCCGGACACCGCGCAGGACGAGGCCGCCGCGTCCGCCGGGTCTCTCGTGCTGGACACGGTGGCGGCCGGTGGTCTCGCCGGGTGGCTGAGCACCCACCGGGAGCTGCTGGGCGTGGACGTCCGGGGTTCGGGCACGCCGTCGGGCGGCGACGCCTGGGGGATCGCGCTGGCGGGCGAGGGCGGGCAGTGCGTGGTCTACGACCTCGCGGAGATCTCGCCTGCCGACGAGGCCGCACTGGCCGAGTGGCTGGCGGACCCTGGCGCTCCCAAGGCGTTGCATGCCGCCAAGACGGCGTGGCACGCGCTGGCCGGGCGTGGGCTCGCCCTGAACGGCGTGGCGTTCGACACCGAGCTGGCTGCCTACCTGTGCCAGCCGGACCGTCGCGCTTATGACCTCGGCGACCTCGCTGTCGGCTACCTGCGCCGGGAGCTGGGCGCCGAGGACGAGGGTGCGCAGGGGGCGCTCGACCTGGCGCTGGGCGGAGTCGACGAGGACCGCCGGGCCGCGGCGCGCGCCGTCGCCGTCCTGGACCTGGTGGAGGTGCTCGGCAGCGAGCTGGCGGACCGGGGGGTGTCCGCGCTGCTGACGGACGTCGAGCTGCCGCTCCAGACCGTGCTGGCGCGGATGGAGCACACCGGCATCGCCGTCGACGACGGCTACCTCGCCACGTTGGAGAAGGAGTTCGACGGGCAGGTGCAGCGCGCTGCCGGCGAGGCGTACGACGTCATCGGCAGGGAGGTGAACCTCGGCTCGCCCAAGCAGCTCCAGGAGGTGCTGTTCGACCAGCTGAGCATGCCGCGCACCAAGAAGATCAAGACCGGCTACACCACCGACGCCGCGGCGTTGCAGGAGCTGTTCGTCCGGACCGAGCACCCCTTCCTCGCTCACCTGCTGGCGCACCGCGACGCGATCCGGCTGCGGCAGGTGGTCGAGCTGCTGCGGCGTTCCGTCGCGCCCGACAGCCGCATCCACACGACGTTCCAGCAGACGATCGCCGCGACCGGACGGCTGTCCTCGACGGACCCCAACCTGCAGAACATCCCGATCCGCACCGAGGCGGGCCGCCAGATCCGCCGCGCCTTCGTCGTCGGTCCCGGGTACGAGACGCTGCTCACCGCGGACTACTCGCAGATCGAGATGCGGATCATGGCGCACCTGTCGCGCGACGAGGGCCTGATCGAGGCCTTCCGGTCTGGCGAGGACCTGCACTCGTACGTCGCGTCGCTGGTGTTCGAGGTGCCGCCTGATCAGGTCGGCTCGGACCAGCGGTCGAAGATCAAGGCGATGAGCTACGGGCTGGCGTACGGGCTGTCGTCGTTCGGCCTGGCCCAGCAGCTGCAGGTGGAGGTGTCCGAGGCGGCGCGCCTGATGGACGCGTACTTCGCCCGGTTCGGCGGGGTGCGCCGCTACCTGACGGGTGTGGTCGACGAGGCCCGCGCCACCGGGTTCACCGCCACGATCCTCGGCCGGCGCCGCTATCTCCCGGATCTGATCAGCGACCACCGCGGCCGGCGGGAAGCGGCCGAGCGGATGGCCCTCAACGCGCCCATCCAGGGCTCGGCCGCCGACTTGATCAAGCTGGCGATGCTCGGCGTCGACCGCGAGCTGACCCGGCGTGGGCTGGGTTCGCGGATGTTGCTCCAGGTGCACGACGAGCTGGTGCTCGAGGTCGCCCCCGGGGAGCGCGA
Organism: Cellulomonas sp.; assembly: GCA_036398695.1. Lineage (GTDB taxonomy): Bacteria > Actinomycetota > Actinomycetes > Actinomycetales > Cellulomonadaceae > Cellulomonas. The sequence goes on along the minus strand of DASWOL010000232.1, from coordinate 18,759 downwards.
GGAGGTCGAGGCGCTGGTCCGCGAGCAGATGGGCGCGGCCGGTGGCGCGGTACCCGGCGGGGCGATGTCGGTGCTGCTCGACGTCTCGGTCGGCGTCGGGCAGGACTGGCACGAAGCCGGCCACTGACCACCGCCGCACCTCCGGCCTGTTCGGCGCCGGTCCCGAGCGAGCGGAGCAGCATGGACAGGCCGGTGTGCCCCGCGTTCTCGTTCCGGTGGCGCGTCAGAAGGGTCTGTGGGTGACGGCGATCAGGGTGCCGGGAAGGATCGCGCCGCGCACAGGACCCCACCCGGCCCAGACGTCGGTGCGCCCCGGGGGCCACTCCGGTTCCACGAGCCGGTCGATCACCAGACCGGCACCGGCCACCTCGGCGAGAAGGTCGCCGAGCGTGCGGTGGTACTCGGCGTAGAGCACCGTGCCGTCGGCCGCGGCCTCCACGTAGGGCGTCCGGTCGAAGTAGGAGCGCGTCGCGGTCAGCCCGCCCGTGCCGGGGTCGTCCGGGAACGGCCAGCGCAGCGGATGGGTCGTCGCGAACACCCAGCGGCCGCCGGGACGCAGCACGCGCGCCACCTCCTGGTGCACCCGCTTCGCATCCGGAACGAAAGGAAGCGCGCCGAAGGCGGTGAACGCGACATCGAACGACGAGCCTGCGAAGGGCAGCGCACGGGCGTCGGCCTGCACACGGTGCGTGCGGAGGCCGGTGGCCGCGTCGAGCCGGCCCCCGGCGGCCAGCATCCCGCCGGAGATGTCGGTGGCGACCGCGGCCACGCCGCGAGACACGAGCCAGCGCGTGCACTGCGCTGCGCCGGCCCCGACCTCGATCACCCGCAGCCCGGTCAGGTCGCCGAGCAGCCGGGCGTCCTCCTCGCGCAGCCCCTCCGGTCCCCAGACGAAGTCGGCCGCGCCGAGCGCCGCTCCATGGTCGGCGAGGTACTCGTCGGCGTGCGCGTCCCACCAGGAACGCGCCGCCGCTCCACCCGCCTCGTCGGGCACCGCGCTGTACCCGGCGGAGGCGACCGGTTCCTGGCCTGGCGAGACGCTCACCGTTCCTCCTCGCGACCCCGCAGGTACCACCAGGCGCCGCCGACCAGCACCAGGGTGAAGATGGCCAGCGGAGTCGCCACGGGCCCCACCCACGTGACCGGGATGAGGAAGTAGACGTCGGTGTCCGCCAGGCTGGCGGGCCAGCCGGTCAGGACGTGCAGGAACGCGTAGTACGCCAGGTCCCAGGCGGCGAAGACGACGAAGAAGGCGGCCAGGCGCCGGCCCACGGTGCGGGCCGCCAGGTAGGCGACGGCGACGAGCATGACGATGGTCGCCGCCTCGCGCGCCGTCTCCGTCGACGTCACGGCCTCGTCGCCGAGCACCGGCCGGTCCGGCGTGACGAAGGCGATGAAGCCCAGATTCAGGTACACGTGCCGCCCGACGACCGAGTAGCCGGTGTGGTAGTCGAGCAGCCGACGCAGGTAGAAGACCACGGCCGCCTCGACGTAGCCGAACGCGACGCCGAACGCCAGCAACGCGACGAGGTGGCGGACGCGGGTCACCCGGTCAGCATGGCATCCGCACCGGACCGGTGGGCCTACGGACAGCCGGTGCGCACCGCCTAGGCTGGGCCAGGCGTCCGCCCGACGACGTGCTCCCGGCGCCTCCACCTCATGAGAAGGAGTGCGGACGTGCGAGTCGGAGTGCTGACGGGCGGAGGTGACGTCCCCGGCCTCAACGCTGCGATCCGGGCGGTCGTCAAGCGCGGTGAGGGGTCCCACGGGCACTCGATCGTCGGGTTCCGCAACGGCTGGAAGGGCGTCGTCGACGGCGACGTGCGACCGCTGACGCGGCAGGACATCCGCAACGTCCTGCCCACCGGCGGCACGCTGCTGGGCACGTCCCGGTTCCACCCGCACCGCAACCCCGGTGGCGTCGAGGCCGTGCTGGCCACCCTGGAGCAGGAGCGGATCGAGGCCCTGATCTGCATCGGCGGCGACGGGACGCTCGGCGCGGCGAGCGAGGTGGCCAAGGCGGGCGTGCGGGTGATCGGCATCCCGAAGACCATCGACAACGACGTGTGGGGCACCGACCGATCGGTCGGGTTCGACACCGCGGTCACCATCGCCACGGAGGCGATCGACCGGATCCACACCACGGCCGAGAGCCACAACCGCGTGATGATCGTCGAGGTCATGGGCCGGCACGCCGGCTGGATCGCCGTCACCAGCGGCATCGCGGGCGGCGCCGAGATCGTGCTCGCACCGGAGGAGCCGTTCGACATCGAGCGGATCGAGAAGTTCCTGGTGCACCGCCACCGCGCGCACGCGAGCTTCTCGATCATCGTCGTCGCCGAGGGCGCCGTGCCGGCGGAGGGCACGGCCATGAGCTACCAGACCGAGATGGGCAAGTTCGGCGAGATCGTCGCCGGCGCCATCGGGGAGCGGCTCAAGTCCGAGATCGAGCAGCGCACCGGTTTCGACACCCGAGTGACGGTGCTGGGACACGTGCAGCGCGGCGGCATCCCCACGGCGGCGGACCGGATCCTCGCCTCCCGGTTTGGGGTCGCGGCGATCGACGCGATCACGGACGGTCGCAGCGACCTGATGACGGCCGTGCGGGGCGACCGGATCGAGCTCTTGGACATCGCCGAGGTGGCGGGAAAGGTGCAGTACGTCCCTGCGGACCTGCTGACAGTGGCCCGAGAGCTGGCCTGAATCCCGCTTGGTCGCCGTGCCGTCAGCCGGGTATGGTTGACGGCGGTGCCGCGCGCCCACCCTCCGGTTGTCCTCGGGCAGCAGGGTCAAGGATCGCAGCGGCCTCGCAACAAGCACACCTCCTGTCCGCACTAGTCCCTGTCCGCATCGGAGTCATTCCCTACATGAGCATCTCCACCCCAGCGAAGCCGGCCGCCCAGCAGGTCGCGATCAACGACATCGGCACCGCCGACGACTTCATGGCCGCGATCGACGCGACCATCAAGTACTTCAACGATGGCGACATCGTCGAGGGCACCATCGTCAAGGTCGACCGCGACGAGGTCCTGCTCGACATCGGCTACAAGACCGAGGGCGTCATCCCCTCCCGCGAGCTGTCCATCAAGCACGACGTGGACCCCGGTGAGGTCGTCAAGGTCGGTGACGCGGTCGAGGCTCTCGTTCTCCAGAAGGAGGACAAGGAGGGCCGGCTGATCCTGTCCAAGAAGCGGGCGCAGTACGAGCGCGCATGGGGCACGATCGAGAAGATCAAGGAGGAGGACGGCGTCGTCACCGGCACCGTCATCGAGGTCGTCAAGGGCGGCCTGATCCTCGACATCGGCCTGCGCGGCTTCCTGCCCGCCTCGCTGGTGGAGATGCGCCGGGTGCGCGACCTCCAGCCGTACGTCGGCAAGGAGATCGAGGCGAAGATCATCGAGCTGGACAAGAACCGCAACAACGTGGTCTTGTCCCGCCGCGCATGGCTCGAGCAGACCCAGTCGGAAGTGCGTTCCACCTTCCTGCAGACCCTCCAGAAGGGCCAGGTCCGCGAGGGCGTCGTCTCGTCGATCGTCAACTTCGGTGCGTTCGTCGACCTGGGCGGCGTGGACGGGCTCGTGCACGTGTCCGAGCTGTCCTGGAAGCACATCGACCACCCGTCCGAGGTGGTCGAGGTGGGCCAGCCGGTGACCGTCGAGGTGCTGGACGTCGACTTCGACCGGGAGCGCGTCTCGTTGTCGCTCAAGGCGACGCAGGAGGACCCCTGGCAGGCCTTCGCACGGACGCACGCCATCGGCCAGGTCGTCCCCGGCAAGGTCACCAAGCTCGTCCCGTTCGGCGCCTTCGTGCGCGTCGAGGACGGCATCGAGGGCCTGGTGCACATCTCCGAGCTGGCGGTTCGTCACGTGGAGATCCCGGAGCAGGTTGTCCAGGTGGGCGACGACGTGTTCGTCAAGGTGATCGACATCGACCTGGAGCGCCGGCGGATCTCGCTGTCGCTCAAGCAGGCGAACGAGGGCTTCGACCCGACCTCGGAGGACTTCGACCCGTCGCTCTACGGCATGGCCGCGGAGTACGACGAGGCCGGCAACTACAAGTACCACGAGGGCTTCGACCCGGCGACGAGCGAGTGGCTGCCCGGCTACGAGTCGCAGCGGGAGGCCTGGGAGGCGCAGTACGCCGCCGCCCACTCCCGCTGGGAGGCGCACCGCAAGCAGGTCGCGGCGGCCGCCGCGGCGGACGCCGAGGCTGCCGTCAGCGGCGACTCCTCGGCCCCCGCGCCGTCGTCGTACTCGTCGTCGACCGACGAGGCGACCGGCACGCTCGCCTCGGACGAGGCGCTCGCCGCGCTGCGGGAGAAGCTGACCGGCAACTGACCTCGCGGTCTCTGCCACGGGCCGGCCACCTTCGGGTGGCCGGCCCGTCGGCATTCAGGCCGGGCGGGGCGCGGTCCGGCTCCCGTTCGGGCACGATGGGGCCATGCAGCGCATCGGGCTGACCGGCGGGATCGCGGCGGGCAAGTCGGTCGCGGCGCGGCGCTTCACCGAGCTGGGGGCCGTGGTCATCGATGCCGACGATCTGGCGCGGCTCGTCGTCGCGCCGGGGACCAGCGGGTACGACGAGGTGGTCGCCGCCTTCGGGCCCGGGGTGGTCGCGGCAGCGGGCGGGCTGGACCGGGCCGCGCTGTGGCGGGTCGTCTTCGCCGACGACGAGGCGCGGCGCCGGCTCGAGGCGATCGTCCACCCGCAGGTGCGACGGCTCGCGGCGGAGCGGGAGGCGGCCGCTGCTGCGGCCGATCCGGCGGCGGTCGTCGTCCACGACATCCCGCTGCTCGTCGAGACCGGACAGGCCCACTCGTTCGGTGTGGTGGTGGTGGTCGCCGCCCCCGCGCACCTGCGGGTGGACCGGCTGGTGCGGCTGCGCGGGTTGGCACCTGGCGACGCGCTCGCGCGCGTCGCGGCGCAGGCCACCGACGACGAACGCGAGGCGGCGGCCGACGTGATGCTCGACGGCACGGGTTCCGACGAGAACCTGCGCGCCCAGGTGGACGCCCTGTGGCAGCGCCTGATCGACGAGCGGACCGCTGAGGCGGACGAGCAGTAGCGGCGCCTGCGTCGCTCCAACGGGTGATCCCGGCCCGAAGTCCGCAACTTCGTGCACGTGGATGCCGACATCGTGGGCACGAGTGCGACGACGCACTCCGTCCGCCTGCGGGCGGGCTCGCGGTGTGGGGACGCCGGGGGTGGGCATGTCCGTGTCGGCAGTGGGGACGCGCGGCTGGGCGGCCAGGCCGTGGCAGTCGAAGGCTTCCGTGTCGGTGCAGTCCGACCGGCTGACAGCGGCGCGGATGGTGGACCTGGCGGCGGCGGCGGCGCGGCACGTTCAGGACGACCGCGGCTGGGTGTCGGTGCGCGAGCGCGCCAGCATGCGAGTGGACCTGCGGGTGCGCGACATGGTGCGCGACGACGGCGCCGAGGTGATGCAGTTCCACGTCGAGATCGCGCTCGGGGCCGGTCGTGTCACGGCACGCAGCGCGGTGGACGCCTTCCAGGTGAAGGAAGGCGGCTTCGGCGGTCTGGTGTCCGTGGGGAACAAGAAGATCCTCGGGTACTCGGCCTACGAGCGGTACATGGAGGTGTTCGGCGCGCTCGTGGCGGCCGAGGACCCCGACGCCCAGGTGTCCTTCACCAGCGGGAAGTGACCCGGGCAGACGGCACCAGCCTCGGGGCGGGGCACGGGTACGGTGCCCCTCGCTCCATGGCGACGAGCGTGAACGGCACCACCGGAAGGGCGACTCCTTGCTCGGTGAAGGTCGGGTCCAGGCCGAGCGTGATGGAGACCGTCCCCGTAGTGCCTGTTCGGAGGTTCGCCGCGAGGCGGATGGCGCCCGGGACGCCGCACATCTCCCGCTCGGACGGCGGGGTGCTGACCGGGTAGGTCCACGGCAGCCTGGGGGGCAGGCCGAGCACTGGATTCTGCCCGTTTCCCCACACGGCTCCGTACCCCGGGAACCAGCGTGCGGCCGGGATGCCCTTGTGCAGGTCGCCGCCGCCACCACGACCCGTCGTCGGATCGATGGTGCAGGAGACACCGGTGTTGTGGGTGCCAGGCACGAACTCCAGGTTGCCCGAGTCGAAGGCTGGTCCGCCATTGCTGTCCGAGACGGCGAAATAGGCGTAGGAGCCGAGCCCACCGGCGGGATGTCGCGGGCTGTCCGCGGAGCCAGGCGCGCCGGTGAACGCCTGGTATCCGGCCGAGCCCGGATCGAAGACGATCCACAGATCGACGGTGGAGGCATTGGAAGAGACGGAGTAGGCGATGGTCCGGGTCTGGGCGTCACCAGGCATCAGGTCGTCGAACCGCAGGTAGGCCGTCGAGCCTTGCCGGATCGTCAACGTCACCGGGCCGGACAGCAAGTGGCCGGAGCCGGTCCCGGTCCCGGTGCTGCCTTGGCCTCCTCCACCGGACGGACCGCCCGTCGGCCAGCCCGGGGTGCTGTGGTGGCCCGGCCACCCGAGGATGCTCCACGGCCATCCGAAGGTGGTGCCCGGCGCTCCGTGGCCGCCCAGCAGCACGCCGGCGCCCACTGCCGGCCGGCCACCGCTCTGCGACGGGGCGGCCGCAGAACCCGGGTCGAACCGCGTCCAGGCCTGTGTTGCGGTCGAGGTGATGAACAGCACGAGCAGGCACGCAGAGCTCGCGAAGCCGAGAGCGCGTTCCAGCCGGCGGGTTCGCCGCCCCGCGCCAGGGGACGTCATGGCACTGCCATCGCCGGCGACGACGGCTCAGGCCGGGGGGTGGGGAAGAACACCTGCCAGAGCAGCACCACACAGAAGACGGACGTTGCCAGCGACATCAGGCCCATCGGGTGCTGGAGGTAGACCACGAGATAGCCGGCCCCGGCCACACGGCCTGAGACCTTCCCTTGTACCTGGTCCCTGTTGACCGGCACCGGATCCGCGGTCTGGTTCGCGTCGCCCTTGGTGGTGATCGACCCGTCGGCGGCAATCGACGCGACGCGGTGTGTCACGAGTTCGGAGGAGGACTCGGAGGCTCGAAAGGTGATGACATCCCCTGGCGCGATCGCGCCGGTGACGCGTCGCTCGACCACGACGTCACCGGGGACGATCCCCGGTGACATCGAGCCGGTGTGCACCACGTACGCGCGGTACTCGGAGAAGAACCAGCCGGCCGTTCCTCCGAGCCCGGCGAAGACCGTCGCGATCGCAAGCGCGGCAATGAGCCGGCGCCGATGGCGCCGGCTCATTGCCGCATGACGTGGGTTCAGCGGCCCATCAGCAGCCGCGAAGGTCACGGAAGCGGCGCGCCGTGCTGCGTCGCGACGATGCTGAAGGGAACCGTGCCCTCGTACTGGCCCTGGGTGGTCTGGAGGAGGCCGTTCAGCCCGAAGGTGAGTGTCACGGTTCCGGAGACGCCGTCGGCAAGGTCGGAGGCGAGCAGGATCTTGGAGGGCGCACCGCACAGCGGCGGAGTGGTCCCGGTTCCGTGTACCGAGCTGTAGTCGGTCACGCCGTCGTAGATCCGGCCGTTGCCGCCACGCCCGGTCGCGAGGTCGACGCCGCAGTTGTCGCTGGCGTCGTTGTCGGTCGCGTCGGCGAACTTGAGGTTGCCCGAGGTGAAGGCCACGCCGCCGTGGGTGTCGGCAACCTGGAAGTAGCCGTACCGGCCAAGACCGCTCGGGCTGCTGCCGCCGCCGGTGAACAGGTGGTAAGCCGTCGTCGCCCCGGTGACCGTGTCGCGCGCGGTCGTGTCGAACACCAGCCAGACGTCGACGGTGCCACTGTCGGCGTTGACCCTGTAGTCGACGCTCTTGGCCTGCGGGACTCCGGGCATGAGCTTGTCGAAGTTCACGTTGAGATCGCTGGTAGCAAGCGTCAGGTGACCGGACGTGGCGGTGATCGACCCGGGCTTCGAGTCGCTGAAGTAGGCGCCGGTGGCCGGCACGGTGACGGCGACGAGAGCACCGGTCGCGCACAGCGCGGTCACGAAGCCGCCCAGCTTGAGAAGCATTGACTTCTGCATGGAGTACCCCCAAGTGAGAAGCGCTGGGCCAACGCCCAGCGCGTCCTTCGAGCCAAGCAACGGGCTCGGGGCGGCACATCCTCAAGACTGAGGATTCGTGCCCAGGGGCTCACCGAGGTCGTCGAGCAGCTGGCGCACGCGTGCGACGGCCGCGAGCTGGTTGTGCACCTCGAGCTTGGTGAGGATCGCGCGGATCTGGCTGCGTACGGTGGTGAGCGAGACGACGGCGGCGGCCGCGATCTCGTCGGCGGAGGCGCCGCCGACGAGGGCGTCGAGCACCTCGCGCTCGCGCCGGGTGAGCTGGCCGAGCACCGCCTCCGCGGCGGCGCGCCGAGCCTCGCGTTCCTGGGCGGCGCGGGCGATCCGGTAGTGGGCGGCGGCGTCGCGGGGGCGTGCGCCGTCGCCGGCCGCGGCGATGGCGTCGACCAGCTCCTCGAAGGGCTGGGACTTGTCCAGGACGTCCACTGCGCCGTCGTCGAGCGCGCGGCGCACCGCCAGCAGGTCGTGGCTGCCGGTGAGGATCAGCACGCGCGCTCCGGCCGCACGCAGCGACGCGACGAGCCGGCTGCCGTCGCGGCCGTCGTCCAGGTGCAGGTCGAGCAGCACGAGCGTGCCCTCGCCGGCCACCGCCAGCACGTCGTCGGCGCGCGTGGAGGGCGCGATGTCCGCGGTGAGGCCGCGGTAGCGCAGGGCGCCGACGATGAGCTGGGCGAGGAGCACGTGGTCCTCGACGACGAGGACGCGGTCGGTCACGATGCGTCAGCCAGGCCGTCGAGGGGGTGTGGGGCGACGGCATGAGCGTCGCGGAGGTCGAGCGCGACGACGGCGCCGGTGGCGCCAGGTCGCGGTCGCAGCAGGGTGAGGGCACCCCCCTCGCGCTGCACGAGTTGCGACGAGAGGTACAGACCGAGCCCGCTGCCGGGAACGGAGCCGTCGGCGCCACGCCAGCCGCGCTCGGTGGCGCGGACCAGGGCGTCGGGCGGAAATCCGGGTCCGTCGTCGGCGACCACGAGCCGGACGAACTCCGGGCGGAGGTCGTCCACCGCGGTGATGCTCACGCCGGCGCCCGGGGCGTGACGAGCGGAGTTGACGAGCAGGTTGGCGACGACCTCTGCCAGGACGTGCGGCCGCGCGACGACGTGCACGTCGCGGGGTACGTCCAGCGAGATGTGCTGCCCGGTGGCGCGGTGGGCGACGACGACGGAAACGAGTGCGTCGAGGACGCCACAGTCCTCTGCGGTCTCCTGGGGGGTCCCCGACACAAGGCGCTGCATCCGGGCGGCCTCACCCTGGACGGCGGACGCCAGCTCGGCGTCCGCCAGGTCACCGAGCTGCCCGAGTCGGCTGGCGAGCGCCCGACCCGCGGCCTCGACGGCGAGGAGCGCCGACCGAAGCTCGTGCTGGTGCTCGTCACGCTCCCGGAGCGCCGCGGCGAGGAGTGTCTCCAGGAGTCGGAGCCGCTGCCGGACGAAGGGCGCAAGGGGGTTGGGACCGTCCCGGTCCGCCATGGCCCTCGTGCTGGCCCCCACACTTCGGACCGTACCCGCGCCCGGCCATTCGTGCGGGTGTTTTGCCCGGATTTGTACGACGTGCGGGTGACCGGCCCGAAGGGGGGCGATGGCCGGCCCCGCCACGGGGAGTGTCGGTGGGGCGACGTACCGTGGTGACATGCGCCCCGTCACGGATCTTCAACGCACGGTGGCGCCGTTCGAGGTGATCAGCGAGTACCGCCCGAGCGGCGACCAGCCGACAGCGATCGACGACCTCGCGCGTCGTATCGAGGCCGGAGAGAAGGACGTCGTCCTGCTCGGAGCCACCGGCACCGGCAAGTCGGCGACCACCGCGTGGCTCATCGAACGCCTCCAGCGGCCCACGCTCGTCATGGCGCCCAACAAGACGCTCGCTGCGCAGCTGGCCACGGAGTTCCGCGACCTGCTGCCGAACAACGCGGTCGAGTACTTCGTCTCGTACTACGACTACTACCAGCCCGAGGCGTACATCCCGCAGACGGACACGTACATCGAGAAGGACTCGTCGATCAACGACGAGGTCGAGCGGCTGCGGCACTCGGCGACCAGCTCGCTGCTCACCCGCCGGGACGTCGTCGTGGTCGCGACGGTCAGCTGCATCTACGGGCTGGGCACGCCGCAGGAGTACGTCGACCGGATGGTGACGCTCCACGTCGGCGACCAGGTGGACCGCGACCAGCTGCTGCGCCGGTTCGTGGGGATGCAGTACACACGCAACGACATGGCATTCACGCGCGGGACCTTCCGGGTCCGCGGCGACACGGTCGAGATCATCCCGGTGTACGAGGAGCTCGCGGTTCGCATCGAGTTCTTCGGCGACGAGATCGAGGCGATCGCCACGCTCCATCCCCTCACGGGCGACGTGGTGCGCTCCGAGGAGGAGGTCCACATCTTCCCCGCGACCCACTATGTCGCCGGGCCGGAGCGGATGGAGCGGGCCATCGGCGGTATCGAGGCCGAGCTCGAGGGCCGGCTGGCGGAGCTGGAGAAGCAGGGCAAGCTGCTCGAGGCGCAACGCCTGCGCATGCGGACCACGTACGACGTGGAGATGATGCGCCAGATCGGGTCGTGCGCCGGGATCGAGAACTACTCGCGGCACATCGACGGGCGGGCCGCGGGAACCTCGCCCAACACGCTGCTCGACTACTTCCCGGAGGACTTCCTCCTGGTGATCGACGAGTCGCACGTCACCGTGCCGCAGATCGGCGCGATGTTCGAGGGCGACATGTCGCGCAAGCGCACCCTCGTGGACCACGGCTTCCGGTTGCCGAGCGCCATCGACAACCGGCCGCTGCGCTGGGAGGAGTTCGTCGACCGGATCGGGCAGACGGTGTACCTGTCGGCGACGCCGGGCCAGTACGAGCTGTCGATGTCCGACGGCGTGGTCGAGCAGATCATCCGGCCCACCGGGTTGATCGACCCCCAGGTGATCGTCAAGCCGACCAAGGGCCAGATCGACGACCTGCTGGGTGAGATCCGCGAGCGGGTCGAGCGCGACGAGCGCGTGCTCGTGACCACGCTGACCAAGAAGATGTCCGAGGATCTGACGGACTACCTGCTGGAGAAGGGCGTTCGGGTGCGGTACCTGCACTCGGAGGTCGACACCCTGCGGCGGGTCGAGTTGTTGCGCGGGTTGAGGCTGGGCGAGTTCGACGTGCTGGTGGGCATCAACCTGCTGCGCGAGGGCCTCGACCTCCCGGAGGTGTCGCTCGTCGCGATCCTCGACGCGGACAAGGAGGGATTCCTGCGATCGGGGACCTCGCTGATCCAGACCATCGGCCGCGCGGCGCGCAACGTGTCCGGCGAGGTGCACATGTACGCCGACCGGATCACGGCCGGCATGGCGAAGGCGATCGACGAGACCAACCGCCGACGCGAGAAGCAGGTCGCGTACAACACGGAGCACGGCATCGACCCCACGCCGCTCCGCAAGAAGATCAACGACATCACCGACCTGCTCGCGCGCGAGGACGCCGACACGGTTGAGCTGATCGGCGGGGCCGGCCGTCAGGCGAGTCGAGGCAAGGCGCCGGTGCCGGGCTTCAGCTCGCGCGCACCGCACGAGGAGCGCAACAAGCTCGCCGGCGTCGCGGCGGGCGATCTGGCCAGCCTCATCCAGGAGCTGACGGACCAGATGCACGCCGCGGCCGCCGAGCTGCAGTTCGAGCTGGCGGCACGGCTGCGCGACGAGATCGCCGGGTTGAAGAAGGAGCTGCGAGGCATCAGAGCCGCCACCGCCTGAAGCCGGCGCTTCCGAGCCGGTGACTGGCGCAGCAACTGCCTGACGTCGGCGTCCCGTGCCGGGGCGGGTCGGCATCCCGAGCCAGGAAAGGGTCGGGCTTCGCGTGCGAGGGAAGGGCCCCCGCATGGATGCTGCGTGCCCGGACAGAGCGGTGCGTCTCTCGGGGCAGTTGTGCCTGCCTGTGGGGCCCCGCGGCTCGTGTCCTACACTGGCTGGCGGAGGGGAGTACTCCCCACGGTGTCGTCGTCATCACGGTCGCCAGCGTTGCCGGCCCGGTGACACCGGTCCGCCCGGGTGGCCGGGCGGGCAGAGAAGACCTCCGGTCACTTCACCACGTGCACCGGAGGCTCATCGCATGGACGTTCTGGCTGGGACCGGCTCCCGGACCGCTCGGCGACTCGCATGATCCACGAGCTGCCGGTCGTCTTCGAGGTGGTCTCCCTCGTCGTCGTCGTCGGGATCCTGCTCGCGGACCTGGCGATCGTCACCCGCCGTCCGCACGTGCCCTCCATCCGCGAGAGCGTGACGTGGGTGCTGGTCTACGTCACCCTGGCGCTGGTGTTCGCCGGCCTGCTCGCCTGGGTGGGTGGTGCGGCCCCGGCCGGGGAGTTCGTCGCCGGGTGGCTGACCGAGTACAGCCTGTCGGTCGACAACCTCTTCGTGTTCATGCTGATCATGGGTGCCTTCGCGGTGCCGCGGGACCAGCAGCAGCGCGTGCTGATGGTGGGGATCATCCTGGCGCTCGTCCTGCGTGCGGCGTTCATCCTGGCCGGCGCCGCGATCCTCGTGCGGTTCGGATGGGTGTTCTACCTGTTCGGCATCTTCCTCGTCTACACGGCGATCTCGGTGGCACGGGAGGGCAGCTCGCAGGACGAGGAGTACCGGGAGAACGTCGTGGTGCGCATCGCCGAGCGGCTGCTGCCGCTGTCGCGGCAGTACGACGGCCCCCGCGTGCGGACCTTCGTCGACGGCAAGCGGGTGTTCACCCCGCTGCTCGTCGTGTTCGTCGCGATCGGCACCACCGACGTGCTGTTCGCGTTCGACTCGATCCCGGCGATCTTCGGACTGACGCGCGACCCGTTCATCGTCTTCACCACCAACGTGTTCGCCCTCATGGGGTTGCGCCAGCTGTACTTCCTGCTGGGCGGGCTGCTGCGCAAGCTGGAGTTCCTGCCGTACGGGCTGGCCGCGATCCTCGGGTTCATCGGCGTGAAGATGATCGCGGAGGCGCTGCACACCAACACCGTGCCGTTCGTCAACGGCGGCCGGCCCGTCGAGTGGGCGCCGGAGATCCCGACGTGGGTGTCGCTCGTCGTCATCGCCGTCGTCCTCGGGGTCACGGTCGCGGCCAGCCTGATCTACGCCCGCCGCCAGCCGACCCAGGACACCGATGTCGCGCACGCGCTCGGCGACGGCGACGAGGGCGACGTGACGCGCGGATAGCGCCACCCGACCGCGCGTCGGCGCGCCCGGCGGCGACGCGACCCGACGGGCGCGCCGATGCGCGCGGATACAGCGTGATCCGGCTGGGCGGTGGGGATGCGCGCGTGCACCGACCGGGCTGGAATGCGGCGGAATCAGCAGCTGGACACGCTGGGGGTGCGGGTGCCCGCGGATGCTGTCAGCCGAGCGCCGCCCAGGGGCCGAGGACCTGCTCCCACTCACGTACCTCGACATCGGCGAGCACGTCCTCGGCAGCGAACGGGTCGCGGGCGAGGATCGCGTCCAGATCGTCGCGCGACGCGGCGCGGAAGATGAGGAGCGCACCGGTCTCGCCACCGGTGAACGGCCCGGAGGCGAGCAGGTCGCCTGCCGCGAGGCGCTCGGCGAGCCACGCGCGGTGCACCGGACGGGCGGTCAACCGCTGCTCGGTGCGGTCGTTGTAGCGGTAGCGGACGGCGTAGACGGTCACCGAGCCATCCTGCCGCGTTCGCAGCCGTCGCAGTCGTCGCGACGGTCCGCCACGGTCGCGGAGGCCGCGTGTGTCCCCGCCGTCCGCCGTGCGAGAGTGACGGCATGCCACGGATTCTGCGCACTGTGCTGACGGACGACGTGCTGGCCGCGATTTACGAGCGCGCCGCCGGTCACGACCGGGACAACACGTTCCCCGACGACGACCTGGCGGACCTGCGCGCCGCCGGCTACCTGACGGCCTTCGTGCCCACCGAGCTGGGCGGCGGCGGCCTGACGCTGGAGGAGGTGGCGCGCGAACAGGTGCGGCTGGCGGGTGCGGCGCCGGCGACGGCGCTGTCCGTGAACATGCACCTGGTGGTCACCGGCATGGCCGCGCTGCTGCGCGCCCGCGGTGACGACTCGATGGCGTTCGTCCTGACGGATGCGGCGGCGGGAGAGGTGTTCGCGTTCGGCAACTCCGAGGCGGGCAACGACCTGGTGATGTTCGGCTCCCGGACACGGGCCGAGCGTCAGCCGGACGGCGGCTACCGGTACTACGGCACCAAGATCTTCACGTCGCTGGCTCCGGTGTGGACGCGGCTGGCGACCTTCGGGCTGGACGAGCAGCACCCGGACGGCCCGCGCCTGGTGCACGCCGTCGTGACCCGGGAGGGCACCACGACGAAGGACGACTGGGACACCCTCGGCATGCGGGCGAGCCAGTCGCGCACCACCGTCCTCGAGGGCGCTTACGCCCCCGCTGACCGGGTGGTGCGTGCGCTGCCGCCAGGCCCCAACGCCGACCCCTTCATCGTCTCGCTGTTCGCGGTCTTCGAGATCCTGCTCGCCGCGGTCTACACCGGGATCGGGCGCAGGGCGCTGGCGCTGGGAGCCGAGGCGACCGGGCGCCGCACGTCGATGAAGTACGAGGGCCGCGCCTACAGCCAGGACCCCGACATCCGGTGGAAGGTGGCGGACGCCGCGCTCGCGCAGGACGGCGCGGAGCTGGAGGTGTTCGCCCTGTCCCGTGGTATCGACGAGGGGGAGGACTACGGCGCGCGGCTGTTCGCCCAGCTCGTCGGCCTGAAGGTGCGGGCCACCGAGGTGGCGCGCGTGGTGGTCGACCTGGCGCTGCGGGTCAGCGGCGGAGCGGGGTACTCGACCGGTCAGGAGCTCAACCGGCTGTACCGCGACGTGCTGGCCGGGATCTACCACCCGTCCGACGACGAGTCCGCCCACGCGACGGTGGCGCAGTCGGTGCTGGGGCCGCTCCAGGGCTGACGACTCGACACCGAATCGTCACCCTACGTATCCGTAACTTACGGTTCCGTAGGTTTAGGCTCGGGACGTGCCTTCGGCTGCAGTACCGCTGCCTGTCCCTGCCGCCTACCCCGCGGACGTACCCCGCGAGATCGAGGTGCCGGGCGAGCCGCTCGGCGTCAGTCTGGTCTCGGCCACGGCGCGGTTCCCGAACCGGGTCGCCGCCGACTTCCTGGGCCACCGGCTGACCTACCGGCAGCTGTCCGGGGCGGTCGCCCGTGCGGCGCAGGCGCTGGTCGACCTCGGCGTGCGTGCCGGCGACCGGGTGGCGATCGTCCTGCCGAACTGCACCGCGCACGTCGTCGCCTTCCACGCCGTGCTGCGGATCGGTGCCGTGGTCGTCGAGCACAACCCGACGTACACCACCGAGGCGCTGCGCTACCAGCTCGAGGACTGCGGCGCGTCGGTCGCGCTCGTCTGGACCAAGGCCGTGCCGGCCGTGCTGGAGGCGCGCGGCGCCGCGCTGCGGACCGTCGTGGCCGTCGACCTCGCGGCGGACCTGCCCTGGGCCAAGCGGATGGCGCTGCGGCTGCCGGTGCGCGCCGCGCGCGAGAAGCGCGCGTCGATGTGCGGCGCTGTGCCGGCGGGCACGCCGCTGTGGCACCGGCTGGTCGCCCGCACGCCGCCGCTGTCCGACGAGCATCCGTGGCCCGCCGCCTCGGACACCGCCCTGATCCAGTACACGGGCGGCACCACCGGCACGCCCAAGGGTGCCGTGCTCACCCACCGCAACCTCATGGCGAACGTGGTGCAGGCCCGTGCCTGGCTCGGCTCGCGGGACGGCAGCGAGGTGATGTACGCGACCCTGCCGTTCTTCCACGGGTTCGGCCTGACCGTGTGCCTGGCGTACGGGACGAGCATCGGCGCGACGCTCGTCGTCTTCCCCAGCTTCGACGTGGACCTCGTGCTCGCCGCGCAGCGGCGGGTCCCCGCGACCTTCATGCCGTGCGTGCCGCCGATGCTGGACCGGCTCGCCAAGGCCGCGGCCGCCCGCGGCGTCGACCTGACGTCCATCCGCTACGGCATCTCGGGCGCCATGGCGCTGCCGGCCGAGGTGGCCCGGCGCTGGGAGGAGCAGACCGGCGGACTGGTCATCGAGGGGTACGGCATGACCGAGACGTCGCCGGTGGCCCTCGGCAACCCGTTCACGGCTGACCGCCGGCCCGGCGCGCTCGGCCTCCCGTGGCCGTCCACCGAGATTCGCGTGGTGGACCAGGAGGATCCCGGACGGGACGTGCGGCCGGGGGAGCCCGGCGAGCTGCTGATCCGCGGCCCCCAGGTGTTCGCCGGGTACTGGAACCGGCCCGACGAGACCGCGCACCAGCTGCTGCCGGACGGCTGGCTGCGGACCGGGGACGTGGTGCGGATCGAGGCCGACGGGTTCGTCGTCCTGGTCGACCGGATGAAGGAGATGATCGTCTCCGGCGGCTTCAAGGTGTACCCGTCGCAGGTCGAGGAGCACTTGCGGACCATGCCGGGCATCGCGGACGTCGCCGTGGTGGGCGAGCCGTCCGGGACGCACGGCGAGTCCGTCGTCGCGGCCGTGGTGCTCGAGGAGGGCGCCCGCGGCATCGACCTGGATGCGGTCCGCGCGTGGTGCGAGCAGCGACTGGCGAAGTACCAGCTGCCGCGCCGGTTGGTCGTGCTGCCGGACCTTCCCCGGTCCCAGGTGGGCAAGGTGCTGCGGCGCGTGGTGCGCGAGGCCGTGCTGGCGATGCCGAAGGCGGCGGCGCCCGCGGCGGGCGGCGCGACGACCAGTCTGGGGTGAGTCCGGGCGCGCACGCGTCCACGGATCGAACATGTGTGCGAGTGTCGGAGAATCGACGTAGACTCCCGAACCGTGAACGACCGTCTGGTGGTGCGGGGCGCCCGCGAGCACAACCTGCGGAACATCGACCTCGATCTGCCCCGCGATCGGCTCATCGTGTTCACCGGGCTGTCGGGCTCGGGGAAGTCGTCGCTGGCGTTCGACACGATCTTCGCCGAGGGGCAGCGGCGCTACGTCGAGTCGCTGTCGGCGTACGCGCGGCAGTTCCTGGGCCAGATGGACAAGCCGGACGTCGACTTCATCGAGGGGCTGTCCCCGGCGGTCTCGATCGACCAGAAGTCGACCAACCGCAACCCGCTGTCGACGGTCGGCACCATCACCGAGGTGTACGACTACCTGCGCTTGCTGTTCGCGCGGGCCGGCACGCAGTTCTGCCCGGTCTGCGGCGAGCGGGTGCAGTCGCAGACGCCCCAGCAGATCGTCGACCGGTTGCTCGAGCTGCCGGAGGGCACGCGCTACCAGGTGCTCGCGCCGGTGGTCCGAGGCCGCAAGGGTGAGTACCAGGAGCTCTTCGCCGAGCTGCAGGCCAAGGGCTTCGCCCGGGCGCGCGTCGACGGCGAGGTGATCCAGCTCGCCAGCCCGCCGACGCTGGAGAAGAAGCTCAAGCACGACATCGAGGTGGTGGTGGACCGGCTCGCCGCGCGCGACGGCGTGCAGCGCCGGCTGACGGACTCGGTCGAGACCGCGCTCAACCTCGCCGGCGGCCTGCTGGTGGTGGACCTCGTGGACCTGGACATCGACGACCCGACGAAGGAACGGCGGTTCTCCGAGCGGCGCTCGTGCCCCAACGACCACGTGCTGACGCTCGACGAGATCGAGCCGCGGACGTTCTCGTTCAACGCGCCGTACGGTGCGTGCCCGGAGTGCACCGGCATCGGCTCGCGGCTCGAGGTCGACCCGGATCTGGTGGTCCCGAACGACGACCTGTCGCTCGCGCAGGGCGCCGTCGCCCCGTGGGCGCAGACCTCGGCGGAGTACTTCGAGCGTGTGCTGTCCGCCCTGGCCGACGACCTGGGCTTCTCCATGGACACTCCGTGGCGGGCGTTGCCACAGCGTGCGAAGGACGCGGTGCTGCACGGTCGCGACTACGAGGTGAAGGTTCGGTACCGCAACCGCTGGGGCCGTGAGCGGCAGTACTCCACCGGCTTCGAGGGCGTGGTCAGCTTCATCGAGCGGCGGTACGCGGAGACGTCCTCGGACTGGAGCAAGGAGCGCTACGAGGCGTTCATGCGCGAGGTGCCGTGCCCGGTGTGCCAGGGCGCGCGTCTGAAGCCGGAGGTCCTCGCCGTCAAGGTGGGCGGCAAGTCGATCTGGGACGTGTGCCAGCTGCCGATCGGCGAGGCGCGCCAGTACCTCGACGGCCTGGAGCTCGGTGTCCGTGAGCGGGCGATCGCAGCACAGGTGCTCAAGGAGATCCAGGCGAGGCTCGGCTTCCTGCTCGACGTCGGGCTGGACTACCTCTCGCTGTCGCGGCCCGCGGCGACGCTCTCGGGTGGCGAGGCGCAGCGCATCCGGCTGGCGACGCAGATCGGGTCGGGACTCGTCGGCGTGCTCTACGTGCTCGACGAGCCGAGCATCGGCCTGCACCAGCGGGACAACCGTCGCCTGATCGACACGCTGACCAGGCTGCGTGACCTGGGGAACACGCTCATCGTCGTCGAGCACGACGAGGACACGATCCGCGTCGCGGACTGGATCGTCGACATCGGGCCGGGTGCCGGCGAGCACGGCGGTCGCGTGGTGCACTCCGGTGACCTGGCCGGGCTGCTCGCGTCGCCGGAGTCGGTCACCGGCGCTTACCTGTCCGGCCGGCGCTCCATCCCGATGCCGCAGCGCCGTCGCCCGGTCGACCCGAAGCGCCAGGTGCGCGTGCTGGGCGCGGTCGAGCACAACCTCCAGGGCATCGACGTGGCGTTCCCGTTGGGTGTGTTCACCGCGGTGAC